>NZ_JBEYCQ010000047.1:0-36147 GCF_040632905.1 Streptomyces sp. NPDC016469
CGTCGCCGGTCTGACCCTCGGCTCCTCGTCCTCCTTCGCTCTCGACATCTACGCCCGCCCCGGCGGCGACACGGCCGCGCCCCGCCCCGGAACCTGGAGCAGGCAGGGGCGCCGTTCTCCCGCGCTGCGCCCCGTCGTGCCGGCGCCTGCTGCGCCCCGTCGTGCCGGCGCCTGCTGCGCCCCGTTTACCGGCGTTCGAGGTGCGCCACCCACGTAACGGCCTGCACGACGCTGGGAAGTTCTCCAATGCGGTAGGCGGCGCGCCGGTAGCAGTCGGCGAGGGTGTTGTAGCGGCCGATTGCGCCCAAGCCTCGGTCTCTCTGGCCGTAGATCTCCCGGACCGCAATATCGTGGGCGTGACGGTCGATCACTACGGTTTCGGGGTTTTCCGGGTCAGCGATGCTGAGATAAAAGGCGCCGGTTTTGATGTGCATGGGAAGGACTTCGGCGGGGTCGGTTCCGGACATGATTCGGTTTGCTTTAGCGACCGCGTCGGAGACATGGCCGCTCGCCTTTCCTTCCTGGAATGCCTTCCGGGCAAGTCGGCAATTCTCGCTCCACGATTTGTTTGCGGAAAGCGCGGCGAGCACTCCGGCGCCTTTTGTGGTATCGCCTGTGGCAATGTCGGCGGCGAGTTCGTTTGCTGTCGGGTACCACATGCGGCCGCGTCGCACTTGGTCGCGGGTAGCGGAGTTCCACATTTCTACAATGGCTTTGGTGTAGGAGGCGCGCTGCTTGTCGGTGCTCTTGACCGGAATCATGAGAGTCCCTTGAAAGGATTGGGCACACGCGAGAAGTGGTGAGGAGCGGGCCCTTTGGGCGGCTCAACTCAAACCGGCGGTGCGGAAAAGAGGACGGTCGGTCGTCGGGTGTGCCGGGGCCCTGGTCGGGCGGGGCCCCGGCGTCAGTGGGGGTTACTTGGTGCGCGGCTTCGGCATCGTCGGCACGTCGATGCCCGCGATCTTCAACAGCTCGTAGCAGCCGTCGAGGGTGAGACCCGTGTACGTGTAGCGCTGGGGGCCGCCGGTGATCGCCGCAGTTCCGTAGTACTCCTGGGGGTGGTAGCCGGATGCGGAGTGAATGTTGACCGCGCTCCGGTTCAGCGGCGCGGCGCGGTGCATCATCGCGTCGACGTACGTCCACAGCGAGACGCCGGGCCACATGCTGAATGTGGCGACGCCGGTGGTGTTGAACTCCCGGGCGAGGAGGTTCAGGCCGGCAGCGAGTTCGGTGGGCCAGTCGATGACGTCGAACGAGCCGCTGGGGCGGAGGATGAGTGCATAGCGTGAGTCGGAACGCGGTTCGGGCATGGGTGTCCTTTCTCGGAACACGGGCGGCCTTTGGGTGTTGGCCTGCTGCCACTGCCGACCAACAAGACAAATATATCTCGTGTAGCTACACAAAACAAGATCTTCGGCCATGTCTTCGCAGGTCATAGCTTGTTTCGGCCCGGGGCGGGGCGCGGTCGGGGCGCCGCTTACCCCCTGGTCCGCGAAGCGGATAGGGGGTCCGTCCGGCAGCGCGAAGCGCTCGGGGCAGGGAGCGAAGCGGACAGCCCCGCTCGGCCGGACGGCTCCGGCGTGGGAGCGAAGCGGACAGGCCGGGATGCGGAAGGGGAGCGAAGCGGACCCCGCATCGCGTGAGACCGGCGCAGCGGTCGTCCGGGGTAGCGCAGCGGACCCGGCACGCGCGGGGGCGGGGAGCGCAGCGGACCGCCCCCGCCCCGGCGGCGACACGGCCGCGCCCCGCCCCGGGCCAAAACAAGCTATGACGGGTCGAACAACTCTGCTGAGAGACACCGGCGCCCCTGCTGCGCCCCCTCTCCTGCTGCTTACCGTCTCCATCCCCTGCTGCGCCCCGTAGGAGAGCCTGGGGAGGCGGAAGCACGAGGCGGGTACCGGCGCTTTGGCAAACGGATCGGGCGGCGGGCGGGAGCACGGGACCCGCAGCTGGTTAACGCAGCGGCCGCTGTAGAGTCGGAGACAGAAGGACCGCCTTTTTCGGCATGGTCTTTTGGGAGGCCGGCACCCGTGCCACCCGCTCCGGCGGACTGAGGGTGCCGGCCAACTCTGTTTGCTGAGCCCGATACGGGATGGGCGCGTGCATACGTGCTGAGCTAAGGGTCGCAGTGCAGGCAGGCGCCCCGGGGCGGCGTGATGCCGCGCCGGGGCGCCGGAGACTGTATGGAAGGGGCGTTGAAGCGCCGGTGGCGAGTGCTTCGCCGGTGGCGTCGCGCCCCTGGACCGTGCTCGAAGCCGCCCGGCCCCGGGAGGCGTCAGTCGGTATTCGGCTCGAAGCCGAGCACCTTGTCGATCAGGCAGGTTCCTTCGTCGCGGACGTACTCTTCGTACGCGCGCTGTACGGCGCGAGAGTGATCGTCGATGTCGAAGCTGGCTGCCCATGCCATGCCGTCGCTGTTGTCCTGGTCGTCGACGTAGCTGTCCATCGTCGCGTCGTCGCCGTCTGCGACGTTCACGGACGTCTCAATCAGAAGGTTGCCGCTGGTGTCCCAGCGGCCCATCAGCAGCGTTGCCATCAAAGGTCCCGTATCTGGTGAGAGGGCCGCTCCCCGGGGCAGCTCGTACGGGCTGGCCCCGGGGGCGGTGGTCGTGGGCGCGTTACGCCGGTGGGGTTTCCCCATGGCGCAGAAATCGGCCGGTGTGGATGTAGTGCTGACAGGAAGCGGGCGACTCTGTGTCAAGTTGCCCGAGGACGGCGCTGATCGCATCGGCGCTCAGTAGGGCAAGGTCGTCCAGGCCGTCCAAGGCGCTGGCGTCTTCCAGGTAGACGCCCTCTGCCCACGCCTGGACGCCGTGGGGCAGGCGCGGGACGTCCGGTAGTGCGTCGGCTTCGAAGCGGTCGTACTGGATGCAGAGGTCACCCTCGTAGTCGACCGTGAAGACGAACGATGTGGCGCACGGGCCGGACACGACCCCGGTGACACCCCAGTGTCCAGACTCGGCGCTCCAACTGTCGCCAAGGAGCGCGGCGGCGGCGTAGGCGATGTCGGAGACGCTGAACGGATACTCGGTTCCCGGGGCGGGGGTGCTGCTCATGATGGTGCTCCTCCGGTGCGGCTGGCTGTTGACTGGCAAGCGGGCGGGGGAGCGCGGCTTGGCCGTGCTCCCCCCGGGCACTCAGCTCAGCTCGTGCAGCTCCCGCGCGGCAGCGCCTGCCGCGTACTTGTGGTCGCGGCACGCTGGGAGTGTGAAGCCGAGGTAGGAAACCATGCGTTCGGCGGCGACCGGAGTGCGGTGCTTGATGGAGTGGCACGCCAGACGATTGGTGATCGGGTAGGTGAGGTACGGGCCGTGCGTGGCGTGTGCGCGGCCCAGTTCCATGGCGGTGGTCGGTGCCGGGATCTCTCGCATAGGCGCCGGGGTGCCGGTGGTGGCGGCGCGCACGGCGGAAGCAACCTTGGCCGACAGGGCATTCAGTCCTTCGTCAGCGCAGGCGGCCTCGAAAACCAGGCCGCCGCCGTAGGACACAACACCCTGCGGCAGAACGTCCGGCAGGCGTTCGTGCGACGGGCGGTCGTAGTCGAGGCAGAGATCGCCCCCCTCATCGACGGCGAGGCAGAACGAGCGCGCGTCGTTGAAGATCGAGGCGGTCACACCCCACTCGCCTGACTCAACCTTCCAGTCCCCGGAGAGGATTCCGACGGCTGCGTGGGCGATGTCGAAGATGCTGAACGGCTTCTCGGGAGCGGGGTGGATCTCGGTGCTCATGGCGTGCCTTTCGTTGCGGAATTGGGGTGAGGTGGAAGGGGCGCCCCCCGGCCAGGTCGAGTGGCCGGGGGCGCCGGGAGTGGTTCAGACGCCGATGTAGACCGGCGTGACGGTGGGCTCTTCCTCCAGGTAGTTCTGCTCGGCGGTAACGAGGATTCGGGCCGCAGTCTCCGCCTCGAACATCAGGAGGAGGTCGACGATCAGGTCCCGGGCCTGCACGTCGCGGGCCTCTTCCCCCTCGCGGGGGTGGGAGGTGGCGACGTAGGTGTTGAGCGCGGCGCGGGCGGCAGCGTGGCTCATGGGGTTCTCCTTCCGTTGGCCCCGGGTGCGTTCCCGTGGCGTGTAGCTACACAATAGCCTCATGTGTAGCTACACGCAACCGTTCTGAAAGTCCCCCGCTCTCAGGTGTCGGCCGCAGCTGCCGCTACGCAGTCACTTCACGCCGGCCGGACGCTGCCGGGCGCGGCCGGCATCCGGGCAAGGCCGAGGGGGCCGCACCCGTCCGGCGCCCTTGCGCGCAGGGCGCGCCGCCCAGTGGCTGCTGCCCGGCCACGTCGAGTGGCCGGGCAGCGCCGGGACTGACGGGCCATGAGCGCCCGGTAGGGGCTGGCGGTTTCCCTCACACGTCCGCAACCAGGACCGTGGCGTTGTCGGCCCGTACAGGCGCATGTGCGACGGCTGCCCGGACGAAGGCTCGGGCCGCGTCGGCGGGCGCGCCTGCAAGGTACTGACTCAGGTCACGAGCGGAATCTTCAAGGGGCTCGTACGCCCCGTCCGACGCAAGGAGCAGGCGGCCTCCAAGGGGACGCAGCGCCACGCCGATCAGGTCGCGCTCGCCTTCCCCCGGGGTGGTTTCGGTGCTCCCGAGATAGGAGGTGACCAAATTCCGGTCATAGGGGCCCGGTGCCCTTCCATGGTCGATGAGCACCTGGCGGCGGTTGTGGTCGACGGTGAGCTGTTCGAGCTGGCCACCGGTCAGGAGGTAGGCACGGACGTCACCGCACCAGGCGACGGACAGGACGCCGTCCGGGCGGGGAACGGCGACCACTGCGCACGCGGCGGGGGGCTCCTGGAAGGGGTTGTCGCGTCCGGGTTCAGCGGCGACGCGATCGTAGACGCGGGTGAGAGCGGTGTGGGCGTCGCCGGTCGCAGCGGCCGTGCGCGCGAGGCTGCGGGCCGTGCGGCGGGTCCATTCCCGGATGGTTGCGGTAGATCCGATGCCGTCGAGCAGTGCGTAGGCGCGCACACCTTGCTGACTGCTGGTCGCGGCGGCGTCGCACTGGTGGGAGCGGTCGCCGATGTGCTGGGCCGTGGCGTGGGTGGCGGTGGTGTTCACGTGGACCTCGGTCGCGGTGGGGGTCATCAGTTGTGACGCCTTTCCGGCAGTAGTGTTCGGGGTGGACCGGCCCCGCCAGGTCGAGTGGCGGGGCCGGTTCTCTGGCAGGTGTCACGGCGCGTACGCGTGAAGCGGGATTCGCAGCGCGCCGCCGGTGAAGGGCAGCTCGGCCACCAAGCGGCGCAGCTTCAGCGCGGCGGTGTAGCGGCGCTCAGAAGCGGGGCGCACGCTCGCGGGCAGTTCCGCGGAGACGGGGCGGAAGATCTCATCGAAGAGCGCGATGGACGAACCGCGCAGGAACACGGCGCTGTCATCGTCGAGCGAAAAGCCCATACCGAGCACGTCGACGGCAATGGTGAGTGTGGTGATCGTGTCGCCTCCGATGCGCTGGTCCAGGGCGGCCGCCGTGCGTGCGGTGGCAACGAGCTCCGGCGTGATGAAGACGGCGTCTGCGGTGGGGTGCATTCAGGGGGTCCTTCCTGTCGGCCCGGCCTCTACCGTGGCGTGTAGCTACACAATAGACCACGCGTGTAGCTACACGCAAGTGTTCACCGCGCAGACGGGAGCGCTCGGGTGGACCGGCCCCGCCAGGTCGAGTGGCGGGGCCGGTCCCGAGGTCTCGAGTTACGCCTGGTACGCATCCAGGGGGATGCACAGGTCCTCACCGGTGTACGGAAGTTCGGCAAGCAGATCCCGCAGCTCCACGGGAACCCCGAGCGACCTGAGAAGCGCCTGCTCTCGCGGCGAGACGGGCACCCGACGACTGGCGGGGGCCATGAGGTGCGTAATGGCCGCGATGCCGTCGATGCGCCTCAGGATCACCTCAGCGTCCACGGGCCAGCTGGTGGCGTACGGGTCGCGGGGCGCCTTGATCGTGAGGGAAACAAGGCTGTCCGTGTCGTCTCGGAGGTCCAGAGCGACCGCCCGGCGGACGGCGCGGATGAGCGCGGGAGAGATGAACTGAACTGAGTCGGTGTGCATGGGTTCCTCCTGTGCGGCCGAGTCCGCCCCGGCGTGTAGCTACACAGTAGGACACCGTGTAGCTACACGCAAGTGGGGCGCACCGTCGCTCACCAGGGCGCGGCCGCCCGGACCCCTCCAGGGATCCGGGCGGCCTGGGCATCCGGCCTGGAGGCTGTCAGGCGGCGGGAACGACAAGGATCGGAGCGTCGGCTTCCCACAGGTCGCACACGCCCCAGGGGTTGGCGTCACCCAGATTCACGACCGGCCCCCGGTCGTCGGCGGTGCGGCAGAAGTCGCAGCAAGCCGGGTCGTACACAACGGGGCGCGCCCGGTACTGGTCGTTGAAGTAGTCACTCACGAGCATCCGGCCGCGAGCCCGGTACTCGGGAAATGCGGCCAGGACCGTGTCCCCGGCGGCGACCCGGTCGGCCCGGACGATGCGAGCGGCGCCGGGGTTGACGAGCAGGGGGGCGTGGTCCTCGTCGTCCGGGAGGTCGGTAACGACGACAAGGAGAAGGTCAACGCTGATCACTGGCAGTCCCTTCGCGTGGGCGGCCCATCCGTCCGTGTAGCTACACAATGCTTTGTGTAGCTACACGCAAGGGGTGTGGAAAGCGATGCCCGACTGCGGCGAAGCGCGCCGGCCTCACACGCCCCTGCTCCTCCCTACCGATGGGCGACGCCACCCGATACAGACAGCCCTCGCCGCGACGGATCCCGGCACCCCCGGCCCCGCCCCCGGCCAGCGCGGCCGGGCCGCCGCAGCACACGCGCAGCCCCGCGGACCGCGTCCGCTCCGGCGGACATCTGTGACCGGCAACGTTCACCGCCTCCTCCGGTCCGCCCGGGGATGGTGGAGAAAGAAGGCATCTTCCCCTTCGGGAAAGAGGTGTCGCCAGAAGGAAACGCTGACCCAATGGGGGCTGACCTGCAGCTACGCACTCCCATGGTTTTCGGGTAGACAACCCGTAGTGCAACCCGTAGCACGCCTTGTCCGACAACCTGTCGTACAACCCGTTGCACAACCAATAGAGCAACCGGCGTTGAGCGGGCACCGCGGCATGCCTGGACCCGCGAGACGACCAATGAACGGCAAGCGCAGGAGCCGCATCCGAGAGCCCGTCAAGTCCGGCTCCAGACCCACCCGGCCGCGCCGGCCGGGTACGTCGGCGCGCGGCCGGCCTCGACCTGACCTACCGTCGGACCGGGTGCTTCCTGACAGGACGTTGCGCTCAAGGGTGGCCTCGCGGAACTTCGCACGTACGCGGGGCCACCCGTCCACACAGAGCCAACGCCCGCCGATTCCACCCCTTCCGCTGGCATGAGCCGTGGCACCCGGGTCCATGCTCTCGAGGCCCTGCTCCGGCCCCGGGCAAGACAGCGGTCCTACGGCTCCTGGCCGCCTCTTGAAGCCGGGAGGAGGCTGGCGTTGCCGCCGAGAGACGCTGGCCCCAGGCCAGCATGAGGCAACGAGGGCCCCCGCGAACAACGAGCCCTTCGCCAGGTCACCAGCCAGGGGGAGCAGCGACGCTTCCCCACACCCCGGCAGTCCACGCCCGGCATCCTCGCGTGCCCCGGTGCGCGGACCCCGGCATATCGGTGGGCGCGCCCGCGCCAAGTCCGCTGACCCCGCGCTGACCCTGCGGCTCAGCTCCTTCCCTGCCGTCGAGGTCAGCGTTTGGGCAACCGTCTGACCTGCGCATTCGGGGGTTTGGGTCAGCGATTGGGTCGGGGGGCCTGAGAAGCATTCACGGCATCACCTGAATGGGAGCTGTCGTGAATGGAACAAGGGTTTTTGAGTCGCTGAACGCCGAGTGGGACGTCGTGTGCGCCGAGCCGGGCCACGCGGCAACCGTGCTCGGCTGGCTGCGCGCGGGCGGCATCCCGCTGACCGACACCGTGGCCGCGGATGGCCTGCCTGAGGTACTGGCCGCGCTCGGGCGCCTCGACCGGTCCCATGGCCGCGCACACAGCGACCGGTGGCTCCGGGTCCTCCTTGAGCGGGCCGGCGGCGAGGGAAGCGAGGCGTTGCTCGCGGCGCGGGTGGTGGTGCAGGCGATACTGCCCGGGGCCATGCGGCTGACACGCCGTCTGCAGGCGGGGCGGGACTACGACGAGACCGGACAGGTCGTTGTCGCGTGCCTCTTCCAGGTCGTGCGCCGATTCCCCCTTGGCCGCACGAGCGGGGCCGCGGCGAACCTCCAGATGGAAACTCTCCACCTGGCCAGCCGGGAGCTGAAGGCCGAGGGCGCCGAGCCCCACACCGTAACGGTCCCCTACTGCGACGAAGTACTGGCCGGTGTACCGGCGGGCGACGATCCGGCCGAAGCCACCTGGACGAACCTCCTGGGACGGCGGGCCGCCGAGGCAGGGCTGCTGCGGGACGGCGAAGGCGTCGACGGGGCTCGGGGTGAGCTGGTCGAGCTGCTGGTGTGGGCCGTGGACGCGGGCCGGATGGACGCCGGCCGGGCGCGGCTGATCGCGCACGAGACCCGGACCGGGGCGGACTCCGCAGGGGTGTCCGCGGTCGCGTGGCGCAAGCGGCGCAGCCGGGCGGTGCGGCAGATGCGGGCCGTCGCGGAGCAGTGGGCGCAGGCGGCATGACGGCCTCTTTTCAGATTTCTCGGATTCGTGGGTCACGTCTGGGCGCCGGCGGCTCCTTGGGGTGGGTGGCGGCAGAGGTACTGCCGGAAAGGGGTGGGCGGGTCATGACGGACCCCGAGCTCACGACAACAGACAGCGACGCGAACGAACAGTCGGATCTCGCCGTGCTGGTGCGGGCACGCCAGAGGCTGCGCGAACTGGTCGTGCAGCTGGAGGTCGCACCGTTCGCGCAACAGACGGCGGAGTCGATGCGCGCGTATCTCGACGAGGACGCCACCCGGGCCAGCTCCGCTTTCGCCCGCTGGCGCCGCCTGCCGGAGCAGAGCCGGACCAGTCAGGTCGGCAAGGCCGCGCGGGGGCAGCTGTGAGGCGGCGCACCGAGGACGTAGAACTTCAGGACGTGCTGCCGGGTGAGGCCGGTGGGTGGGAGCTGGGGTCCCTCGGGGCCGCGGCGAACACCGTGACGGTGCTGCGTCGTACGGCGTGGGGGCTGCTGGTGGCCGGGCCCGTGCTGGCTGTGTGGGCGCTGCTGTCCCGTCCGGCGCCGGCGGCGCCGGTGGTTGCGGTCCGCCAGGAGCAGCCTGCGGTGGGGCAGTCGGCGGGGCCGGGCGGGTTCGCGGAGCTGTTCGTGAGCGCGTACCTGGCGGCTGGTGAGGGCACCGAGGACTCCCTGGCTCCGTTCCTGCCGACCGCCCGCGACGTGACGCTGACCGCCGCTCCCGGGGCGCAGCGGGCGCAGCAACTTGCGGCGGTGAAGGTGCGCCAGGTCTCCGGCGGGTACTGGTCGGTGACCGTCGCCGCCCGCGTCGTCGCCACCGACACAACCGCGGCCAAGCCGAAGGCTGGGGCGAAGACGAAGCCCGGCGCGGAGGAGTCGGAGCCGGGTTCGGCACGGTCGGGGTCGGTGCTGCGGTACTTCCAGGTCGCGGTGCATGCCGGTGCGGATGGGGCGATGGCGGCGGCCGCGCTTCCGGCGGAGGTCGCAGCGCCGTTGCCGGGTGAGGCTCCGTCGCTGGCGTACGGGCAGTCCGTTCCCGTGCCGGCTTCTGATCCGGCCGGGCAGACGCTGACGGGCTTCTTCGCCGCTTACCTGGCCGGGAGCGGACAGCTGGACCGCTACCTCTCCCCCGGCACCGCGCTGTCCGCGGTCTCACCCGCGCCCTATGCACGCGTCGAGGTCGTACAGGTCGCGGAGACGGGCACGAACGACCCCGGCGCGCAGCAGGGCGTGCCGGCCGACGGGGCGCGACGGGAGCTGCTGGTCCAGGTCGCCGCGACGGACACGGCCGGTCAGCAGCGGCCGCTGGCGTACGCCATCGCGATCACCGCGCGGGATGGGCGGTGGGAGATCGCGTCCGTGGAGGGACCTCCCGTGCTGAGCAAGGACTCGGCACGGACCGATGAGAAGGAGACGCAGTGATGACGGTGAACGCGATGGTGCTGGCGGGGGCGATCGACGACGTCGACCACCTCGCCCAGAAGGCCACGAGCTTGCTGAGCAACTCGGTGATGCTGCTGATGCTGGTGGCCGCCGTGGTCGTCACCTGGGGCAAGACGAAATCGGTGGTGTCCGCGTTCGTCGCGGCCCTGGGCGGGGCCGCGCTGTGGTTCGTCGTACTGAACGCGCCGATGTTCCGCGACAGCGTCGGCGACGACCTCACCCCCAGCAACGGCACAGTCAAGGGCGCCGGCACCGGCTACGCGGTCGTCCAGACCTACGACCAGTCGACCGGCCAGGGTGAGCAGCGGTGAGCGTAAGTGCCAACCCGGCGGCGGGTGCGTCGTCGGAGGTGCTGGTCGGGCGGTCCTACACCCGGGCCCGCCGTCACCCATTGATGATCGGACGGTGGCCTGGCGGGCGCGGCCGGATCTGGGGCGGCCCCTACACCGTGCCGCAGATGGTCGTGCTGGCCGGGGCACTGACCCTGCTACTGCTGACCCGGGCGCTGTGGGCACACTTCGGGCTCCTCAACTACGTGCTCGCCCTCGGACTGCCCTACGGGCTGTCCCTGCTGGTACGGCATGTGCAGGTCGACGGCCGTAGCCCGCTGTCGGTGGCCGGGAGTTCGCTCGGGCTGCTGACCCGGCCCTCCGGTGGCCGGCTCGGCGGCCGGCCGCTCAAGGCTCTGCGCGGTCGGCGGCTGGTGATCGGGGTGTGCAGCATCACCTGGGCACCGGCGACGGCGCGCAACCACGGCAGCGCCGCCGCGTCGGTACTGCACACGGCCCAGTCAAGGCCGGCCGTGCCTCGCTCGGCGAACTCCGCCCGACCCGGTACTGCACAGCGCCCTTCCACGGCCCGCGACCAGGACGACGTCCTCGCCTCGTCGGCGGCCGACGGCATGCAGGCAGCAGAACGGGAGGCGGCCGGTGCGGGCGCGGCCGTGACGGAGCGGCGGCCGGTGCCGGTAGCCGCGGCGTTGCTGGCGGCCCGCCGGCGCGAAATCCGAGAAGACGTGAGCGATCCGCGCGCGGCGCGGCGAGGAGTGTGATCCGGGATGCGGATGCCGATCCGGCATGTGGCCGGGAACGTGATGTGGACAGTGCACGGGCAAGTCTGGGCCGTCTACCGGGTGGCGGGGTCGGGTGGGGGCGATACGTCGCGGCGGTCGAAGGACCGGCGGCTGGGGCAGCTGGAGGCGCTGGTCAAGTCCCTCACCGGTGAGTCGATGCTGCTGAGCCTGTGCCCGGCCGTCGACCCGGAAAGCGTCCTGTCCAAGATGACAACCGGTATCGACCTGGCGGTCTCGCCTCGATACCGGCAGTCCACCGAGCTGCTGCGCGGACAGCTGGAGCAGCTGGAGCTGACCGGCCGTACCGACTGGCTCGCCGTGCCATTGCCGTTGGCTCGTGGAGAGGCGGTGCGCGAGGTGTTCGCCGCCGCGCGCGCCGAACTCGCTCTGCAGCTGGGGCTGCTGCCCCGTCCGGTGTCCGCCCGTGAGGAGGGTGAGCGCCTGGCCCAGGCCGAGCGGATGGCGTCGATGTGGCCGTCGGGTATCGCGCTGCGGGCCGCGACGACACCCGAGATCCTGTGGATCTACGGCCACAGCGCCCGGCGCGGCCTGCTCGAACCTCTGCTTCCCGAAGGGGAACAGGCACGGACGCGGGGGCGGGGCCGGGGCGCGGCGTCGCTCGGGCAAGTCGCGCTCGCCGAGGGCGGCAACCTTCTGGAGGACCTGCACAACGACGACGGCGGTGCGGACGTGGGCTGGGGCCGTCACCGTACGAGCCGCGGGGCCGGAAAGGGCGGGCCCGGAAGGCGCGGGCGCCGGCGCGGGCGCAAGACAGGGCCGGTGGGTCCGTTCGCGCGGCGGTGGCTGGAGGTCACGACGGAGTGGGGTCCCTCGTATCAGGTGATGCTCGCTCTGTCCGAGATGCCGGAGGCGTTCGTCTTTCCCGGCTCGGAGTACCTCGCATCGTTGGATGCTTTCTCGTTCCCGGTGGACTGGGTGGTGCGCCTGCACGTCTCGTCCGGGGCCGAGGCCGAGGCCAGGACCCGGCGCCAGGCCCGCGAGCTCGCCAACCAGTACGCCGAGTACGAGGGCGAGACCGCCGGTGTGCCGGCCAGCATCGACAAGGCCGTCGGCGGGCTCGACGAATACAGGGAGCGGCTGACCGCATCGAGCACCGAGGTCGAGGTGCGGGCGATGGCCGCGCTGTGCGTCTGGGGCGGCACCCCCGAGGAGGCGGAGCGGCGGGCGGGGGAGCTGGCCGGGCACTTCGCCGGCAACGAATACACCTTCGCCCGGCCGCGCGGGGAGCAGGAGAACCTCTGGTACGGGATGCTGCCCGGCACCCGCACCCCGCAGGTCATGGCCCAGTACGCCCAGTACTTGCTGGCGCGGGACTTCGCGATGGCCGCCCCGTTCAACGGCGGCGGGCTCGGCGACAGCACCGGGCCCTTGTTCGGGCTCCAGCTCGCCGGCGGCGGCGTACGCCCTGTGCTCACCGACTGGACGCGCGGCCCGAGGGAGAACACGTCGGCGACGGCGGCGTTCATCGGGGAACTCGGCGCGGGCAAGTCGACCGCGATGAAGGCCGCGGTGTACTCGGTGCTCGCCGCCGGACACCGCACCCGGGGCAGCTACCGGCGGGGCCGCGTCGTGATCGTCGACCGTACGCCGCGTCAGGAATGGCTCCGCTACGCCCAGGCGTGCCCGGGCCAGACCGAGTGCATCACCGTCGACGACCACGCCCGCATCTCCCTCGACCCTTTGCGGACCTTCACCGGCCGCGAAGCCCAGCGCTTCACCGAATCGTTCCTGACGTTGTTGATGGGGCTCGTGCCGATGAGCGACGAGGGCATTGCCCTGTCCGAGGCGATCGAGGCCGTACTCGCCCAGCCCCATCCGTCGATGCGGGTCCTGGTCGAGGAGCTCACCAACCGCGGCGCGGGCGGTGACACGTGCTCGGCGATGGCGGCCCGGCGGCTGTCCGCCGTGCGCCGCAAGGACCTCGCCCGGGCGGTGTTCGACGAGACGCTGCCCGTGGTGAGGGGGTCGTCGGCCGACACCCTCGTCTTCTCCGTGGCCTCGCTCGCGCTGCCGACGAAGAGCGAGCTGCGCGAGGGCCGGCTGGAGAAGATGGAGTTCGAGAAGGTCTTCGGCCGGGCCGTGATGTACCTGATCGCCGCCCTGTGCCGGAAGATCGTGTACGCGGACCTGGATGAGTTCGCGCTCGTGGTGTGGGACGAGTGCTGGTGGCTGACCTCCAGCCCCGAAGGTCTCGCCCTGGCCCTGGAGCTCGTACGCGACGGCCGGAAGCACGGGGCCGGCGCCCTGTTCGGCGGGCACGACGACGAAGACATCGGCTCCGGGGATTCCGAGGACGGACAGATCCTGCGCGGCCTGATCCCCCGCAAGTTCGTCTTCCGGCACACCGACGTGACACTCGCTCGCCGCGCTTTGACGTTCCTGGGCTGCGACCCCAACGACCCGGACCTCCTCGCGCTCGTCACCACGGGGCTCTCGCCCAACAGCCCCGAGCTGAGCGATCAGGAGCGTGCCGCTCGGGCCGGGGAGTGCCTGCACCGCGACCTCACCGGCCGGATCGGCGCCATGCAGATCACCCTGCCCGCCGACGAACAAGCCGTCACCCACATCCACTCCCAGCCTCTCCAGAGCACAACGGCATGACCCTGCGGCGGGCCGGCGCACCGGCACAGAACAAGGACCAGCCCCGGGCCCGGGGCGCAGCCGCCGAACGCGTCCGCAGCGGCTCGACCCGGTCCCGGAAGGGACGTGTTCCCGTTCTGGGCCTGGCTCGGGCGCTGGGCGGGCGGCCGTGGTTGCCCGGCGGGCGCGTACGCGCGCTGCGGGGTGTGCGGCGGTGGTTGCGGCCGGGGAGGAGCATGGCGGCCGGGCTCGTGCTTTTCGCGCTGTCGTGCCTGGCCTCGCTGGTGCTCGCCGGTGTAGCCGCCCACGCGGCCCCCAGCCCGACGCCGTCCCCGTCGGCCAGTCGCGGCGGGCTGCTCGACAACCCGTTCGTGCCCGGCCCCCAGGGACCCGTCCCGGGTACGTCCGGGTCCCCTTCCCCCGGGCCGTTGCTGCCGGGGCCGCCGAACCCGCTCAAGCCGAGCCCACTGGTGCCCGACCCGTCGGCCACGGACAACGGGCTCTCCGACCTGCTCGATGACGCACGCGCGAAGGAGGAGCGCGAGAAGAGGGAGGCCGCCGAGGAGGAGCGGCGCAAGGAGAGGGAAGCG
Organism: Streptomyces sp. NPDC016469; assembly: GCF_040632905.1. NCBI lineage: Bacteria > Bacillati > Actinomycetota > Actinomycetes > Kitasatosporales > Streptomycetaceae > Streptomyces > Streptomyces sp. NPDC016469. The sequence continues at coordinate 14,336 of NZ_JBEYCQ010000047.1, forward strand.
CAGGAGGAGTTCGACAGGAAGGTCGATGCGTATAAGAAGGACCGGGCGGCCCAGGGTGGGGTGTTGTCCGCGTTCGACGTGACCGACCGGGACGGGAATCCGGTCAGCTCGTACCGCATCTACGCCGACACCGGTGACTGGAACGACTGGGACCTGTCAATCGAGGGATTCCTCGTCGACATGCTGTTCCTCGGCAACAAGTGGCTGGTCAGCTTCGCATGCTTCCTCATCTCCTGGAGCCTGTCCTTCTTCCTCGCCGGACTCCTGCTGAGGCCCGCGCTCCAGGTGTCGACGTCGCTGTACGGCAGCGTCGTCATGCAACTCGGCCTGCCGCTGCTCTTCATGACGATCACCCTGGTCGTGGCATCGTTTCATTTGCTGTTCGGGAACCGGGTCAGGGGCTGGGGCGAGATGGCGGCCGCGCTGGTCATCTCCGCGCTCGCCGTCGGGGCGCTCGCCTCGCCCCCGCAGCTCCTGCTCAGCAAGGACACCGGCGTCGTCGCGAGCGTGCGGGACCTGGCCGTGGAGACGGCCGCCCTGGTCCTGGACAAGGAACCCATCGACAGCACCCGGCCCACCACCGAAGCCGGCTGGGAGAAGAAGCCATCCGGGCGCAGCGTCGGTGAGCAGGTGCGCTCCGCGCCCAGTGCGCTGGCACGGCCTATCACCGATGCTCTCGTGGACGCGTTCGTGGCGCGGCCGGCGATGCTCCTGTCCTACGGGCAGACGTTCGACGGGAAGTGCGGGAAGGAGTTCCGTGACTCCCGGATCGAGCAGGCCGTCTACGACCAAGAGGTCGACCAGCGTAAGGAGAAGGGCAAGTCCTTCCTCAAGAACATCCCCGGGCTCGGGGTCGCGCTGCCCGACACGGTGAAGGACTGGCTCGTCGACACCGCTGTGGACGTGACCACCGACGAGGTGATGAACATGATCCACGGCTCGGGGCCGGTCGCCAGCTTTGAGAAGGACTGCGTCAAGGACGCCGGCACGGTGAAGAAGGCGTCGATGGACAAGGTCGGCGGCGCCGCGTTCATGCTTCTGGCCGCGTTCCTCACCTGCGCGTTCATCACCGTCCTGGGGTGCGGGTTCCTTTTCGCTCAGGTCAACATCGCCATCGAGGCGATGTTCGCGAAAGTAGCCCTGGCCGCCGGGATCCTGCCCGGCCCGGGGCGGGCGTGGCTGTGGGACCGGGCCGCGGCCATCGCCCGCTGCCTCGCCCTGATGCTGGCCTGCGTCATCTCCCTGGCCGTGTTCGTGGTCGTCGTCAACACCGTCCTCAACACCCCCGAGAGCGACCTGCCCGGCGGGCTGACCGTGCGGTTCATCGTCCTGGACGGCATCTGCGTCGCCGCGTTCCTCTACCGCCGCAAACTCGCCCGCACCACCCGGAGCATGGTCACCCGGGTCAGGCAGCGGCTCGGGAACAGCCCGCTCGGCGGGGCAGTCTCCGCGCCCGCGGGCAGGGAGCGGCGCGGGGTGGGGAAGCGGCTGGTGCTCGGCGGGCTCACGCTCGGCACCGCCCTGGCCACCGGCGGCACCAGCACCGCGCTCGGTGCAGCAGCCCGGATCGGTGGCGGGCGTGCGGCCGCCGGGATCACTACGCGTCTGGCCCGCAGCGGTGGCCGGGCCGCCACCGGCCTGGCCACCGCGGCCGAACGCACCGTCCGGGCAGGGGCCCGCACCGCCGTCCGAGCCGGAAGGATCGGGCTGCAGGCCGCCGTCGGGCTACCGGTGTACGGGCCGCGCGTCGCGCGCCGAGTCGGCCCCGCCGTGTCGGCACTGCCGGGGCGGGCAGCCGCGCGGGCCACCGTCGCCATCCGGCAAATGCAGGACCGGCGGCAGGAGATCAGCGCCCGGGTGCAGCCGGCTCGCGAACTCGGCCGGGAGACCCGGCACAACATGCGCTCCCTCGGCCGCATCGTCCGCGGCCAGCCGGCCCTCGGCGCCTACCAGCCCGTCACACCGCCGGACCCGCAGCCGGCTCCGACGACCGTGCCCGCATCCCGCCAGGGGCGGGCACCCGGCGCCCGACGCCCCGTCGGCTCGTCACACTCACCCAGGCGACAGGCATCAGGACCGGGGCTAGTGGTGGCGACGCGGCGGCGCCCCGCTCCTCCACGGATTGTTCAACCGCCATACAGTGCGGCGCAGGCACGTCTGCACCAGCAACTCCACCGCGTCCGGCAGAATCGCGTGGCCGAGCCAGCGCCTGCGCCGCGCGCACCGCGCCCGCCTCGCCCTGTTCAGCGCCCGTCCGGGCCGGGGACGCCATGAACGGAAAGGGAAAGGTGATCCTGGCGGGGTGGGTGCTCCTCGCGCCGGTCGCCGCGGTCCTGGGGCTGCTGGTGCTCTTCGTCGCCGCCGTCGCCAACGGCGCAACCGGCCACGAGAAGGAGGAAGCCGCCGCACCGGCTGTCGGCGGGGTGCCGCAGACGGTAGCGGGGATCGACCCGGTGATGCTGTCGGCCTACAGCCGTGCCGCCACCCAGGTCACCGCCCTGCGCCCGCACTGCAAGGGCATGCGGTGGTCCGTGATCGCCGGAATCGGGAAGATCGAGTCGAACCACGCCGCCGGGCGCACCGTGGCCGCCAACGGGAACATCACCCCGCACATCCTCGGTGTCCGGCTCAACGGCTCGGGCATCGGCGGCAACCGCACCTCGTTCACGGACACCGACCGCGGCCGGCTCGACGGCGACACCGCCTACGACCGGGCGGTCGGCCCGATGCAGTTCCTGCCCTCCACCTGGAACGGACCCACCGGACAGGACGGCAACCACGACAGGGTCAAGGACCCGCACAACGCGTTCGACGCCGCGCTCGGCACCGCCGTCTACCTCTGCGGGACCGGCACCACCAACCTGTCGAAGGCCGCCCAGCTACGCAAGGCGATCTACCGCTACAACCACTCCAACACATACGTCAATGACGTCACGGAACACATCACCGAGTACGACGCGCTCCCCGTCGGCCCGGATGCCGGGGGCGTGGCAACCGGTAAGCCGGGGGCAGTCATCAACGCTGCACGCTCGGCGATCGGCACACCGTACGTGTGGGGCGGGGGCAGCATTTCTGGGCCGACCAAGGGCGGCTACGACTGCTCCGGCCTCATGCTCTACGCCTTCCACACGGGCGCCGGCATCAGCCTCCCCCGCACCTCCCAGCAGATGCGCCACACCGGTCGGCACGTTGAGCGTTCTGACATGCAGCCCGGCGACCTCATCGTCATCAACAACGACGGGAACTGGGGACATGTCGGTCTCTACACCGGCACCCACACCATGATCCACGCCCCACGGCCCGGTAAGAACGTCGAGACCACGTCCCTGTCCGGGTACTGGGAGAAGTACGACTGGGACGTACGAAGGGTGATTTAGGCAGTTGTAGCCGGCCTCTGTATCGGCCTAGAGACCCACAGCTTGCGGGTTCACGTCGTGCGTGCGCCGGCTGCCTTGGACCTCGCCTTGGCTTCGGCCTCCTGCTTGATCTGGGCTCCTCGCGCCTGGATGGCAGGGAGCATGTCCGCATCCGGGCGCCGCGGTGCCGTGGCGCCCGGCTTGCGCAGGAACCATGCGATGTAGTTGCGCAGGTTTTCGGCGCGTTCGGATCCGTTGGCTACCGCCTCTGCGCCCATTTCCTCGAGCGCGGCCTGGAACTCGTACCACTCGTCGCCGATGCGGACCTGCCTCGGGGGGGTGTGGGTGTCTTTTCTGGGAGTCATGGCGGCCACTGTACCTACGTGTAGCTACATGAGCAAGCGTGCGCCCAGCTCACCCCGGTATTGCGCGCCAAGCCGGCAGATGTGGCGCGACACCCGTGACGGCCACGGTCGCGCACACTGTCCGGTCGGACCGGGGCGGCGCGTCAACTCCGGGCGAGGCCGGAAGTGAATGTGCCGCCCTCGCCCCATTGGCTTGCCGTCCGGGCGGGAGCGCCGTTCTCCACCCAGGGCATACGGAAGCGCAGCCCGCCCCTTGCGTGTAGCTACACATCGGTCTATTGTGTAGCTACACGCAGTCGCCCGGAACGGCGGCTCTACGAAAGGACTGAGCATGCGCGCAACAGTCAAGGTCACACAGGATGAACTCAAGCCGGACACCAAGTGGGTACTGGAGCAGGGCCTCGACACCATCGGCGTCGTCGAACGCTACGACTGGCCCGCTGGCAGCAGGTTCGCGAACACCCCCTTCGAGCTGTGGACCCCGAGCCACCGCGGCGGCCAACCGGCGCCCCGCTTCTCGACGCTCGACGGGGCCGTCGAGGCAGCCGACCGCATCGCGGAGGAGCGCGCGCGCACCAGCACGCTTGAGCCCTATGTGGCGTACCGGGAGACCTACCGCGGCGTGGAATTCACGCTCACCCGCGTCCCGGCTTCTGCAGGACAGAAGTGGCGTCGATTCGCCCACTTCGTGATCACGTGCAACGGCACCCGCCTCGACGCTCCGCAGGGGGATATGGAACGCGTCGCGGCGAAGGTCCGCAAGACCATCGACCTCCAGCACGCAGATGAGGAGGTCCAGGAGCAGCTGGCCGCTCTCGTCGACGCCCGCCCGAACGTCGAGGGCATGCCGGGCTGGGATGACGGCGCCACCCCGAAGGTGGGGGACACCGCGTACGTCCACGCCCGTGGCATGTACCGCCGGGGCCTGGTCGTCGGCGTCACGAAGGCTCGGGCCACCGTCGCGTACGTCACCAGGAGCAATCCCGGACGCGTACACCGCAAGGCCGACCGGCACTGCGAACTCGCGGCCGGCTGACCCGCCCCTGCACCTGACCCGCCCCTCCACTCCCCCGGCCGGGGCGGGTCAGGCCCTGCTCTCGAAGGGAACCCCATGGGCACTGCATGCAGGAACCGTGATCACCGCGCGCTGTGGATCGTCGTGCAGCGCAACTACAACCGGTCAGCGTTCAACGGCTATCGCATCACCCGCTCCGCCTACTCTCTCGTCCGCTGCACCGCCCCCGGCTGCAACGGAACCTGGCGCACTCGGGCCGCGTTCGTGGACACGCTCCCCGACCCGTGCACCGGATGCGGACAGCCGGCGGGGACGCCCTGCCGCATCTGCCGGCGCCCCTACTGCCAGACCTGCCTGACCACCCATCACCACGAGGGCTACGGAACACCGGCGACCGACGCTCGCTGAGGAGTCGCGCAGCCCGACAGCAAGACGCCCGCACCGCGCCGGGCACCGCAAGGCCGATGCGCCGCGCTGTTCATCACCCGGTCGAGGGGTGATGAACAGCGCGGCGCTTCTCTGTCGCCCGGCACGCCGGCGCGCCGAGGCCGGAGCCTGTTGCTGAATTCTTCGAATTCGTCGGTCACGTTTCGGCTCTCCGGCCTCCTTGTGGAGGTAGAGCGCGGCAGTCAGCCGCGCGAAGGGAGCCCTGGTGGGACAGAGCTGGCTGGTGGAAGCGGTATGGGGTGTCCGGTGGTGGGCACTTGCCGTGGTCGTGGGGGGTGCGGCCGTCTGGGGAGGGGCATGGTGGTGGTGGCTGCGGCGGGCACGGGTCATGTTGTCGGGCAGGACGGTGGTGGCCCTGGTGCCGGCTGCCGGGTTCGATCCGTCGCCCGAAGAGATCGATCGGCATGCCGCGCGGCTCGCGCGGGTGCCGGCGGTTGTCGGTTGGGCGCCGCGGCGTGCGATGGGCGTGCGGCTACGCCTGTCCAGTACGCAGAGCCGGCTCTCCTATCGGCTTGAGGGCCCGTCGCAGGCGGCGGCGCTGCTTCAGCTCCAGGACTTCGCCTCCGTCGATGTCGTCGATCCGTACGCGCGTCACGAGGTGCCCAGGATCCGGTTCGACGGCGTTCCCCCTCTCCCGAGGCAGAGCGATGTCGAGAAGGCGGGCGCATGAGCATCGACCTGGAGCTGATGCCGTCGACAGGCGAGGGTGTCGCCGGCGAGGGCTGGCTTTACGTGGCCCGCGCGGAGTTGGTGCTCGCCCGGCCCGATCACCGCCAGCTGACAGCGGCCGCTCTGGACCCGGATCCGCTGCAATTGATGGCCTCCGCCTGCGCCCACGCCGACGCCGAGCTGGGTGAGGAGGTCCAGCTCGTTGTCGACCTGGTGCCGGTGTCCGGGCCGCGCGTGGCGAGGTGGAGGCGGCGGCTGCTGCGGCGTGCGCAGCAGCGCGGGCCGTCGGCTTTCGGTGAGCAGCTGGCCGGTACGGACGGTGCGGGGCCGGGCGGGCGGTTGTGGTCGAACGTGGCCGGAGGTCTGAACGCCGGCGGTCGGGAACGCGGGCAGGGCACCGGCCGGGCGCCGCGCGCCTCGGACCTGGCCGCCGGAGTGGGAAAGTTCCTGCCGACAGCTGACGCCACAGTCTTCGCGGCACAGGTCCTGCTGCGGGCGGTTGCCCCTCATCCGGCGCAGGCGGAGGGCCTTCTTCATCGGGTGATGGCGGTGATGGATGCGTGGTCGGGTGAGAACTGGTGGCGGCCGCGCGGGCCGCGGTTCGGTGCGTGGCATCCGTACAGCGATGTGTGGTGGCTGCGTCGCAGCTTCGACCGCCGGTTCGAGACCGGGGAGTTCGCGCCGTCGCGCCGGCAGTGGGTGACCGCGCGGGAGATCGCCGCGCTGCTGAAGCCTCCGTCGGTGCACTGCAAGGCGTCGAACGTGGTGCGTACCGGGGGTGTGGTGCCGGCGGCGCCGGCGCGGCTGCCGGAGTGGACCGGCCAGCCCGGCGTCGTCCCGCTCGGGCTGGTCACCGGGCCGGACGGTCGGAAGCGGCTGGGGGCGGTGCCGCAGGAGGATGTGCTGTTCGGGGCCGGGCTGGGGCGGTCGGGGTTCGGGAAGTCGGAGCTCGCGCTGCTCCAGGCGCTCACCCTGGCCTATGCCGGGTTCGGGGTGTGGTTTCTGGACCCGCACGGTGCGGCGGTCCAGCGCGCACTCCCCTACCTGACCCATCCCACGCTGACAGGCCGGGTGCTGCTGATCGATGTGAGCGTGAAGGACCCCACGGCCCGGATCGGCGCGTGGAACCCGCTGTCGATGGAAGGCCGGGAGGTCCACCAGGTCCAGGAGGTCGTCGGCGCGGTCGTGGGCGGGCTCGCCTCGGCGCAGGGTTGGGGGGATCGGGCGCCGCGTGCGCGGGCGATCCTGTCCCACGCCGTGCAGGTCCTGGCCCACCTCGCGCTCCTGATGTGCGCGCAGGGGCGCCCCGACCTCCAGCCCACCCTGTTCTCGATCACCCGGCTGCTGACCGACGAGGAGTGGCGGACACACGTCCTCAAGCAGCTACCGAAGCGTCTGTCCCGGTTCTGGCAGCTGACGTTCCCCCAGTACGAGTCGGGCGCGGTCCCCGTCGTGACGCAGATGCTGGAGCAGCTTGAGACGTCCGATTCGCTGCGGGCGTTCCTTGGGCAGCCGAGGTCGACGTATGACGTGCGGGCCGCGATGGACGAGAACAAGATCGTGATGCTCCGCTGCTCCGGCTCAGGGAGCGCGGACCAGATCATCACAAGCCTGCTGCTGTTCGATCTGTTCCTGGCCGGTCTGTCGCGTGAGGGGGTGGCGCAGGAGGAGCTGGCGACGATGTTCGCGTTCGCGGACGAGCTGACCGCGATCGACGGTGCCTCCCGCGGCTACGTCGCCGCGATCCTGGAGCAGCTGCGCAAGTACGAGGTGCGGCTGATGGGGCTCACACAGATGGTGATGCGCCTGTCGGAAGAGACCCGCCAGGCCCTGATGCAGAACCAGTCCCTGCTGACCGCTACCGGCGCGGACCACAACGAGGCCGCGTTCGTCGCCAGGCGCCTGGGCGGGATCGCGCCCGAGGTGCTGGAGCAGCTGGCGAAGTACCAGTACGTGGCCTCGACCATGCTCGACGGCGAACGCACCACACCCTTCCGGGTCCGGGGCGTCGCGGTCCACCAGGCCCTGGCCGACTACCACCGCCCCGACCTCATGCCCACGCTCGACGAGGCAATAGACCGCAACCTCAAACGGCGCCCCGTCGGAGAGGTCCTGCGCCTTCTCGACGGGGACGAGGACCAGCTAACGGGTCTCGACGACACGATCCTGACCCACCTCAAGAACCTCACATCCACGCAGAAGTCCCCCACCATCGAGCAGAGCGAGGTCGCCTGATGTCCCACCCCCTTGCCGAAGCACCCACGGGGAGCGTCTCCCGGTTCAGTCAGCGGCTGCTGCCTCTCCTGTACCAGCACCGGCTGATGTCCACCAGCCAGCTCCACTACCTCCTGACACCGCACACGAAGCGGCCGGAGTACCTGCTGCGCCAACTGCGGCACCTCCGCACCACGGGACTCGTCGAGTCCGTCGACCGGCGCGCCAGCAGGCTGGGAAACTGCGAACTCCTCTGGCACGTCACAGCCGCCGGCTGTGAGGTCGTCGAGGCCAGCAGCGCTGTGACCACGCGCTCGTACCGGATGAGCACCAGGGCGGCCGCCTCCCAGCTCCAGGAGCACACCCTCGCTGTCGTCGATACGGGAATCACGTTCACGAAATGGGCCGAGCACCTGGGTGATGAATGCGGACCCCTGGACTGGGAGCCGGAGCTCGCGCACCGCGTCCGTGAGGGCGACAACCGCATGGGCGACGACGCGTTCCTCGTCCCGGACGCGGTCCTGCGCTACACCCACACCACGCAGGAGGGGCGCCGACAGATGCTGACGTTCTTCCTCGAAGTCGACCGGGCCACGATGCAGGTCGCCCGCCTCGGCCAGAAGCTCAGCACGTACGCCCGGTACGCGACGTACACGCCGCTGGCGGGCAGGCGCCGGCAGGCCCGAGGTGTCCGGGAGGCGTGGCGTGACCGGTACCCGGTCTTCCCCAGGTTGCTGATCATCCTGTCCGGCGCCGGGCCGGCCGCGCTCGCGCGCCGGACGACGGACCTGCGGGCTCTCGCGGCGGTCGACCCGCGGCTCTCCCAGGGCGGGCTGCTGCGTGCGGGGGTCACGACCGTCGAACTCCTCAAGGAAAAGGGCCCGTTCGCGCCGGTCGTAACGCCGCTCCTCGGCCCGCCGGAGTTGACGAACGTACTGCTCACCCCGTTTCAGACCACGTGACGACACGATGCACTGGAGGATTTCCCGATGAACCGCTATGCCTTCCGACGGGGCCTCACAAGGTCTCGGATTCATCAAATCCCGGAACAATGCACGGAGTTCCATCACGGAATGTGCCGTTTCACGGCGTGCGGGGCGATCTCAACTCCTCGAACTCTTTGGGGTTATGGCGCGACTTTGCGTAACCTGACAGCCGACCGAGGGGTTTGTTTCAAGGGCGCGAACAGGCCAGCAGCATCACTCGCGGGCGGATCGCCCAGTTCGGGGGGCATTGTGGCATATGCACAAGGAGGCTCAATGGCTCAGCAGGCACGACCAGCAGGAGCGAAGGTTCGCAAGCGGAACCATGCCTACATGAGCACTCTGGTTGCCGTGGCCTGCACAATGGTGGCCGCTTCCGGATGCAGTTCCGACAAGTCCGCCGACCCGAAGCAAGCCCCCTCGGCAACAGCGGCTTCCAAGAAGCCATCGGGTAAGCCGGTAGACGCAGAAGAGGCCGCCAAGGCGAACGCCATTGCAACGTATACGTCGTACTGGCGCGAGATGGGCCGTAGCTACGCGAAGGGCGGTGCCGAGGAAACGGCACTCAAGGACTACGCGGCCGGCTCGGCTCTGGTGGGTGCCAACACCGGTATGGCGAACATGCGCAAGGCCGGGCAAAGCACCGTCGGTGAGGTCACGGTGAAGAACCCGACGGTGACCCAGATCGACCTGGACCGCAAAGTGCCCAACGTGCGTCTGTCGAGCTGTCTCGACGTCTCCCGGTGGAAAGTCATTGACCGTGACACGAAGAAGCCGGTTGTGCTGCCCAGTGACCGACTGACCCGGTACGTGGTCGCTTCGGTCGTCGAGCGTTGGCCCGAAGGCTGGAGGGTGGTCAGGGACACCCCGCAGGAGAAGCCGTGCTAAGCCGACACCTGGCTGTCGCCGCGACCAGCCTGGCGTCCCTGCTCCTCGCCGTTACCGCGCAGGCGGCCGACGGCTCGAAGGGCGACGCGGGCAAGTGCACCGTTGACGCCACGTGGTTCTGCGTGACTGCCCATGATCCGGGGAAGCGCGGCACCACCACGCCTTCCAAGAGGACAGGAACGAACAAGCCTGGGAAGCAGCCGAAGGGCGGTCCAGTCAGTGGCATGCCCTGCACGGTCAAGCTGGCTGATCCGCAGCCGCCGGCTGGCAGCGTCGAGTGGGATGGGCATGAGCCCGGCGACGGCGCGATCTACGAGAGGATCTGTGCGCCGGGAGCGAGCGACGATGCGATCGGCAAGCTGGTCTGGGCTGCCGACCCACCGGCGGCCCAGGTGGATCCCGTCGTGGTCGCTCAGCTTGCCGTCGACAAGATGCTGCTCAGAGCCCCGGCCATCGGGATCACGCCGAAGCCGGGGGGCAAGGGCGTCGTGGGCATGCCGGTCTACATGTGGACGGCCAAGGGGCCCGAGACGTACGGGCCGAACACCGCGTCCGCGACGGCGGGGGCGGTGACCGTGACGGCCACTGCGAAGGTCAGCAAGATCGTCTGGTCGATGGGGGATGGCACGACGGTCACCTGCACGACCGCGGGAACCCCCTACCGGGAGGAGTACGGCAAGAAGCCGTCCCCCGACTGCGGACACCGCTACGCCTTGCCCTCGTCTACCCAGGAGTCCGGGAAGTACCACGTCACCGCGACGTCGACCTGGACGATCAACTGGGAGGGCGGCGGCCAGAGCGGCCAGCTCACCGAAGTCCGCGAGAGCGCAGTCGACGTGACCATCGCCGAGGTCCAGGTCCTCAACTAACCCCCGCACTGCGTCTGATCCAACACGAGAGGCAACACCCGCATGGAGTCCCCCGTCGCCGTGCCCCCCGCGCCCCGAACCGGCACGCCGGCCCGGCCCGACGTGCCCATCACCACCACCGCACCGGTCAAGCGTGAGCGGCGCTGGTCGGTGACCGCCCTGTGCATCGTGCTCGCTGTCCTGTGCGGGCTGGGGGCAGCAGCGGCGGTCACCTCGGCGTCCGACCGGACCCAGGTGATCGCCATCGCCCGCGACGTTCCGGCCGGTCAGGCGCTCACCCAGGACGACCTGACGGTGGCCGAGGTTTCGGCCGACGCGCGCCTTTCGCCGGTGCCCGCTTCCGACCGGGCCTCCGTCATTGGGAAGCGTCCCGCCGTCGAGCTGCGCAAGGGCGGGCTGCTGACCGTCTCCCAGCTGGCCGCCGGTACCGGGTTGGGTGACGACAAGCAGCAGGTCGGTGTGCAGGTCAAACGGGGCCAGGCCCCGGCAGGGGCACTGGCTCCCGGTGACAAGGTGCTGGCCGTCACCACCCCGGCCCCGGGTGAGCAGGCCGATCCGAAGGACGCCGAGGCGCCGCCGACCTCGATCAAGGGGGTCGTGGTCTCTGTGTCCCGCCCGGATGCCTCGGGCACCATCGTGGTCAACCTGGCCGTGGCCACCAGTGACGGCCCGCTGCTGGCCACCCGTGCCTCGACCGGGCGGATCGCCCTGGTCCGCGAACCGCGGAGCAACTGACCATGGCCGTGACCGCACTTGTGTCCGCGAAGTCCTGCGGCGTCACCACCTCCGCGCTCGCCCTGACCCTGGCGTCGAGGCGGCCCTCGCTGCTCGCCGAGTGCGACCCGGCCGGCGGCACGCTTCGAGCAGGGTTCCTCAACGGTGAAGCGGGCGCAGGGTTCGGGCTCTTCCACCTGGCCGCCGCCCAGCGCAGCGGCCCCGAAGCTTTGTCGAACGCGTTCGTCAATCACCTGTGGCCACTGGACGAGGCCGGACACCGCAAGCTGCTGCCGGGCCTCACCGACCCGGCCCAGGCATCTGCGCTCGGGCTGACGTGGCCGCGGCTGTCCGAAGTCCTGCACATCCTTTCCACGCAGGCCGGACACGATGTGGTGATCGACGCCGGGCGGCTCGCGCTGGACACCGGGCGACTGAACGAGACGCTGACACCCGCCCCCCTGATCCATCAGGCCGACCAGGTCCTCCTCGTGGTCCGCAGCTCCGAGGCGTCCCTCGCGCTGGCCCGCCACATGATCGATCCCCTGCGCACAGAGCTGCAGGAACGCGGATCAGGTCCCGACACGCTCGGTCTGCTCCTCATCGAGAACGGCCCCTACCGGGCGCACCAGGTCGGTGACGCGTTGAAGACGCCGGTGCTGGCGACCTTGCCGTGGGACCAGGTCACGGCCGAGTACTTCGCATCCGGGGGCCGGCCGCCGCGCGGGCATGCCCGCAGCCCTTTGCTGCGTCACGCCCGTACGGCGACCGAGCAGATCGAGGCGGCCGTCTCGCGCCGCCGGATCCAGCAGGAGTACCCGGCCCGCCGGTCCAACCCACAACTGGCCGGAGTGCTCCAGCACCTGGCCGGGCAACGAGGGGGTAACCGTGGCTGACACACATCAGCGACCCGGCCCCGAGGCCCTGAATCCGCAACAGCTCGCTTCGCTGCTCTCGGGGCACCTCGGCCAGCGCACGCCCCCCTCGCATGTGCCCCCCGTGCAGGCCCCGGCCAAGACGGTCGCGGCCGACCCGGGTGCGGTGCCGCGGCTGGCAGGGCTTCCCGGTGAGCTGCCGGTGGGGTGGGAGGTGATCGAGGCGCTCCAGGGCGAGGTGTCGAAGGCTCTCAGTGCGGAGGACCCCGACAAGCACCTGGAGGAAACGGACCGTCGTGCACTGGCCCGGACGCTGGTGACGAGCAAGGTCGCGGAGTGGGCGACCAAGCACGCGCACGGCAATGTCCCGCTGACCGCCGAGCAGGAACGCATGATCGGCACGGCGGTCTTCGACTCCATGTTCCGCGGCGGCCGGCTGCAGTCCCTGCTCGACGAGCCCGGGGTCGAGGACGTGATGGTCGACGGGCTGCGCGCCCACATCGAGTACCACGACCGGCCCCGGCGCACGATCGACAAGGTCGCCGACAGCCACGACGAGCTGATCACCTGGGTCAACCGGATGGCGCGGCTGTCCGGGCACGGCGAACGGGCCCTGACGCAGGCCACCCCGATGGTCGGGTTCCGGATGCCCGACGGCTCCCGCGTCACCGCCTCCCTGCTGACCTCCCGCCCGTCCGTCGTCATCCGCCGCCACCGCATCCGCCAGCACGGCATCGCCGAGCTCGTCAGGTGGGGCTCGATCAACCCGGTCCTGGAACGGTTCCTGACCGCGTGCGTCCATGCTCGGATGAACATCCTGGTCGTCGGCGACATGGGGGCCGGCAAGACGTCACTGCTGCGTGCGCTGGGCCGCGAGATCCCACCCGCGGAACGGCTGGTCACCCTGGAATCGGACCGCGAGCTCTACTTGGACGAGCCCGGCCCGAAGCCAGGCCCGGTGACCTTCGCGTTCGAGGCCAGGCAGTCCAACGGAGAGGTACGCGCCGGTGACCGGGCCGGTGAAGTCAGCATCGCCGACATGTTCAGCACCGCGCTGCGCTACAACGCCACCCGGGTCATCGTCGGCGAGGTCCGCTCCACGGAGATCGTGCCGATGCTGAACGCCATGTCGTCGGGCGGGTCCGGCTCCATGTGCACACTCCACGTCCGCCGCCCGCACGCGATCATCAGCCGCTTGGTCCAGTTGTGCACCGAGTCCGGCATGCAGACCGAGGCAGCCCACCACCTCATCGCGTCCTCGATCGACGTAGTGGTCTACCTGACCTACCTGGACGAGACCGCGATCGGCGGGCAGAAGCACCGGTTCGTCAGCAGCATCCATGAGGTCCACGACGTCGTCGGCGAAGGCGGAAGGCCCGTCACCACCGAACTCTTCGCCCCTCAGGGTGGTGAACCGCGGGCGGTGTACAAAAACATGCCCTCGTTCATCACCGATCTGGAGCGGACCGGGCTGCTTCGCCGCGAGTGGCTGACCGACAACCCGTACGGTGCCTGGCAGGGGACGCTTCAGACCGTGGGGGCCCGGTGAACACCTCACAGCTCTCGCTCGTCGCGGCCTGCTGCGCCGTGCTCGTCGTGCTCGCCCTGTTCGCCGCCGTGCGTGAGGTCCGGGGCCGGGTCCCGGATCCCGCCCGGCCAGTATCCCGCATGAGCGGGCGCCTCCAGCGGGCGAAGGCGGGGCTGCCGCTGGCGTGGCAGCAGCGCTGGCGGTACCTGCTCACCACGGCGGGCATCACGGTGCTGGTGGTGTGGGCGTGGACGGGCTGGCCTGTGCACGGGCTGCTCGCCGGGGGCGCCGTTCTCGCCCTGCCATACCTGCTGAACCCGGGGACGGCGGCGATGCAGCGGATCGAGCGCCTGGAGGCGCTCGGGCAGTGGCTCAACCACCTTGCCGGAATCCACCAGGCCGGGATCAGCCTCACCCAGACGATCCAGGCATCCGCGAAGGCCGCCCCCGCCCCCATCGCCGGGAACGTGCGGGCCCTGGCCGAGCGGCTGCGCTCCGGGATGGAAGCGCACGACGCGTTCGCACTGTTCGCGGACGAGCTGGCCGACGGTGTCAGCGACCACGTCGTGCTCCTGTTCCAGTCGCACGCCGTATACAAGGGGCCCGGGCTGTCCGAGGCGCTGGAAGCGCTGGCGGCCACGATCCACCAGCAGGCGGCCGACGCCCGCGACGTGGAGGCCGACCGGGCAAAGGTCCGCAAGAGCGCGCGCCTGGTCTCGATCGTCATCTGCGTCGTCGTCGTGGGCTGCATGCTCAACGACGCCTGGTCCGGCTGGTACCAGTCACCGCTCGGACAGTTCGTCCTCGCCGGCCTCGGCGGAGCGTTCGCGTGCACCCTGCGGTGGCTGCGCAGTATCGCCCGCACCAAGCCCGACCCGCGGCTCATCTCGCCGTTGCCCGCCACCATCCAGCCCGATTCGCTCGCCTCTGGAGCCGTCCGATGATCCCTATGACGGCTGTCGTGCCGGCGGCCGCCGCCGGTGCTCTGCTCGGTCTCGCCGTGCGGGCAGCGATGCCCGCCCGCCGCGACCTGTCCTCCGTCCTCGACCGGCTGGACGCCTCCAAAGCCGCAGGTCCGCTCCTGGCGGCCGCCGCAGCATCCACGGGCGCGGGAACACTGAGCGAACGGGTCGGCGGTCGGCTCCTCGGCGAGTTCGGGGGACGGCTCACGCTGCCCGTCAAGGATCTGAACCTGCTGAGGATCAGTCCAGCCGCGCACCTGGGCAAACGCTTCCTGTACGCCGTGTACGGGCTGGTGCTGCCGCAGCTGGTCCAGGCGCTCCTGGCCGCGGCCGGCACACCGTTCCCGTTCGCTCTCCCAGCGCTGTTCTCCCTCGTCATGGCCGCCCTGTTCTGGTTCTGGCCGGTCAAGGAAGTCGCCCGCGACGCGGCGGCCGCCCGTCTCGTCGTCCGGCACGCGGCCGCCTCCTACCTGGAGCGCGTGGCCTTGGCCCGCATCGCGAACTCCGGGGCCGCCCAAGCCCTGACGCAGACCGCGGAAGTCGGGGACGGGTTCATCTTCGTCCGCATGCGACAGGTCTTCCACGAGGCCGATCTCTCCGGCGTCACCGTCTGGGACGCCCTCAAGCAGCTCGGCGACGAACTCGACATCCCCGAGCTCTCCCGACCCGCCGACACCCTCGCTCTGGCCGGTGACGGCGCGGCCGTCTACACCACCCTCCAGGCCCAGGCCCGGCAGCTGCGGATCGCGCTGCTCTCGGACGCGAAGGCGCAGGCCAACGCGGCGAGCGCGGCGATGATCCTGCCGGTCACCTTCGGCGTGATCCTCATGCTCACCTTCGTCATGATCCCCGTCACCGTCACCATCCTCGGAAGCTGAGAGAGAAGGCACTCATGGACATCCAGACCCTGACCGTGTGGATTCGCAGCCACTACGCGGCGCTGAAGACCGGCAAGGATTCCGGGCAGACCTCCGCCGAACTCGCTCTGATCGCGGGCGCGCTGCTGGTCGGCGCCGGCCTCCTTGTCCTCGCGATCCGGACCAAGCTCATGGAGAAGATCGGCATCATCAACGGCGGCTGACCACCTTGTCCGCACTCAACACCGTCATCACGTCGAGAGGAGGATCTGTCAGTGCCCCGACTACCAGACGCCCGACCGACCGCCCGGGCTGCCCGGCGTGGCCGCCGGTTCGGGGGCGATCATGGTTTCGGGAGCGTGGAGTTCGCGGTCCTGGCCGTAGTCGTCCTCGCGCTAGTCTTCACCGCTCTCCAAGTCGGCCTGTACTACCACGCACGCAAAGTCGCACAGTCCGCCGCCCGTCAGGGTGTCGAGGCCGGGCGGCAGTTCGGCGCCGGTGAGGGCGACGGTGTCGCCCAGGCGCAGGAGTTCCTCGCCCGGTTCGGTGACAGCGTGCGCGGGGCGAGCGTGTCCTCGGCCGGCAGCAGCGCGCAGAAGATTCGCATCACGGTGCGGGGCAGCGTCGCCACGCTGGTTCCCGGCCTGACGCTGGACGTGGTCCAGCATGCCGATGGTCCTGTCGAACGCTGGAGCACTCCGTGACCTCCCACTCCCGCACCCGCGTGCTCAGGCTGCCGGTCCGGGTGCGAGGCGGTGACCGGGGCTCGTACGCGGTGGAGACCGCGATCCTCGCGCCCGTGATGATCGCCCTGATTCTGCTCATGATCGCGTTCGGGCGGGTGACCGACGCCGACGGTGCGGTGGACTCTGCGGCCCGGGCGGCGGCCCGGGCCGCGTCCCTTGAGCGTGACGCCAGCAGCGCCCAGGCTCAGGCACAGGCCGCTGCGGATCGCAGCTTGCAGGGCGAGGGCATCCAGTGCAGCACCTCCAGTGTGGTGGTCGACACCGGCGGCTACGCCCTCGACCTGGGCACCGAGGCGAACGTGACGGCCACCGTCGCCTGCACGGCCAGCCTCTCCGACATCGGTCTGCCCGGCCTGCCCGGTGCCAAGACGCTGACCGCGTCGTGGTCCAGTCCCATCGACACCTACCGGGGACGCCAGTGAACCTCTCTGCCCGCCGACTCCTGGTGCGGTGGCATGCGGCCATGTCCGCCCGCCACCGAGACCGGGGGTCAATGTCCCTGTTCTTCGCCCTGGCCTCGCTCGCGATCCTGATGGTGATGGGGCTGCTCGTCGACGGCGGCGGCGCGCTGAACGCCGGGAACCGGGCGACGTCACTGGCCCAGGAAGCCGCCCGCACCGCCGGACAGCAAATCGACCCCGCCCAGGCCATCGAAGGCACCGCCATCACGATCGATCCCGATGCCGCCGCCAGCGCCGTACAGGGCTACCTCACCGCCGCCGGCGTTCAAGGCGACGTGCAGATCACCGACAACGGACAGAGCCTGACCGTCACCGTCCACGACACCTACGACACGTACTTCGCGCAGCTCGTCGGCGTGGGATCCATCAACGTCACCGGCACCGCGAAAGCCCATCTGCAGACCCAAGCTGGAGGCTGAGCCACACCATGGCCAACCGCTCCCCCGCCCCGCTGCGCGCAGCCGGCACCGTACTGCGGGCGCTGCTCGGCCTGTCCCTCCTGGCCGCCTTGGTCATCGGCGCCCCCTTCCTGCTGCTCACGGTGGGCCACCAGCCCACCGAACTGCCCGGCGGCACAGAGCTGCTGGCCCAGCAGGACGACGGGTCGCTGCTCCTGGTCGTCATGACCTGCATCGGCTGGGCCGCCTGGGCGGCTTTCGCCTTCTCCGTCCTGGTAGAACTCATCGCGGTGGTGCGCCGCCGGTCCGCTCCCCGCATCCGCGGCCTGGGCGGCATGCAGTCCCTCGCGAGCTTCCTGATCGGCGGCATCGTGCTCCTCGCCCCGACCGCCGCCTCTGCAGCCACGGTCGCACCCGCCGTCGCCGCGACCGTCTCCCACACCGCCGGGCAGGGCGCCCACAACACCGGCGAGACACCGGCGCCGCCCGTGGCGAAGTTGCAGCACACCGTCACCTCCGCCACCGAATCGCCATGGGAGCTCGCCCAGACCTACCTCGGCAGCGGACCACGCTGGAGGGACATCGCTGCCCTCAACCCCGACATCCCCGAACTCATCGCGGGCGACCAGTACCTCCCCCAGGGCGCCGTGCTTACCCTGCCCCAGGACGCTCGCCTTCCCGTACCGACCGACACCACCTCCGCGGATCGTCCCACGAGCACGATGCACCAACAGGGCAACGCGGACGAAGAAGCAGCGACCACCTACACCGTCCGGTCAGGTGACTACCTCTCGAAGATCGCCGAGAACGAACTCGGCGACGGCGGCCGGTGGCCCGAGCTCTACGAGGCGAACAAGGGCAGCGAGCAGCCCTACGGGCACACCTTCAGCAACCCGGACCGCATCTACCCCGGACAGGAACTCGCCCTGCCGGGGACAGTCGGGCCCGACCATTCCGGTGCCCGCACCGCCCCGGACCGGTCAACGCCTCCGCGTGCCGGGCAGCAGGACGTGCCGGAGACCAGCGAGCACCAGAAGGCGCCGACTCCGGAGACGGAGCACGACCAGGGCGCGAAGCCCGACGCCCAGCAGCCGGAGCAGCAGGGTGAGCTCGGTGCTGGGGCTGCCGGGGCGACGACTGCGGAACAGACCCGGCCGGCGCCCACCGGGTCAGCGGCCGCTGACCCGGGCCCGTCGCGGCCGGCTACTCCGGAGGCCGACGTGACACCGTCGGCGCCGGCTTCCACCGAGTCCACGACGGCGGCGCCGGCGCCGGCGGCGGGTGGGCAGGAGAAGGAGACGTCGTCGGCGGGTACGCGGGCCGGGGTGATCGGTCTGGGCGCGACGGGGTTCCTGGCGGCGGCGCTGGTCGGGTCGCTGGCCTACCGGCGGATGATGCAGCAGCGCCGGCGACGGCATGGTCATCGGATCGCGATGCCTTCCGGCCGCAGCGCCCTGACCGAGCAGGCGCTGCGTAGCGTGGACGCGGGTGTGGAGCTGGGGCTGCTGTCCGATGCTCTGCGTACGGCCGCACTGCACCTGGCCGAGGAGGGGCGGCCGCTGCCTGCGATCACCGCGGTGCAGCTCGGCGCGCGAGGCGTGCGGTTGCACCTCGCCGAGGCGGTGGCGCCGGTGGCGCCGTTCACCGCCGTACCTGATCAGACCGAGCAGTGGTGGTGTCCGGCCGGGACGCGGGAGGTGCTGCCCGGGGAGGAGCTGCGGGAGGTCGACCCGCCGTTCCCGGCGCTGGCCGTGCTGGGCGAGGACGAGGACGGGGCGATCGTGCTCGTCGACCTGGAGCACGTCGGTGCCCTGCACCTGACCGGTACCGGGCGGCTCGCGCTGCTGCGGACGTTGGCTCTGTCGCTGGCGCTGACTCCGCTGGCCGAGCAGATCGAGATCGCTGTGGCCGGGGAGGACACCGCTCCCGGTCTGTCCATGCTGGATGGGAACCGGGTCAGCCCGTACCCCGACCTGGGTGACGCCGTGCGGATGCTGGAACAGCACCAGGCCGGGCAGCGGCAGGTCCTGGACGAGTTCGGGCGCGAGGGCTCGTTGTCGCTGGCGCGGACGTCCGAGGACCTCGTTGAGGAGCTGTGGCCGCTGGTGGTGCTCGCGGATCTCGACACGTGCCCGGACACGGAGCGGAGCCAGGGGCGGCTGTGGCAGGTGCTGGAGGCGCCGGTGCGGTCCGCGATGGCGATCATCACCAGCAGCGCCGTTGCCCCGGAGAGGGCTGGGGTGTGGTGCGTGGACACCGACGCCGGTGAGGTGAGCGTCCCGGGCAGCGGGGTTCGGGTCAGGCTGGTCACGGTCACGGAAGAGGAGTACGTCGACGTCCTGGAGCTCGGGCTCACAGCGGACTCCCCCACCGATCATCCGAAGCCGCGGCCGTCGGCCCCGGAACCTCAGCCTGTTGCTTCGGCTGCGTCGTACTACGAGGAAGAGCCGGAGACGCAGCCTGCGGTGCAGTCTGTGTCGTCTTACGACGACGAGCCGGCGCGCACAGAGGCGGGCAACCGTCCTGCGGGCGTCAGCGGCCCGGGTGGGAAGGGTGTGCAGGGGGCGGGTCTCCTGGTCGGGCTGGCCGATCTGGACGACGAGCCCGAGGAGTTCCCTGTCGAGGACGGTCGATCGGTCCATCAGGAGCCGACCGCGGTTGAACCCCCGAGTCAGCGAGTGTCGGCGGCCTCGTCGCCGGGCGACGTCCTGCCCGCACTCATCTCCACGGCCAAGGTCAGCGTCCGACTTCCGCAGCCCCTCACTCCCGATGCGGCCGCAGCCACCGAAGCGGAGAACGACGCCCCAGTTCAGGCGTATGTCGGCGGCCCAGCTGGCACAGAGGGGGCTTCGAGCCCGCTGGTCTGTGTTCTTGGACCGGTAGAGCTGAAGGGGGCGAGGGGTTCCGTTGCGTCGAACCGGCGCACTCTCGCTTTGGAACTGACTGCGTGGCTGGCCTTCCACCCTGGTGCCAACAGCCACCAGCTCGATGAAGTCATCGCTCCTTCCGGGCGCGTCACCCGGGCCACCCGCAACTCGCGCATCGGGGACGTGCGCAAGTGGCTCGGCACCAACCCAGCCGCCCCCGCCGACACCTTCTACCTGCCTCACATGAACCAGCAGCCGGACAAGCTCTACCGGCTGGACGGTGTGCGATGCGACTGGGCAGAGTTCGAGCGCCTGGTCCATGAAAGCCACCGCACGGACGGCGCCGACGCTCAGCAGCTGCTCCGTCAGGCGCTGACCCTCGTCCGCGGCCGGCCGTTCGCGGGGATCCCGGCCCGCCGCTACACCTGGGCCGAGCCCCTGTGCCAGGACATGGTCTCCGCCATCGTTGACGCCGCGGACGACCTGGCCGACCGGTGCCTGGAGATGGGTGATGCCCGCGGTGCGCTGTGGGCGGTGGCGCGGGGTCTGGACGCGGCGCGGGAGATGGAATGCCTGTGGCGGCTCCGATTCCGGGCGTTGGCGATGCTCGGGCAGTTCGACGAGTTGGCGTCCGAAGTCCGGGAGCTGGACGCACTCGTGCTGGACCTCGGAACCAGCGTGCAAGGGGCCACCGAAGAGCTGTTGCGGCAGTTGGAATCACTCCGCCGCTGACCCGGCTACGGCCCGGATTGGAATCCTGCACGGGGATATGCACCTCTCCCCCGCAGCATTCCAATCCGGGCCGAGTTCTGTGCCGGCCAACCCTGCGGCGTCGCCGATTCCTACGCGTTCCACCCGCCGGCCACGCCCGGCCGCTCACCACACGAGGCACGCTCGTTCATTCGACGGAGCCCGGGCCATCCCACCGCTGGCCGCTGCGGCCTTCTCGGATGGAGGGTGGGTCAGCGCTGACCCGAACGCTGACCCACCGCTGACCCGAACGCTGACCCAAAATTGCAGGTCAGTGCGTTCTCCAACTGGAAGCTTGCAAGTCACTGCGGATTCCAGCACGGCCGGTTCCCTGCGCCGTCTCCCAGGCCGGGTCCTGGGTCATCGGCCGGCAGGAGGCTGGAACGGTCCTTCGGGGGTGCATCCACGGTGGAGGGGCGAGTACCGCCCGGGCATCGGGCGGCCGGGTTATTCCAACCACGTTGGAACGGCCTCGCGTGCGTTGAAATTCTCAGCCCTGGACCGAACTCGGCGTGGCGGCGGCATCGCTATCGATCCGCTTGGATTGTCCGTGTCCTGCAGACACAACCCGGTCCGAGATCTGCCATAGACCGGGACCCTCCTGCGGCCAGGACGGCAGCAAAGGCTCGATCCTCACCTACAGATCATCGTCCACGATCCACGGCCGGGTACTCACACCATCCCGAACAGCCGGATCACTTCACCGGACACCCTATCTAGGCGGTTGCGGCAACGGGTTACGAGCCCTGTGGGCTTGCCGGAAAACAACACGTCGTGTTGTTTTCCGGCAAGCCCACCAGGGAGGTGAACAAGCGCGGAAAGCGCAAGCTTGCGCCCACCCACCCCGG
>NZ_JBEYCQ010000048.1:0-33386 GCF_040632905.1 Streptomyces sp. NPDC016469
GGTACTGCAGGGGGGACCCTGTGGGAGAGTAGGACGCCGCCGAACAATCATTGTGGGAAAGCCCCGTGCCATTGGCACGGGGCTTTTCTGCGTTTACGTGAGGATTCCGGCGCCGTGGTCCGTTGTGTCCTCGGGCTCCTGTGTGACGGGGACATGGCACTGGGGAGCTCGGTAAGTCGGCTGTCGGGGGTCGCCGATCTGCCAGGCGGGGCACACGGAGACCAGTCAGCACGGCGCCTCGTGCCGGCTCCGTCGTGCGCGCGAGAGCGTCGAGTAACCCAGGTGGGACAAGTACGGCCTTTGTGTCCCGTGGTGGTCGGTATTGCGTCCGTCAGGGCCATGCGGCGCTCGAAGACGCGCTGTTCGGTCAGGGCGTCCAGCGACGCCGCTGGGTTTCTCCAGGACAAACAGAACGGACCGGGGCGCATGCACGCCCCGGCCCGTCACTGGCCGGTCTCGATGGCATCGGCCATGGGCCCGACGGTGTCAGTGCCTGTCGTCGAAGCCGGGCAGACCCGCTGCCCTGGCCAGGTCGAGGTCGAGCGCTTCGCGACGGATGCGCTGGTCCACGTAGAGAAGGGCCATGACTCCGGCGGAGAGCGGATACGTGAGCGTGGTGGCGACCACGTCACCGATGGCGGTGACGATCAGGAACGGCCATCCGAACTCGGTGGCTTCCCCGGAAAGGAAGGCGCTCAGGCTGCCGTCGTCCACGCCCACCGCCACGAGGCCGAAGGGAATGCCGATCACCACCCCCATGATGAGCATCACCAGCCAGGTCAGGGCGAGGATGCCGAACGTCCGCCACCAGGCGCCACGGACCAGCTTCGCGGACCGGCGCATGGCGGCGGCCACCGGCTGCCGCTCCAGCATCAGCGCGGGGGCGGCCAGGCTGAAGCGGACCGAGAGCCAGAGGAAGACGGCTGTCGCGGCGAGCAATCCGAGGAAGGCGAGGCCCGCTCCCGCCGCGTCGCCGATCAGGAACCCCGGGAGGAGGCCGGCCGTCATGATGGCTCCGCCCATGACGGCGAGCAGGAGGGTCAGGCCCAGCAGGGGGAGCAGCCTGGGGCGGGCCTCGGCCCAGGCTTCGGACAGCGTGACCTGGCGGCCCAGCACCGAGCGGCTGATCACCACAGTCACCACCGACGTGGTGAAGATCGTGGCCAGCATCGAGATGAGCAGGGGCGGGGCGAGATCGAGGAGGCTGTAGCGGAGCGACTCGGTGGCCTGGCGCAGCGCCTCGGAGCCGGTGGCGTCGCTGTCGACCGACGGAGGGTCGGGCAGCACAGTGCGCTGGATGAGGAGGATGGCGGCCTGGGCGATCACGGAGACCGCGAGCGTGATGCCGAGGACCGTGCGCCAGTGGGCGCGCATGGTGGAGACGGCGCCGTCGAGGATCTCGCCGATGCCGAGCGGCCGGAGCGGGATCACTCCGGGCTTCGCCGCAGGCGGCGGGCCGCCCCACCCGGATCCCGGCGGCGGTGCGTTCCAGCCGGGGCCGGGGCCGAGGCCGTGTGCCGGGGTGCTCCAGCCCGGACGGGGCGGCGGGGCGGCGGGGCGGGTCCCGGTGGGGCTCGGAGGGGACCACTGGCCGGCAGGCGGTTGCTGGGCGGCCCAGGTCGCCGAAGGGGCGGAGTCGTCGGCCGGTTCGGAAGGGCGGGGGATGGCCGTCTCGGGGCGGTCCGCCTCCCGGTCGGCCGTTTCCCGGCCGTCGGTCTCCCGACGGTCTGCTTCCTGATCTGCCGCTTCCTGATCTGCCATTTCCGGACCAGCTGTTTCCCGGGTTGCCGTTTCCCGGCCGGCCGGCTCCCGGTGGTCCGCGTCGCGGTTGTTCGTTTGCTGGTCGTCGGAGGGGGCGGATCCGGGCGAGGCCCAGCCCGGAGTGTCGTTCATTGTCGCTCCTTCGCGGTCCTGTCCGCGCGTCGCGGCGTCAGGCTGGCAGCCATCGTGTCACGCGTCGAGGCCGTCCGGGCCTGGCCCTGTGACCGGCTCGTGCCTTCAGGTCCGGGCGGGTCACCGGGCAGACTGGACGGATGGCTGATCAGGACGCGCAATCGCCGGTGGGCAGCGAGCCCACCGGGCTGCCCTCAATTCGCTGGGACGAACCTCCGGAAGGCCCCGTGCTGGTGCTCCTCGACCAGAGGCGGCTGCCCGCGGAGGAGACGGAGCTGGTGTGCACCGACGTGCCGGCTCTGGTGGACGCGATCAGGACGCTCGCGGTGCGGGGTGCCCCCCTGCTGGGCATCGCCGGCGCCTACGGTGTGGCCCTGGCCGCGGTACGGGGCTATGACGTCGCGGAGGCCACCGGGCTCCTGGAGCGGGCGCGGCCCACCGCTGTGAACCTGGGGTACGGCGTGCGCCGGGCCGCTGCGGCCTACTGGGCGGCGCTCGACAAGGGGGCCGGTCAGGAGCGGGCGGGGGCTGCCGCGCTGGCGGAGGCCCGGGCGCTGCACCGGGAGGACGCCGAGGCCAGCGGGCGGATGGCCCTGTACGGGCTCGCCCTGCTGGACGAGCTGGTTCCGGGCGGGAGCCACCGGCTGCTGACCCACTGCAACACGGGGGCGCTCGTCTCCGGGGGCGAGGGCACCGCCTTCGCGGTGGCGCTCGGGGCCCACCGGGAGGGCCGGCTGAGGCGGCTGTGGGTGGACGAGACCCGTCCGCTGTTGCAGGGCGCCCGGCTGACCGCGTACGAGGCGGCGCGCAACGGCATGCCGTACACCCTGCTCACGGACAACGCGGCGGGGTCGCTGTTCGCGGCGGGGGAGGTGGATGCCGTGCTGATCGGGGCGGACCGCATCGCCGCGGACGGGTCGGTGGCCAACAAGGTGGGGAGCTATCCGCTGGCGGTGCTCGCCAAGTACCACCACGTACCGTTCATCGTCGTGGCGCCGACGACAACCGTGGATCTGCTCACCGCGGACGGGGCATCCATTACCGTGGAACAGCGTTCCGGGCGGGAAGTGACGGAGCTCACGGTCCCGCCGCGCGGGGCGGGGGACGAGGAGGCGGGCGGAGTGCTCGTCGCCCCTGTGGGGACTCAGTCGTACAACCCCGCCTTCGATGTCACGCCGCCGGAGCTGGTCACGGCGATCGTCACGGAAGAGGGCGTAATCTCGCCGGTCACGGGGGCCGGGCTGGCAGAGCTGTGTGCCAGATCATCGCAGGTAACGATTAGCTAATGGGATGATGTCGTTTATGAAGGGACGCGTCCTTGTCGTCGACGACGACACCGCACTGGCCGAGATGCTCGGGATTGTGCTGCGTGGTGAGGGTTTCGAACCGTCGTTCGTAGCGGACGGCGACAAGGCACTTGCTGCATTTCGAGAGGCGAAGCCGGACCTGGTCCTGCTCGACCTCATGCTGCCCGGCAGGGACGGCATCGAGGTCTGCAGGCTGATCAGGGCCGAGTCGGGTGTGCCGATCGTCATGCTCACTGCCAAGAGCGACACGGTTGACGTGGTGGTGGGCCTGGAGTCCGGGGCCGACGACTACATCGTCAAGCCGTTCAAACCGAAGGAGTTGGTCGCCCGGATCAGGGCACGTCTGCGCAGGTCCGAAGAGCCGGCCCCGGAACAGCTGACCATCGGGGACCTGGTCATAGACGTCGCGGGGCACTCGGTGAAGCGGGACGGGCAGTCCATCGCCCTGACCCCGCTGGAGTTCGACCTGCTGGTCGCGCTCGCGCGCAAGCCATGGCAGGTCTTCACCCGTGAGGTGCTCCTGGAGCAGGTCTGGGGTTACCGGCACGCTGCGGACACCCGTCTGGTCAACGTGCATGTGCAGCGGCTCCGCTCCAAGGTCGAGAAGGACCCGGAGCGGCCGGAGATCGTCGTGACCGTCCGAGGCGTCGGTTATAAGGCCGGACCGAGCTGACATGTCCCTGGGTAGCACTGCTCCGAAGCCCGGGGAGCCGGGAGTCCGTGCGGAGCGGGCTGCCGGTTCAGGGCACACCTCGTCTCCCGTCGAGCGCTTCCTGCAGGGCGGCCGGTTGTTCCAGGACCGGGCGCCCGGCGGGCCGGTGCCGCGTCTGCTGATGCGCTGGGTGCGGCGCCCGCTGCTGCCCGCCGTCCGGCTGTGGCGGCGCAACCTCCAGCTGCGGGTCGTCGCGGGCACGCTGCTGATGTCGCTCGGAGTGGTGCTGCTGCTCGGCCTCGTCGTGATCGGGCAGGTGCGCAACGGCCTGCTCGACGCGAAGGGCAAGGCGGCCCAGACACAGGCCGCGGGCGGGTTCGCGGCCGCCCAGGAGAAGGCCAACGCGCCCCTCACCCCCGTCGCCGGCCAGGGCGACGACGCGGCGGACGGCACGACCGAGAACAACTCCTGGCGCACCGAACTCGTCGACCAGCTGGCCAGTGGCGGCAAGAACGCCTTCAACGTGGTGGCGCTCAGTGCTGACGAGGGAGCCCGTGCGCCCCGCGGTTCGGGGAACGTCGAGGCGGCGAGCATTCCGCAGAGCCTGCGGGACGCGGTGAACAAGGGCCCCGGCGCCTTCCAGACGTACGCGCTGATCCAGTACGAGAACGGGCAGGAGTCCCAGCCCGGCCTCATCGTCGGCAAGCGCCTCTACGACATCGACCGCGACCCGTACCAGCTGTACTACGTCTTCCCGCTCACGCAGGAGGAGAAGTCCCTGAACCTGGTCAAGGGCACGCTGGCGACCGCCGGCCTGTTCGTGGTGGTGCTGCTGGGCGCCATCGCATGGTTCGTGGTGCGCCAGGTCGTCACCCCCGTACGCATGGCCGCGGGCATCGCCGAGCGGCTCTCCGCCGGCCGGCTCCAGGAACGGATGAAGGTCACCGGCGAGGACGACATCGCCCGGCTCGGCGAGGCGTTCAACAAGATGGCGCAGAGCCTCCAGCTGAAGATCCAGCAACTGGAGGAGCTGTCCCGGATGCAGCGGCGGTTCGTCTCGGACGTCTCGCACGAGCTGCGTACGCCCCTGACGACGGTACGGATGGCCGCCGACGTCATCCACGAGGCGCGCGTCGACTTCGACCCCATCACGGCCCGGTCCGCCGAGCTGCTGGGCGACCAGCTCGACCGCTTCGAGTCGCTGCTCTCGGACCTGCTGGAGATCAGCCGCTTCGACGCCGGCGCCGCCGCGCTGGAGGCGGAGCCGATAGACCTGCGGCAGGTGGTACGCCGGGTGATCGGCGGCGCCGAGCCGCTCGCCGAGCGCAAGGGCACCCGGATCCGGGTCGTCGGCGACGAGCAGCCGGTGATCGCCGAGGCCGACGCGCGACGCGTCGAGCGGGTCCTGCGCAACCTCGTCGTCAACGCAGTCGAGCACGGTGAAGGGCGCGATGTGGTCGTCCGCATGGGCGCGGCCGGCGGGGCGGTCGCCGTCGCCGTCCGGGACTACGGCGTGGGGCTGAAGCCCGGCGAGGCGACCCGGGTCTTCAACCGCTTCTGGCGGGCCGACCCGGCCCGGGCCCGGACCACCGGCGGCACCGGCCTGGGCCTGTCCATCGCCGTGGAGGACGCGCGGCTGCACGGCGGCTGGCTCCAGGCGTGGGGCGAGCCCGGCGGCGGGTCCCAGTTCCGGCTGACGCTGCCGCGTACGGCGGACGAGCCGCTGCGGGGCTCGCCGATACCACTGGAGCCGGAGGACTCGCGGCGCAACCGGGAGAGCCGGGAGCAGGCCGAGGGCGTCTCCGCTGCGGACACCTCCACCACGGGCGGCGGGCACCGGCTGCTGGCCGTGCCCTCGCAGCACGCCGGTACGGGCCGCGCGCCGCTGCCGGTCCCGGGCCGGGCCGCGGTGCCTGCCAGGACCACGCCCGCGTCGGTGCATCCAGCGGCCCTGCCGGGC
The DNA here is from genome assembly GCF_040632905.1 of Streptomyces sp. NPDC016469. Taxonomy (NCBI): domain Bacteria; kingdom Bacillati; phylum Actinomycetota; class Actinomycetes; order Kitasatosporales; family Streptomycetaceae; genus Streptomyces; species Streptomyces sp. NPDC016469. The sequence goes on from NZ_JBEYCQ010000048.1 coordinate 5,813, forward strand.
AACGGGGCGCGGGTGGTGCCGCGTCCCTCGGAGGAGCGGCAGGCCGGTCACAACGACTCTCCGGGGCGCGAACCGGGGCGGGAGGACACGATCCGTGAGGACTGAGCGTCGTCAGGGCGGCCGTGGGCGTGTGCTGGGGGTGACCGTGCTGGTCGGGTGCGGCGCGCTCGTGCTGTCGGCGTGCGGCTCGATGCCCGTGTCCGGGGACGTCAAGGCCGTCGACGCCTCGCAGCCCGGCGACTCCCAGGTGCAGGTGTACGCGGTCGCCCCACGGGACGGCGCCACCCCGAACGAGGTGGTGGACGGCTTCCTGGAGTCGATGACCAGCGACGACTCCGACTTCCGGACGACGCGCAAGTACCTCACCAAGGAGGCCTCGCGGCGGTGGAAGCCGAGCGCGGAGACCACCGTGCTGGCCAAGGCGCCGAACCGGAGCGACCGCCCGGTCCACGACCACGACCGCAGCACGACCGAGGTCAGCTACACCCTGACCGGGGAGCAGGTGGCGACGGTCGACGCGCAGCACGCGTACCAGCCGCTCGTGCCGACGGACTACTCCCGCACGGTCCACCTGGTGCGGGAGAAGACGCCGGAGGGCAAGGAATGGCGCATCGACTCCGTGTCGGACGGCCTGGTGCTCGGCCAGTCGGACTTCAAGCGGCTGTACCGCTCGGTCAATAAGTACTACTTCGCGACCGGGCGGTCCGACGCGGAGGCCAACCTCGTCGCCGACCCCGTCTACCTCCGCAACCGGACCGACCCCGCGACCGGGATGGACACGGTGACGCAGGCGGTCCGCAGCCTTCTGCGGGGCCCGACGGACTGGCTGCGGCCGGTCGTCGCCTCGCGTTTCCCCAAGGGGACGGACCTCAGGAAGGGGGTCGCCTCGCTGACGCCGGACGACCGCAACGTCCTGAAGGTCCCGCTCAACAAGAACGCGGACGGGACCGGGCAGCGGGTCTGCCGGATGATGGCCTCGCAGGTCCTCTTCACCCTCCGGGACCTGACGTCCGCGCGTGTCGAGCAGGTGGAGTTGCAGCGTTCCGACGGTTCGCCGCTGTGCGTGCTCGACGCGGACCAGGCCGAGGAGTACGCCCCCGACGGTTCCTCGGGCGGACCCGACAGCCAGTACTTCGTCGACGCCAAGGGCCGGGTGGAGCGCATCCCGGGCAGCACCAGGGGCAGCGGCGAGCCGGAGTCGGTGGCCGGCCCCTTCGGCGACGGCGCTCTGAAGGTGAGCGCGGTCGGCGTGGCCCGGGACGAGCAGTCGGCGGCGGCGCTCTCCCAGCACAACGAGTCGCTCTACGTGGCCTCCATCGCCGTGGACGGCGAGCTGCCCGTACCGGCCGTGACGAGCAAGGCGGCCGACCCCGCGGACCGGCTGACGGCGCCCAGCTGGGACGGCCGGGGCGATCTGTGGGTCGCCGACCGCGACCCGGAGGACTCCAGGCTGCTGAGGCTGCCCCACGGCACCGACAAGCCGCAGGAAGTGACCGTGCCGAGCCTGGGCGGCAGCCGCATCGCCGGGCTGCGGCTCTCCTCGGACGGGGTGCGCATAGCGCTGCTGCTGACGAAGGACGGTCACACGACGCTGAAGATCGGCCGGATCGAACGGCTCGGCCCGCAGGACGACGCCCGGGTGTCCGTGGTCGACCTGCGCCAGGCGGCGCCACAGTTCGCGGAGGTCACGGCGGTGTCCTGGGCCGGCCGCAGCCGCCTCGTGGTGGTCGGCAAGGAGCAGGGCGGCGTGCAGCAGGTCCGCTACGTGCAGGCGGACGGCTCGACCCCTTCCTCGGGCGTCCTGCCCGGGGTGAACCAGGTGCTGGCCATCGCCGCCGCCGACGACGAGCAGCTGCCGCTGATGGCGGACACGTTCGGCGACGGGATAGTGAAGCTGCTCCCCGGGGACAACTGGCAGACGGTCCTCAAGGAGGGCTCGGCGCTGGTCTACCCGGGCTGACACCGCCGCCCGGCCGGGGTTTTCCACAGGGGTGGCCCGCCGGCTCCCCGAGGGGCACAGTTGAGGTGTGCGGGGGTGGTGGCGGGAGGTCAGCGGGCTCGTTCTTCCGGTGGCCTGCGGCGGCTGCGGCAGGGCGAGGACGGAGCTGTGCGAGGCGTGCGGCGCGCAGGTGCACAGCGGGGCGCCGCGCCGGGTGCGGCCCTCGCCGGAGCCGCCCGGGCTGCCCGTGGTGCACGCCGCCGCCGGATACGAGGGCGCGGCGCGGGCGGTCCTGCTGGCCCACAAGGAGCGTGGCGTGCTCGCGATGGCGCGTCCCCTCGGCCGGGCCCTGGCGGGTGCGGTACGGGCCGGAGCGGGCCGGGATCCGGACGGCCGGCCGCTGCTGCTCGTACCGGTGCCTTCCGCGCGCCGGGCTGTCGCGGCGCGCGGGCATGACCCGGCGCGCCGGATCGCGCTGGCGGCGGCCGCCCAGTTGCGGCGGGCGGGCGTCCCGGCGACCGTGGCCGCGGTGCTGCGGCCGCGGCGGGCGGTGGCCGACCAGTCGGGGCTGACCGCGACGGAGCGCCGGGCCAACCTGGCCGGTGCGCTGGAGGTGGCGGCTGGTGGTGGGCGGCTGCTCACCACCGGACGGGTGGTGCTGGTGGACGACCTGCTCACCACGGGGGCCACGCTGGCCGAGGCGGCCCGGGCGCTCGACGCCGCCCGTGGGCTCGTGGAGCCCGGCGTACGCGACGCGGCCGTGGTGGCGGCTTCCCCGTCGGCCTTCGACGCAGCATGTCCCGTCGGCCGCGAAATAAACCGGAACTGCAAATGAACTTGCATCGTTGCAGGTAGTGAGTGGGCAAAGAGACCTGAACGGAGGTACGCGCGAGTAGCGGGTGCCGACAACCGTCCGAGCAGGCTATGTTCGGTGGTGAGGAATGGTGAATGCCGGCCCTCGACGAATGCACCGTCAGGTTTCGGGCAGGCGACCCATCAGTGGTTCGGAAACCGGAAATCCGGTGGGATGGAAACCCGGCCGGCTGGGGAGGAGGAGGTGGAAGTCACCGAGTCCGCGGTCCCGGCCATCACCGGGGCCTGGTGCAAAAGGGAGATGCTCCGCCGCCGAGCGGAGCGATCCGGGAACGGAGTTCTGCGTGGACATCGTCGTCAAGGGCCGCAAGACCGAGGTGCCCGAGCGGTTCCGCAAGCACGTGGCCGAGAAGCTGAAGCTGGACAAGATCCAGAAGTTCGACGGCAAGGTGATCAGCCTCGACGTGGAGGTGTCCAAGGAGCCGAACCCTCGTCAGGCAGACCGCTCCGACCGGGTGGAGATCACCCTCCGCTCGCGTGGACCGGTCATCAGGGCAGAAGCGGCCGCAGGCGACCCGTACGCAGCGCTGGACCTGGCCACCGGAAAGCTGGAGGCCCGGCTGCGCAAGCAGCACGACAAGCGCTACAGCCGCCGGGGCACGGGACGCATCCCCGCCGCCGAGGTCGGAGAGATGGTGCCGGACGCGGCATCCTTCAACGGTGACGGCGAGCTGATTCCCGACGAGACGGCACAGTCCGTACCCACCACCAGGATCGGTTCGCTCGAGGTGCAGGGCGAAGGACCGCTGGTGATGCGCGAGAAGACGCACGTCGCGGCGCCCATGTCGCTCGACCAGGCCCTCTACGAGATGGAACTGGTCGGACACGACTTCTATCTGTTCGTGGACAACGAGACGAAGGAACCCAGTGTCGTCTACCGACGGCACGCCTACGACTACGGTGTCATTCACCTGAGGACCGATCCGCTGGCCGCCGACGAGGCGGGCGGCGCGGGCGGCGCGCTCGGCGGCTGACGCCACCATCGAGTGGTGCCCCTGGAGCGTCCGTGCGCCCCCAGGGGCACCCGTCTGTCGCCAAGTCATCACCGCACTGACGTCCCGGCATGAAATCATGGCGGTCCAAGCCAATCGGTGCTCTGTGAACTGCCGTTGGCGGACCGTGCGTGAATTTCAGGCCGTGGCCTTCAGGGGGAGGAACGATGGCGGACACCTTCGGGCCCGTGCGCGACGCGAGTGAGGCCGACCATGCCGCACGCGGCCTCGGCGGCGCGGACCGGGACGGCGGCTCCCGCAAAGAGCCCATCCGGGTCCTGGTGGTCGACGACCACGCGCTCTTCCGCAGAGGTCTGGAGATCGTCCTCGCGCACGAGGAGGACATCGAGGTCGTCGGCGAGGCCGGGGACGGTGCCGAGGCGGTCGACAAGGCGGCGGACCTGCTCCCGGACATCGTGCTGATGGATGTCCGCATGCCCCGGCGCGGCGGAATCGAAGCCTGCACGTCCATCAAGGAAGTGGCCCCCAGCGCGAAGATCATCATGTTGACGATCAGCGACGAGGAAGCCGATCTCTACGAGGCGATCAAGGCCGGGGCGACGGGCTATCTCCTCAAGGAGATCTCCACGGACGAGGTGTCCACCGCGATTCGCGCCGTCGCCGACGGACAGTCCCAGATCAGCCCGTCCATGGCGTCGAAACTGCTCACCGAGTTCAAGTCGATGATCCAGCGCACCGACGAACGCCGACTGGTACCGGCGCCCCGGCTCACCGAACGGGAACTGGAAGTCCTCAAACTGGTCGCCACCGGCATGAACAATCGCGATATCGCGAAAGAACTGTTCATTTCCGAGAACACCGTGAAGAACCACGTCCGCAACATTCTGGAGAAGCTCCAGCTCCACTCCCGGATGGAAGCGGTCGTCTACGCCATGCGGGAGAAGATCCTGGAGATCCGGTGAACCGGCCCGACGGCCGGCGCACCGGGCGCGTCAGGCCAGGAGACGGCCGATCTCCGCCGAGAGCGGACCGCGCAGCTCCGGAGCTTCCACCCGCTCCAGCCGGACATCAGTGCAGCCGACCCAGGAAGCCGCCTCCACCAGGGCCTGAGCCATCGGTGCCACGGCCTTCGCGCCCGCCAGGGACACCTGCCGGGCGATCAGTGTCGTCCCCTCGCGGGCCGGGTCGACGCGGCCCTGAAGCCGCCCGCCGGCCAGCAGCGGCATCGCGAAATAGCCGTGGACCCGCTTCTGCTTGGGCACGTACGCCTCAAGGCGGTGGGTGAAACCGAAGATCCGCTCGGTCCGTGCCCGCTCCCAGACCAGCGAGTCGAACGGCGAGAGAAGCGTCGTCCGGTGCCGGCCCCGTGGCTCGGAGGCCAGCGCCGCCGGGTCCGCCCAGGCCGGCTTCGACCAGCCCGCCACGGTCACCGGCACCAGTCCGGAGTCCGCCACCACGGCGTCGAACTGCTCGCCCTTGAGGCGGTGGTAGTCGGCGATGTCCGCCCGGGTGCCCACGCCCAGCGACTGCCCGGCGAGCGCCACGAGCCGGCGCAGGCATTCCGCGTCGTCCAGGTCGTCGTGCAGCACGGTGTCCGGCAGCGCGCGCTCCGCGAGGTCGTAGACGCGCTTCCAGCCGCGCCGCTCGGTGCACACCACCTCGCCGTACATCAGCGCCCGTTCGACGGCGACCTTCGAGGCGGACCAGTCCCACCACTCGCCGCCGTTCTTCGCGCCGCCCAGCTCCGTCGCCGTCAGCGGGCCCTCGGCGGTCAACTGCTTGATGACGGTGTCGTACGCGCCGTCCGGCAGGTCGTGGGACCACTGCGGCCGGGCCCGGTAGGCGCGCCGCCGGAACGCGAAGTGCGGCCACTCCTCGACGGGCAGGATGCACGCCGCGTGCGACCAGTACTCGAAGGCCCGGCCACCCGACCAGTACGCCTCCTCGACGGTGCGCCGCCCGATCGCGCCGAGGCGCGCGTACGGGATGAGCTCGTGCGAACGGGCCAGCACCGAGATCGTGTCCAGCTGTACGGCGCCGAGGTGGCGCAGCACCCCGGGGACCCCCGACCGGCGGTCCGGTGCGCCCAGGAAACCCTGGGCCCGCAGGGCTATCCTGCGGGCCTGGTCGGCGGAGAGTTCGACTGCGGGTGGCTGCACAGACGTCATGCCCCGCACTCTAGGGGGCGGTACTGACATCGCTCGCGGGAACGTAGGCGGCGGTGCCCGGCAGGCCGAGGTCCGCGGGGATCAGCGCACCCGCCCACGTATCCCGGCGCACGCCCTTGTTGAGCAGCCCCGAGCGCTGCTCACCCTCCATGTGGAAGCCCGCACGCAGGGCGACGGCCCGCGAGGGGACGTTGCCGACCTCCGCACGCCACTCCAGCCGGTCGCAGCCGAGCGTGGTGAAGGACCAGCGGGCGGCGCACAGGACGGCCTCGGTCATGTAGCCCCGGCCGCGCCGCTCCTCGGCGGTCCAGAAGCCGATCTCGTACGTCCCCGAGAGGGTCCGCCGGGTGACGCCGAGCGCGCCCGTCAGCGCCCCGTCCTCACGGGTGCGCACCGCGAAGTTGTACATCGAGCCGTCCCGCCAGCCGTCGGGAGAAAGGCGCTCGGTGAAGAACTCCGCGTCCGAGCGCGTGTACGGAGAGGGGACGACCGTCCAGCGCTGGATGTCCGGGTCCTGGCACGCCTCGTACACCGCGTCGGTGTCGTCCGGGGTGAAGGGGCGCAGCAGCAGGCGGTCGGTGGTGAGGGTGATCGGTGCCAAGGGTTCCATGAAGGGATTCTGGTGAGGGGCCGGTGAGGACGCGAGTACTTTTCGTGGTTCCCCGGCACCTTAGGTGCCCTTCGTCCGTTGACTCTGAAGGGCACCGCGGGGACAACGCGGTGGCAGCCCTCCCGGCGCGGCGGGGTCCTCGCTTACGATGACCGTTGCGGTGGGGCCCACCTGCCGTGCCCGTGCCCGAGTCCATCACACGACCCAGTGCCCAGGCCCGACCGGCAAGGAGACCAGCCTCAGTGTCCGTCTTCAACAAGCTCATGCGTGCAGGCGAAGGCAAGATCCTGCGCAAACTGCACCGCATCGCGGACCAGGTCAGCTCCATCGAAGAGGACTTCGTCAACCTCTCCGACGCCGAGCTGCGGGCGCTCACCGACGAGTACAAGGAACGGTACGCGGACGGCGAGAGCCTGGACGACCTGCTTCCCGAGGCGTTCGCCACCGTCCGCGAGGCGGCCAAGCGCGTTCTCGGCCAGCGCCACTACGACGTCCAGATCATGGGCGGCGCCGCGCTGCACCTCGGATATGTGGCCGAGATGAAGACCGGTGAGGGCAAGACCCTCGTCGGCACGCTGCCCGCGTACCTGAACGCCCTGTCCGGCGACGGCGTCCACCTGATCACGGTGAACGACTACCTGGCCTCGCGCGACTCCGAGATGATGGGCCGGGTCCACAAGTTCCTCGGCCTCAGCGTCGGCTGCATCATCGCGAACATGACGCCGGCCCAGCGCCGCGAGCAGTACGCCTGTGACATCACGTACGGCACGAACAATGAGTTCGGGTTCGACTACCTCCGCGACAACATGGCGTGGTCGAAGGACGAGCTGGTCCAGCGCGGCCACAACTTCGCGATCGTGGACGAGGTCGACTCGATCCTGGTGGACGAGGCCCGTACGCCGCTGATCATCTCCGGACCGGCCGACCAGGCCACCAAGTGGTACGGCGACTTCGCCAAGCTGGTCACGCGCCTCACCAAGGGCGAGGCGGGCAACCCGCTCAAGGGCATCGAGGAGACCGGCGACTACGAGGTCGACGAGAAGAAGCGGACCGTGGCGATCCACGAGTCCGGCGTCTCCAAGGTCGAGGACTGGCTCGGCATCGACAACCTGTACGAGTCGGTGAACACCCCCCTCGTCGGGTACCTCAACAACGCCATCAAGGCCAAGGAACTCTTCAAGAAGGACAAGGACTACGTCGTCATCGACGGCGAAGTCATGATCGTCGACGAGCACACCGGCCGTATCCTCGCCGGCCGCCGCTACAACGAGGGCATGCACCAGGCGATCGAGGCGAAGGAAGGGGTGGACATCAAGGACGAGAACCAGACGCTCGCCACGATCACCCTGCAGAACTTCTTCCGCCTCTACGGCAAGCTCTCCGGCATGACCGGTACGGCGATGACCGAGGCCGCCGAGTTCCACCAGATCTACAAGCTGGGCGTCGTGCCGATCCCGACGAACCGGCCGATGCAGCGCGCCGACCAGTCGGACCTGATCTACCGCACCGAGGTCGCCAAGTTCGCCGCCGTCGTGGACGACATCGCCGAGAAGCACGAGAAGGGGCAGCCGATCCTCGTCGGCACGACCTCCGTCGAGAAGTCGGAGTACCTCTCGCAGCAGCTCTCCAAGCGCGGTGTCCAGCACGAGGTGCTCAACGCCAAGCAGCACGACCGGGAGGCGACGATCGTCGCCCAGGCCGGCCGCAAGGGCGCGGTGACCGTCGCGACGAACATGGCCGGTCGAGGCACCGACATCAAGCTCGGAGGCAACCCGGACGACCTCGCCGAGGCGGAGCTGCGGCAGCGCGGTCTGGACCCCGTCGAGCACGCCGAGGAGTGGGCCGCCGCCCTTCCCGCCGCGCTGGAGAAGGCCGAGGAGTCCGTGCGGGCGGAGTTCGAGGAAGTAAAGGAGCTCGGCGGGCTGTACGTGCTGGGCACCGAGCGCCACGAGTCGCGCCGTATCGACAACCAGCTGCGCGGTCGTTCCGGCCGTCAGGGCGACCCGGGCGAGTCCCGCTTCTACCTGTCGCTCGGTGACGACCTGATGCGGCTGTTCAAGGCGCAGATGGTCGAGCGCGTCATGTCGATGGCCAACGTGCCGGACGATGTGCCGATCGAGAACAAGATGGTCACGCGGGCCATCGCGTCCGCGCAGTCGCAGGTCGAGCAGCAGAACTTCGAGACGCGCAAGAACGTCCTGAAGTACGACGAGGTGCTCAACCGGCAGCGCGAGGTCATCTACGGTGAGCGGCGCCGGGTCCTGGAGGGCGAGGACCTCCAGGAGCAGATCCGCCACTTCATGGACGACACGATCGACGACTACATCCGCCAGGAGACGGCGGAGGGCTTCGCCGAGGAGTGGGACCTCGACCGGCTGTGGGGCGCGTTCAAGCAGCTCTATCCGGTGAAGGTCACCGTCGCCGAGCTGGAGGAGACCGCGGGGGATCTCGCCGGGGTCACTGCGGAGTTCATCGCCGAGTCGGTCAAGGAAGACATCCACGAGCAGTACGACGAGCGCGAGAAGACGCTCGGCTCCGAGATCATGCGCGAGCTGGAGCGGCGCGTGGTGCTGTCCGTTCTGGACCGCAAGTGGCGTGAACACCTCTACGAGATGGACTACCTCCAGGAGGGCATCGGCCTGCGGGCCATGGCTCAGAAGGACCCGCTGGTCGAGTACCAGCGTGAGGGCTTCGACATGTTCAACGCCATGATGGAGGGCATCAAGGAGGAGTCCGTCGGCTACCTGTTCAACCTGGAGGTCCAGGTCGAGCAGCAGGTCGAGGAGGTGCCGGTGGCGGACGCGGCGACCTCGCTGTCCAAGGAGGACGCGGTGCCGGCCGGGCGGCCGGAGATCCGGGCCAAGGGGCTGGATGCTCCGCAGCGGCCGGATCGGCTGCACTTCTCCGCTCCCACGGTTGACGGGGAGGGCGGGGTTGTCGAGGGCGACTTCGCGAATGTGGACGGTGGGTCGGGGTCCGGGGCCGGTGCGGGGTCGGACGGGCTTACTCGGGCGGAGCGGCGTAAGGCGCAGAAGTCTTCGGGGGGGCGGCGGCGTAAGAAGTAGCTTGCGCTGACGTTGTGGGTTGTGGCTGGGCCGGGCACCGGGTGGTGTCCGGCCCGGTTGTGTTTGGTGGGGCGGGGTGGGCGGTGCGGGTGCGTTGCGCCTGCGGCGGGCCTGTTCCCCTACCCGCCCCTTCCCGAAACCGGGGCGCTGCCCCGGGCCCCGCGCTTCGAACGCCGGCGGGGGTGGGGTGCGGGGTGGGGCTGGGTGGGGTGCGCGCCGCGGTGGGTTTCGGGGCTCCGCCCCTGGCCCCGCGCCTCAAGCGCCGGCGGGGCCGGGGCGGGGCTGGGTGGGGTGCGCGCCGCGGTGGGTTTCGGGGCTCCGCCCTTGGCCCCGCGCCTCGAACGCCGGCGGGGTGGGGTGTGCGCCGCGGTGGGTTTCGGGGCGCTGCCCCTGGCCCCGCGCCTCGAACGCCGGCGGGGGTGGGGCCGGGGCGGAGGTGGGGAGGCCCGTGCGCGGGCTTGCGCTGCCTTGTACGGGCCTTCCCCGGCCTTCCCGGCCCCTGTACCCCTTCCCGGCCCTGTACCGGCCTTCCCGGCCCCGTGCGGGCTTCTAGTCCTGTGTACGTGCCTCCTGGCCCCTGAGCGGGCCCCTGGACCTGTACCGCGTCCTCCGGCCCTCTGCGGCCCCTGGGCCGCCTCGTCCCTGCCGCCCGGTGGGCCCCTAGTGGCTCCGGGGTCGTGGTTCATCGTGTCCGCATCGGGGTGTTGCCCAGCTCCACCGCTGCGCAGCGCCAGCGGAGGTCTGGGCCCTGTTCCAGGCGGAAGGCCATGGCTCGGACTTCCTCGCCTGCGGCGATGCTCGCGCATGCCTCCACCACGCCGGGGGCCGGTTGCGCGCCTCGGCACATGCGGATGACCGGGCGGGTGCCTCGGGTGCGCAGGGGTGTCGTGGGGGCCAGTTCTGCCAGTTGGTCGTAGGCGTCGCCGATGGTGTGGCCCAGCATCCAGTGGACCGGGCGCTGGCCGCTCAGGACCGCGAGCAGGCGTTCCGCGAACCAGTGGTGGGGGCGCATGCGCCTCGGGACGCGGTGGCGCTGGGCGGGTACGGCTTCGGGCCCGCGGGTGTCGCGGCGTCCTGCGGGCCGGGTCCTGTTCGTGGTCATCTGTCGCCCCCGTGCTCCAGAGGCCCGGCTTTACCGGGCGGTAACTTCTGTTGGGGATCTTCTACGGGGGCGTCGGATTTGTCGCAAGTGTCGGGAGGAGGGAGTGGGGTGCGATGGGATTCACCTGTCCGGGTGGCGGGAGGGCGGGGGAGCCGGGCGCGGTGCGGGGTGCGGGGGTGAGTGGGGCGTCGCCGGGTGGACGGAGGCCGGGGCGTACGCGTAACCCCAAAGGGGGACGCCGCACGTATCCTGAGGGCGTCTCCGACTACGAAAGCGGCCGAGCCATGCGCGTGTACGTACCCCTGACCCTCGCCGGGCTCGCCGCCGCCCACCGGGCCGGTGAGCTGGGGCCCGGTCCGCTCACCGCCTACGCCGTCACCCCGGCGCTGCGCGAGTGGTACGTCTCCGACGACATCGAGGAGCTGGAGTACGCGGCGCTCAACCGGGCCGCCTCCGCCTCGCTGCGGTTGATCGCCGGGGACCCGCGGGCCGCCCGGCGCCGTGTCGTCGTCGCCGTCGACGTGGCCGACGGGGACGCGGTCGCCGACCCGGACCACATCCTGGACGCCTCCTCGCTCGGCGAGGTCACGATCGCCGCCGCCGTCCCGCTGGCCAAGGCTGCCGCGGTGCACGTCGACTCCGACGACGCGGACGGGGACGTCACGGCCGCCGCGGCCGCGCTCGGGGCGGCGGACCTCGGGGACGACGACGCGCAGTTCACCGTCGACGGCGCCGAGGACCACGAGCTGCTGTGGTTCGGGGTGCAGGAGATCCCCGGCCTGATCGGGTAGGCGGGGGCGTTGTCAGTGGGGGCGAGTACCGTTTCCGGCATGGGGATCGCACCGGGGGACCGCCACCGCACACATCTGGTCTGGGACTGGAACGGCACGCTGCTCGACGACAACACCGCCGTCGTCGGCGCGACCAATGCCGCCTTCGGGGAGGTCGGCATCCCGCCGATCACCGTCGAGCAGTACCGGGAGATGTACTGCATCCCGATACCCCGGTTCTACGAGCGGCTGATGGGCCGGCTCCCCACCGACGCCGAGTGGGAGCGGATGGACGGGGTCTTCCACCGCCACTACACCGCACAGCGCGACGCCTGCGGGCTGACCGCCGGGGCCGCCGAGCTGCTGGCCCGGTGGCAGCTGACCGGGCGCAGTCAGTCGATCATGAGCATGTACCGGCACGAGGAGCTGGTCCCCGTCGTGCGCGGATTCGGCATCGAGCGGCACTTCGTACGCGTGGACGGTCGCACCGGTCCGTCCGGCGGCAGCAAGTCGGAGTACATGGAGCGGCACCTCGCCGCCATGGACGGGATATCCCCGCGGCACACGGTCGTCATAGGTGACGCGGTGGACGACGCCGTGGCCGCCGCGCACGCCGGTGCCAAGGCCGTTCTCTACACGGGCGGTTCGCACAGCCGTGCCAGCCTGGAGAAGGCCGGGGTGCCCGTCGTGGACACGCTGACCGAGGCCATCACGCTCGCCGAGCAGCTGACCCGGTAGCGGGCAAGGGTTCCGTCCGCCGCGTCCGCGCTGTCCAGAGTGTCAAATTTCGCGGCCTTCTTTTGTACACATCCGGATCGTGACGGTCACCGGTGCGGGCGAGATAGCCTGGTCCCGTGATCAGCGCGATATGCCTCGGGGGCAGCGAAGCCCCCGGCCCGCGCCCGGAGCGCCACCGTGCCCGGGCTGCCTCGGCTGATCCCTCCCGCCCGGACCGGCCGCTGGAAATGGCCGATACCGTCCCGGCGGTCTCTCACCGCGGCATAGCGTCGACCTCGACCGGAAACCCGGCGTCGTGGCGCTACGCCGACCTTTTCACCTACGTCACGCAACGGCGCGCGACAGGAGCCAGAGGACATGCAGACCAAGCTGGACGAAGCCAAGGCCGAGCTGCTCGCACGGGCCGCCAAGGTAGCTGACAACAGCCCGGGCGGTGGTGTCGGCGGGCCGGGCGGTGCCCCCCGGGTGCACGTCGCGGCCGCCGGGGCCGACGGCTCGGGGGCCGGGCAGGAGCACCCTCGCGAGGACGTCCTGCTCTCCTACCTCCAGCGCTACTACCTGCACACCGCCCCCGAGGACATCGTGGGCCGGGACCCGATCGACCTCTTCGGTGCCGCCTCCTCCCACTACCGGCTGGCCGAGGAGCGACCCCAGGGCAAGGCGAACGTCCGGGTGCACACCCCGACCGTCGAGGAGAACGGCTGGACGTGCAGCCACTCCGTGGTCGAGGTCGTGACCGACGACATGCCGTTCCTGGTCGACTCCGTCACGAACGAGCTCTCCCGCCAGGGCCGCGGCATCCACGTCGTGATCCACCCGCAGGTCGTCGTCCGCCGGGATGTGACCGGCAAGCTGGTCGAGGTCCTGACCGACGGCACCCGCCGGAACGGCGGCAAGGGGCCCAAGGACGCCAAGGCGGGCCTGCCGCACGACGCGCTGGTCGAGTCCTGGATCCACGTCGAGATCGACCGCGAGACCGACCGCGCCGACCTCAAGCAGATCCAGGTGGACCTGCTGCGCGTCCTGTCCGACGTACGGGAGACCGTCGAGGACTGGGACAAGATGCGGAGCGCGGCGCTCCGTATCGCCGACGACCTGCCCGGCGAACCGCTGGACGACCTCGCCGACGACGAGATCAACGAGGCCAGGGAGCTGCTGCGCTGGCTCGCCGCCGACCACTTCACCTTCCTCGGCTACCGCGAGTACGAGCTGAAGGACTCCGACGCGCTGGCCGCCGTCCCCGGCACCGGACTCGGCATCCTGCGCTCCGACCCGCACCACACCGAGGACGAGGCGCACCCCGTCAGCCCGTCCTTCGACCGGCTGCCCGCCGACGCCCGTGCCAAGGCCCGCGAGCACAAGCTCCTCGTCCTGACCAAGGCCAACAGCCGGGCGACCGTGCACCGCCCCAGCTACCTCGACTACGTCGGCGTGAAGAAGTTCGACGCCGAAGGCAACGTCATCGGCGAGCGCCGCTTCCTCGGCCTCTTCTCGTCCGCCGCCTACACCGAGTCCGTGCGCCGGGTCCCCGTCATCCGCCGCAAAGTCGCCGAGGTGCTGGAGGGCGCCGGGTTCACGCCCAACAGCCACGACGGCCGCGACCTGCTCCAGATCCTGGAGACCTACCCCCGCGACGAGCTGTTCCAGACGCCCGTCGACCAGCTGCGCTCGGTCGTCACCTCGGTGCTCTACCTCCAGGAGCGGCGCCGGCTGCGCCTCTACCTGCGCCAGGACGAGTACGGCCGCTACTACTCCGCGATCGTCTACCTGCCGCGCGACCGCTACACCACCGGTGTGCGGCTGCGGCTGATCGACATCCTCAAGGAGGAGCTGAACGGCACCAGCGTCGACTTCACGGCCTGGAACACCGAGTCGATCCTCTCCCGGCTGCACTTCGTCGTCCGCGTCGCGCCCGGCAGTGAGCTGCCCAGCCTCACCGACGCCGAGGCCGACCGCATCGAGTCCCGCCTGGTCGAGGCCGCCCGCTCCTGGGCCGACGGCTTCCAGGAGGCGCTCAACGCCGAGTGCGGCGAGGAGCGCGCAGCCGAACTGCTCCGCCAGTACGGGCACTCCTTCCCCGAGGGCTACAAGGCCGACCACTCGGCGCGCGCCGCCGTCGCCGACCTCGTCCACCTCGAAGCGCTCAAGGAGAACGAGCGGAGCTTCTCCCTCAGCCTGTACGAGCCCGTCGGCGCCGCCCCCGGCGAGCGGCGCTTCAAGATCTACCGCACCGGTGAGCAGGTCTCGCTGTCCGCCGTGCTGCCCGCCCTCCAGCGGCTCGGCGTCGAGGTCGTGGACGAGCGCCCGTACGAGCTGCGCTGCGCGGACCGTACGCACGCCTGGATCTACGACTTCGGGCTGCGCATGCCGCAGGCCGCCGCCGGCGGCGGCTACCTGGCCGACGGCGCGCGCGAGCGGTTCCAGGACGCCTTCGCCGCCGTCTGGACCGGCGAGGCGGAGAACGACGGCTTCAACGCACTGGTGCTGAGCGCCGGGCTCGACTGGCGGCAGGCCATGGTGCTGCGCGCCTACGCGAAGTACCTGCGCCAGGCCGGTTCCACGTTCAGCCAGGACTACATGGAGTCCACCCTCCAGAACAACGTCCACACCACCCGGCTGCTCGTCTCGCTCTTCGAGGCCCGGATGTCGCCGGGCCGCCAGAGCGCGGGCACCGAGCTGACCGACGGGCTCCTCGAAGAGCTCGACGGGGCCCTCGACCAGGTCGCCTCGCTCGACGAGGACCGCATCCTGCGCTCCTTCCTCACCGTCATCAAGGCCACCCTGCGCACCAACTTCTTCCAGCACGCGGACGACGGCGAGCCGCACGCGTACGTCTCGATGAAGTTCGACCCGCAGTCCATCCCGGACCTGCCCGCGCCGCGCCCGGCGTTCGAGATCTGGGTCTACTCGCCGCGGGTGGAGGGCGTCCACCTGCGCTTCGGCAAGGTCGCCCGCGGCGGCCTGCGCTGGTCGGACCGGCGCGAGGACTTCCGTACGGAGATCCTGGGCCTGGTCAAGGCGCAGATGGTGAAGAACACCGTCATCGTGCCGGTCGGTGCGAAGGGCGGGTTCGTCGCCAAGCAGCTGCCCGACCCGTCCGACCGGGACGCCTGGATGGCCGAGGGCATCGCCGCGTACCGCACCTTCATCTCGGCGCTCCTCGACATCACCGACAACATGGTGGCCGGCGAGGTCGTCCCGCCCAAGGACGTCGTCCGGCACGACGAGGACGACACATACCTGGTCGTCGCGGCGGACAAGGGCACCGCGAAGTTCTCCGACATCGCCAACGAGGTCGCGGTCGCGTACGGCTTCTGGCTCGGGGACGCGTTCGCCTCCGGCGGTTCGGCCGGTTACGACCACAAGGGCATGGGCATCACCGCCCGGGGCGCCTGGGAGTCCGTCAAGCGGCACTTCCGCGAGCTCGGCCACGACACCCAGACCGAGGACTTCACCGTCGTCGGCGTCGGCGACATGTCCGGTGACGTCTTCGGCAACGGCATGCTGCTCTCCGAGCACATCAGGCTCATCGCCGCGTTTGACCACCGGCACATCTTCATCGACCCGAACCCGGACGCGGCCACCTCCTACGCCGAGCGGCGCCGCCTCTTCGACCTGCCGCGCAGCTCCTGGGCCGACTACGACAAGGGCCTGATCTCCGCGGGCGGCGGCGTCCACCCGCGCAGTGCCAAGTCCATCCCGGTCAACGCCCATGTGCGCGAGGCGCTGGGGATCGAGCCCGGGATCAGCAAGATGACGCCCGCCGAGCTGATGCAGGCCGTCCTCAAGGCCCCCGTCGACCTCGTCTGGAACGGCGGCATCGGCACGTACATCAAGTCCACCGCCGAGTCGAACGCGGACGTCGGCGACAAGGGCAACGACGCGATCCGCGTCAACGGCGCCGACCTGCGCGCGAAGGTCGTCGGCGAGGGCGGCAACCTCGGTGCCACCCAGCTCGGCCGGATCGAGTTCGCCCGGGACGGCGGCCGGATCAACACCGACGCGATCGACAACAGCGCCGGGGTGGACACCTCCGACCACGAGGTCAACATCAAGATCCTGCTCAACGGCCTGGTGCGGGACGGCGACATGACCGTCAAGCAGCGCAACAAGCTGCTCGCCGAGATGACCGACGAGATCGGCCACCTCGTGCTGCGCAACAACTACGCGCAGAACACGGCCCTGGCCAACTCGATCGCCCAGGCGCCCTCGCTGCTCCACGCGCAGCAGCGCTTCATGCGGCGGCTGGGGCGCGACGGCCACCTCGACCGGGCGCTGGAGTTCCTGCCCAACGACCGGCAGATCCGCGAGCTGCTGAACGCCGGCAAGGGGCTGACGCAGCCCGAGCTGGCCGTGCTGCTCGCCTACACGAAGATCACGGCGGCGCAGGAGCTGATCGGGACCAGCCTGCCGGACGACCCGCACCTCCAGAAGCTGCTGCACGCCTACTTCCCGGAGCAGCTGCGCACGCGCTACCCCGAGGCCGTCGACGGACACGCCCTGCGGCGCGAGATCATCACCACGGTGCTGGTCAACGACACGGTCAACAGTGGTGGTTCGACCTTCCTGCACCGGCTGCGGGAGGAGACCGGGGCCTCCATCGAGGAGATCGTGCGGGCGCAGTTCGCGGCCCGCGAGATCTTCGGACTCAGTGGGGTCTGGGACGCGGTGGAAGCCCTCGACAACGAGGTCGCCGCCGACGTCCAGACGCGGGTGCGGCTGCACTCGCGGCGGCTGGTCGAGCGCGGCTCGCGCTGGCTGCTGGGCAACCGGCCGCAGCCGCTGGCGATCTCCGAGACGGTCGACTTCTTCCGCGAGGGCGTCGAGCAGGTCTGGGCGGCGCTGCCGAAGATGCTGAAGGGCGCCGACCAGGAGTGGTACCAGGGCATCCTGGACGAGCTGACCGAGGCGGGCGTCCCCGACGAGCTGGCGCAGCGCGTCGCCGGCTTCTCCTCCGTCTTCCCCGCGCTCGACATCGTGGCGATCGCGGACCGTACGGACAAGGAGCCGCTGGCCGTCGCGGAGGTGTACTACGACCTCGCGGACCGGCTGGGGATCACGCAGCTGATGGACCGGATCATCGAGCTGCCGCGGGCGGACCGGTGGCAGTCCATGGCGCGGGCATCCATCCGCGAGGACCTGTACGCCGCGCATGCGGCGCTGACGGCCGACGTGCTGAGTGTGGGCAACGGGTCGTCGTCGCCGCAGGAGCGGTTCGAGGCGTGGGAGGAGAAGAACGCGGCGATTCTGGCCCGGTCGCGGTCGACGCTGGAGGAGATCCAGGGGTCGGACGCGTTTGATCTGGCGAATCTCTCGGTGGCCATGCGGACGATGCGGACGCTGTTGCGTACGCACGTCTAGGCTGCGCCGCGGGTGGGCTGCGCCGCGTTCGGGGTGCGCTGCCGGTGAGGTGGGCGGCTGCGGGTGTTTCCGTGGCCGCCCGGCCCTTGTCCTCAATCGCCGGACGGGCTTGAACGTGCTGTTCGGGCGTCCTCGATCGCCGGACGGGCTTGAACGTGCTGTTCGGGCGTCCTCAATCGCCGGACGGGCTTGGTTGTGTCCTCGGGCGTCGGACGGTTGCGAAGATGCCCTCAGACGCCGGACGGGCTGGGTGCGGCCGGGCGGGCCCGACCGGGCCTGCCCGGCGATTGAGGGCTATCGCTTCTTCGTGAACTTTTCGTACTCGGCCATGACTTCCTTCGCCGGGCCGTCCATGCGGAGCGTTCCGGCCTCCAGCCAGAGCGCCCGGTCGCAGGTTTCGGTGATCGACCTGTTGTGGTGGCTCACCAGGAACACCGTGCCTGCCTGCTCGCGCAGTTCGAGGATGCGGGCCTTGCTGCGCTGTTGGAAGCGGGCGTCGCCGGTGGAGAGGGCCTCGTCGATCAGCAGGACGTCGTGGTTCTTCGCGGCGGCGATCGAGAAGCGGAGGCGGGCGCCCATGCCGGAGGAGTACGTGCGCATCGGCAGGGTGATGAAGTCACCCTTCTCGTTGATGCCGGAGAAGTCCACGATCTCGTCGTAGCGCTCGCGGATCTCCGCGCGCGTCATGCCCATCGCGAGGCCGCCGAGCACCACGTTGCGCTCGCCGGTCAGGTCGCTCATCAGCGCGGCGTTGACGCCGAGCAGCGAGGGCTGGCCGTGGGTGTGGATGCGGCCCCGGGCGGCGGGGAGCAGGCCTGCGATGGCCTTCAGCAGGGTGGACTTCCCCGAGCCGTTGGAGCCGATCAGCCCGATCGCCTCCCCCTTGTACGCGGCGAAGCTGACGCCCCTGACGGCGTGCACCTCGCGCACGCCCGGGGCCTGCCGGCGCGAGGTGATCCGGCTCAGCGCGGAGGTGGCGCTGCCCCGGCCGGTGCGGGCGCCGTTGACCTTGTACGTGATGTGGACGTCGTCCACGACGACGGTGGGCATCCGGGAATCAGCCACGTCCGTAACTCTCCTCGGCCTTCCAGAAGTAGACGAAGCCGCCCGCGCCGCACACCAGCGCCCAGCCGGCGGCGACCGCCCAGACGTGCGGGGGGAGCTGGTCCGCGCCGAAGCTGTCGATGAGCGCGAACCTCACCAGGTCGATGAAGACGGCCGCCGGGTTCAGTTCGAGCGCCAGCTTCACCCAGTCCGGCACCCGGTCGCCGCGCAGCATCGTGTCCATGCTCCACATCACGCCCGAGGCGTACATCCAGGTGCGGAGTACGAAGGGGGTGAGCTGGGCGATGTCCGGGGTGCGCGCGGCGAGGCGGGCCATGGCCATCGAGATGCCGGTGTTGAA
The DNA here is from genome assembly GCF_040632905.1 of Streptomyces sp. NPDC016469. Lineage (NCBI taxonomy): Bacteria > Bacillati > Actinomycetota > Actinomycetes > Kitasatosporales > Streptomycetaceae > Streptomyces > Streptomyces sp. NPDC016469. The sequence goes on from NZ_JBEYCQ010000048.1 coordinate 24,797, forward strand.
GACGGCCTGGAGGGCCAGGGCCGGCACCGCGAGCAGCCAGGCCGGCTGCGGGTACTGCCCGAAGGCCAGCAGGATCAGGACCAGCGCCCCCAGCGAGAACAGCAGCTGCTGGAGCTGTTGCAGGGCGAGCGCGATGGGCAGCGAGGCGCGCGGGAAGTGCAGCGCCCGTACGAGGCCGATGTTGCCGCTGATCGCGCGGGTGCCGGCGGTGATCGAGGAGCTGGTGAAGGTCCAGATGAAGACGCCCGTGACCAGGAACGGCACAAAGTCCGGCACGCCGTGCTTCGTCTTCATCAGGATGCCGAAGATGAAGTAGTAGACCGTCGCGTTGAGCAGCGGGGTCATGATCTGCCAGACCTGGCCCAGCTTCGCCTGGCTGTACTGGGCGGTGAGCTTGGCCGTGGCGAAGGCCGTGATGAAGTGCCGCCGCCCCCACAGCTGCCGTACGTACGCGGGCAGCGAGGGCCGCGCACCGCTCACGGTCAGTCCGTGCCGGGCGGCGAGCGCGGCGAGCTCGCCGGAGCCGTACACGGGCGGGGAGAGGGGCGGCGGGCTGTCCACCGGGGCCGGGGCTGTTGTCTGGCTCACCACGATCGCTTTCGACGGGAGGCGGGCAGGCGGGGGCACGGCGTGCGGGCGGGGAAGACGCGCCCGGCGACGGGACGGGACCGTATCGTCGCAACGCCGAGGGTAGGACGTACCCGCGTCGGAACGCAACCGTTTCGTCGTCGCGGACTATGATTCGGTCATGACCACCGACCCCGGAAGCCGCCGCCGAGCCCCGGCGGGAGCCGCCGTCCTGCGCGAGGACGTGACCGACGCCATCCGCAGCGCGGTGTTCGCGGAGCTCGCCGCGGTCGGGTTCGCCCGGATGTCCATCGAGGGCATCGCCCGCCGGGCCGGCGTCGGCAAGACCGCCGTCTACCGGCGCTGGAAGTCCAAGCTGCACCTGGTCCTGGACCTGGTCTCGGCCGTCGCCGCGCAGGGCATGCCCGCCCCCGCCACCGGCTCCCTGTACGGGGACGTGCGCGCCGTGCTCGAACTGGCCGCGTACGCCCTGCGCCACCCGCTGGCCTCCCAGGTCATCCCGGACCTGCTGGTCGAGGCCGCCCGGAACCCGGAGATCTCCGACGCCATCAAGGCCGCCCTGCTCGACCCGCAGCAGGGCGTCGCCGCCGTGGTCGTCCGGGACGCCGTCGCGCGCGGCGAGCTGCCGCCCGGTAGCGACCCCGACCGGGCCCTCGACCTGATCGTCGGCCCGCTCTACTGGCGGCTCGCGGTGGTCCGGGGCGACCTGCCCCCGGGGTATCTGGACGACCTCGCGGCCTCCGCCGTGGCGGCGCTCACACACGACGCGGACCCCGCAGGATGACGGCCCGCAGGGGTGTGCCAGCGTGCTTGTAGGGGTCACCCTTCGATCGGTTAATCTGGTGGGCGGGCCGCCCACCGGGCCTTCCGGAGCATGTGCACGGGGCGAGCACGGTGCAGGCGTAGTCACTCGTTCGGGACCGTAACCGGTGACCCCCGACCGCCCCTGCGGTTGAGCCCTACGGATAGCCAGGCCCTTGATGAACGGACGTGCTCAACATGCCGCCACGGCTCAGTGTCGTTGTCCCCGTCTACAACGTGGAACTCTTCCTGACGGACTGTCTGAAGTCCCTCGCGGAGCAGACCATGACCGACCTCGAGGTGGTGATGGTCGACGACGGGTCCACCGACGGCAGCGCCGCGCTGGCCGCCGAGTTCGCCGCGAGCGACGACCGCTTCAAGCTGGTCAGGCAGAAGAACGGCGGACTGGGGCACGCCCGTAACACCGGCTTCCGCAACGCCCACCCGGAGAGCCGTTACCTGGCCTTCTGCGACAGCGACGACATCATCCCGCCCCACGCCTACGAGCTCCTGGTCGAATCGCTGGAGGAGACCGGCTCGGACCTGGCGTCCGGCAACGTCCTGCGGCTGCGCGCCGGCGGCAAGCTGGTGCAGTCGCCGATGTTCCGCAAGCCCATGGCCACCACGCGCAAGCGCACCCACGTCTCGCGCGACCTGGACCTCCTCGGCGACCGCATCGCCTGCAACAAGGTCTTCCGCCGCTCGTTCTGGGACAAGCACGAGTTCGCCTTCCCGGTCGGCGCGCTGTACGAGGACATCCCCGTCGTGCTGCCCGCCCACTTCCTGGCCGACTCGGTCGACATCGTCAAGGACGCCGTCTACTACTGGCGCGACCGCCCCGGCTCCATCACCACCAGCCGGGCCGTCGTCCGAGGCATCCACGACCGCGTCGCGCACGTCCAGGGCGTCTCCGAGTTCCTGGCGGAGAAGCGCACCCCCGCCGACAAGAACCACTACGAGGCCCACGCCCTGGCCAACGACCTCTGGTACTTCATGGAGGTCCTGCCGGACGGCGACCAGGAGTACCGGGACGCGTTCCTGACGTACACCAACAAGTTCATCGACCAGGTCGACCCCTCGGTGCTCGACGGGCTGCCGCTGCGCCTGCGCGTGATGTGGTACCTGGTACGCGAGCACCGCATGGACGAACTGCTCGCGCTGCTCCTCCAGGAGAAGCGCGAGCCCGGCGCGTTCGAGGTCAGCGGCATGCGCAAGCGCGTGGCCCACTACCCCGTGCTCACCCGGCCCGTGCCCGCGCCCGTGGCGCGCGTCGCCGACCGCGACCTGCCGCTCGCCGCCCGGCTGCGCGACGCCCAGTGGCGCGACGGCAAGCTGCACCTCAGCGGCTACGCGTACATCCGCAACCTGCCGGTCACCTCCGGGGCCAGTGAGTTCCGGATCGGCTGGCTGCGCGCCGGCCGGCGCCATGTCGTCCCGCTCCGGCTGCGCCGCACCGACGAGCCCGAGGCCACCGCCCGCTCGCGGCAGAGCCTGCACGACTACCACCGCGCCGGCTTCGAGACCTCCGTCGACGCCTCCAAGCTGCGCGTCCAGGCGGACAACGGCCCCAAGTCGCTCACCTTCCAGTTCCAGGTCGGCATCGCCCGGGGCGGCCTGCTGCGCCGCGCCTTCCCCTCGGTCCGCGAGGCGTCCGTCGCGCCGCCCGTCCACCGCCCCGACGGCGACCACCGCATCGTCCCCGCCTTCGAGGGCGACAAGCTGGTGCTGCACTCCGAGCGCGTCGACGCCCGCTTCGAGACCCACGGGCCCGGTGACCGGCCCGGCACCGTCAAGGTGACCGGTGTGGTCCGCGCCCGCCTCGTCAAGGACGAGCTGACGCTGGTCCTGACGCACGGCGCCACCAAGACCACCTACCAGGTCCCCGTCACCGTGGGCTCCGGCGCCGGAGCCGGCTGGAACCGCTTCACCGCCGAGCTGCCGGTCGCCGCGGTCGAGGAGTCCCGCCCCGCCGGCGAGGACGCCCCGAAGAGCGTCGCGTACAGCGTCCATCTCGTCGGCAAGGGCCTGAAGGCGTCGCTCGACGCGCCCGGCTCGGTCCACCCCGGCCGCTACCCGCTCGCCGACGGGCCGGACGGAGTGCGCCGCGAGCTGGCCCTGGTCGCCAGCTCGCGCGGCAACCTGGTGATCAGCGACCGCCCCGTGCAGCCCGCCGTCGAGCTGGCCAGCTGGACGGACGACGGCCGGCTGTTCCTGGAGGGCACCTTCCCCGAGGACCCGGAGCACCCGGTCGAGCTGGTCGTGCAGAACAGCGCCCACCGCGAGGAGCAGATCTTCCCGGTCGAGTTCACCGGACCCGAGAGCGCCCGCCGCTTCCGCGCCGAGCTGCGGCCGGACGCCGTGGCGGGACCGGGCGGCGCCGTGCCGCTCGGCGAGGGCAACTGGTACTTCTTCTTCCGGGACAAGGGCGCCACCGACGAGAGCGGCGACCGCGCGCTGCGGCTCCCCGCCTCCGCCTTCCACACCCTGCCCGCCACCCGCCGGCTCGGCGGCCGCGACTACACCCTGGAGCGCCGCTTCGGCGACCAGCTCCTCGTGGTCTCCGGCTCCGTGCTCACCGCCGCCGAGCGCGGCCCGCGCGCCAAGCGACTGCTGAGCGAGGCGTACGCGGCACAGCGCTCCGAGCCGCTGCGCGCCGCCGCGCTGTACAGCACCTTCGACGGCCGCCAGTACTCGGACTCGCCGCGCGCCGTCTACGAGGAGCTGGTGCGCCGGGGCACCGAGGTGGAGCACATCTGGGTCGTCCGCGACCAGCAGGCGATCGTCCCCGAGGGCACCACCGCCGTCGAGCACGGCTCGGCCGCCTGGCACGAGGCGCTGGCCCGCAGCCGCTACGTCATCACCAACACGCAGCTGCCCGAGTGGTTCGTGCGCCGTGAGGACCAGACCGTCGTCCAGACCTGGCACGGCACCCCGCTCAAGCGCATCGGCCTCGAACTCGCGGGCACCGCCCAGGCGAACGCCGGGTACATCGCGACCCTCGCCGAGCGGGCCAAGCAGTGGAACTTCCTGGTCTCGCCCAACACGTTCTCCACGCCCGTCCTGCGCCGTTCGTTCGGCTTCGAGGGCGAGGTGCTGGAGTGCGGCTACCCGCGCAATGACATCTTCCACGCCCCGGACCGCGCCAAGGTCGCCACCGCGGTACGGGAGAAGCTGGGCATCCCGGCCGGCAAGCGCGTCGTCCTGTACGCACCGACGTGGCGCGAGGACCAGCGCCTGGGCGGCGGGCGCTACTCGCTGGGCCTCCAGCTCGACCTGGCCGCCGCCGAACGCGAACTCGGCGAGGACACCGTGCTCCTGGTGCGCCGCCACTACATGGTCACCGACCGGCTCCCGGACAGCGGTACGGGCTTCGTCAAGGACGTCTCGCGCTACCCGGACGTCGGCGAGCTCATGCTCATCAGCGACGCCCTGGTCACCGACTACTCCTCGCTGATGTTCGACTTCGCCCAGACCGGGCGGCCGATGCTCTTCCACACGTACGACCTGGAGCACTACCGCGACACGCTGCGCGGGTTCAGCTTCGACTTCGAGAAGCGGGCGCCCGGGCCCCTGATCCCGGGCTCCGACGACCTGATCGCCGCGCTCAAGGACCCCGAGCGGGCGATCGCCGGACACGCCAAGGCGTACGAGCAGTTCCGGCACGACTTCTGCGACCTGGACGACGGCCGGGCCACCGCCCGCGTGGTCGACCGCATGCTGTAGTCGCCCCTGACGGAGCCACGATGCCCGGCCGGTCCGAACCGGCCGGGCATCGGCGTTTCCGGAGCCGCTGTTTACGCCACGGTGACGATTCGCTGCGTCGCATAGCGTCGCCGCCTTGCTACGTTCTGCTTTCATGGGTATCCGAATGTGGGGCGAAACGGACGTGCGGCGGGCCAGGACCGCCGTGCTCGTCGCGGCGACCGCGGGCCTCCTCACCCGCATGATCATCGCGGCCAACTCACCCGGCCCCGCCGATGTGCGGATCTTCGCGGGGTTCGCCAAGGCCATCACCGGGTACGGCCCCGTCCGCGTCTACGCGCACCCGCTTCCCGGTCTCCCCGTCTACAACCACCCGCCGCTGGCCGGGTGGATGCTGCTGGGCCTCGACCGCCTCACCGAACTCGGCTTCTCCTTCGCCACGCTGATCCGCGTCCCCGCGTCGGCCGCCGACTTCGCCTGCGCGGTCCTCGTGTTCGAGATCGTCCGCCGCCGCGCCGCCCCGCGCACCGCGATGCTCTGCGGAATCGGGGTCGCCGCCAGCCCGGTGCTCATCGCGACCTCCGGCTACCACGGCAACACGGACGCCGTCGCCGTCGCCTTCGCGCTGGCCGCCGCCCACCTCCTGGCCGACCGGAAGGCGCCGCTCGCGGCGGGCGTCGCCGCGGCCCTCTCGATCAGCGTCAAATTCATCCCGGTCGTGGTGATCCCGGCCCTCTTCGTGACCGCGCTGCGCGGCGGGCGGCCGGTCCTGGTCCGCTTCGGCGCCGGGTTCGCGGGCGTCACCGCGCTCGTGTGGGGGCCGGCGCTGCTGACCGTGCCCATGGACCTGGTGCACAACGTCCTGGAGTACGCGGGCGGCAGCTACCGGCTGTGGGGGCTCGTGCGCTTCGCGGACGTCCTCGGCCTGCCCGAGCCGGTCATCGCCTTCATGCAGGGCGGCGGCCACTTCCTCTTCGTCCTCGCGTGCGTGGCCGCGGGCGCCCGGCTCGCCTGGCTGCGGCCCGCCCAGGCCCCCGGGGTCGTCGCCGTCACGCTGGGGCTGCTGCTGCTCCTGTCCACCGCGTCCGGACTCCAGTACCTGACCTGGGCCGCAGCCGGGATGTTCGTGCTCGGCCCGGTCGAGGGGTTCGCGTACAGCGCGGTCGTCGGCCTGGTCGCCGTCCTCGGCTACAGCGGGCGGTCCGCCGTGCGCTGGAGCGAGCCCGTGCTGTACCTGGGCGCCGCCGGCTGGTTCGTCCTGGCGGCGGGCCTGTTCACCGGCGCACGCCGCATCCTCGCCACACCCCCGGACCCCCTTCCCGCCGAGCGGGCGCCGGCGATCTCCGCACCCCGTACGGAACACCGCTCCTGCTCCACCGTCGACTGATCCCGCAACGCCCCTGTCCCCGACCCCGGCACCGCACCCCGAGCGCAACTGGAGAACGCCCCGTGAAGGAAAGCCCGAGCCCCAGGATCGGCATCCTGGTGGTCGCGTACAACGCGGAGACAACGCTGGAGAAGACCCTCGACCGGATCCCTGAGGACTTCCGGTCGCGGATCGACGAGATCCTCATCCTCGACGACGCGAGTCACGACGCCACCTTCACGGCGGGCTGCCGCTGGTCGCAGGCCGAGGGCATGCCCCGTACCGTCGTGATGCGGCACACCAAGAACCTCGGCTACGGCGGCAACCAGAAGGCCGGATACGCGCTGGCCGCCGAGCACGGTCTCGACATCATCGTGCTGCTGCACGGCGACGGGCAGTACGCCCCCGAGCTGCTCCCCGAGATGGTCGCACCCATCGAACGCGGCGAGTGCGAAGCCGTGTTCGGGTCCCGGATGATGACGTCCGGCAGCGCGCTGAAGGGCGGCATGCCGATGTACAAGTGGCTCGGCAACCGCATCCTCACCCGGCTGGAGAACGGCCTGCTGGGCTCGGACCTCACCGAATTCCACTCCGGCTACCGCGCGTACAGCGTCGCGGCCCTCAAGCGGCTGCCCATCGACCGGAACACCGACGCCTTCGACTTCGACACCCAGATCATCGTGCAGCTGCTGAACGCGGGCATGCGGATCAAGGAGATCCCCGTCCCCACGTACTACGGCGACGAGATCTGCTACGTCAACGGCATGAAGTACGCCAAGGACGTCGTCAAGGACGTCCTCGAATACCGGCTCGCCGTCAAGGGGTTCGGGACCTGCCGGTGGATCCCCAAGCCCGTCGAGTACGCCTTCAAGGAGGGCGACGGCTCCTCGCACGCGGTCATCCTGGAGAAGATGCGCGCGCTGCCGCCCGGCCGCGTACTGGACCTGGGCTGTTCCGGCGGGCTGTTCGCCGAGCGGCTGGAGTCCCTGGGCCACGAGGTGACCGGCGTCGACTACGTGGAGGTGCCCGGCGTCCGCGAGCGGTGCAGCCACTTCCACCTCGCCAACCTGGAGGAGGGGCTGCCCGCCGAGGCCGGGACCGGCTTCGACTACGTGGTGGCCGGTGACGTCATCGAGCACCTGTCCCGCCCCGAACGCGTCCTCGCCGAGGCGGCCGGCGTGCTGCGGCCGGGCGGACGGATGCTGCTGTCCGTCCCCAACTTCAGCCACTGGTACTCGCGGCTGCGGGTCGCCGTCGGCGCCTTCGACTACGACCGCCGGGGCATCCTCGACGAGACGCACCTGCGCTTCTTCACCCGGGCCAGCCTGCGCCGGACCGTGCGCGCCGCCGGCTACGACGTCCTCGAACTCTCCTCGACCGGCGCGCCGTTCTGGTCGCTGCTCGGCCGGGGCCCGCTCGCCGCCGTGCTCGGCGGGGCGTCGAGGCTGCTGACCCGCGTCCGGCCGACGCTGTTCGGCTATCAGCACGTCGCCCTGCTCACCCCGCACGCGGCCGAGACGATCATCGCTGGAGAGCACGTCGATGTACAGGACATCCTCAACCGACAGTACGTCCCCGCCGACCGGGTCGGTGTCTGAGGCGCCGCGCCCCGGACCCGCGCCCGCCCGGGCGCCCGAACCCCCCGCCCCCGCAGTCAGGAGCAAGTCCTTGACCCTCCCCAGTGTGCTGCTGCTCCTGTTCGCCGTGTTCTCCTCGGCGGGCGGCCAGATCATGCTCAAGCACGGGATGAAGGGCGCCGCGGCCGCCGCCGGGCGCGACGGCGGTTCCGTCGCCCTGCGGGCCGCGGGCAGCCCGTGGGTCGTGCTCGGGCTGCTGGTCTTCGCGGTGTCCGCGCTCGCCTGGATGACGACGCTGGCCAAGGTGCCGCTCTCCGTCGCGTACCCCTTCAACGCGCTCGGCTACCTGCTGATCGTGCTGGCCGGGGCGACCGTGCTGCACGAGCGGACCTCGCTGTGGACCTGGGGCGGCTCGCTGCTCGTGGTGGTCGGCCTCGTCACGGTCATGGCCGGTCAGCAACGCTAGAAGCGGTACGCCGAGGGGCCCGCACCGGAACGTTCCGGTGCGGGCCCCCCCCTGCCGATTCGCCTGTGCAGCACCCGCGCTTAGGCGCCC
>NZ_JBEYCQ010000049.1:0-33074 GCF_040632905.1 Streptomyces sp. NPDC016469
GACCGATGCGCTCGCTGCTGTGCCAGATGCAGCCCGACAACTTCGAGGACATCTCCGCCGTCTCGGCCCTCTACCGGACGGGCCCGATCGGCCCACCCGCACGTCATAAGGGATCTGTTCAACCGGCGGTTGTCACCATCGGTACCAGCGGCCCCGCTTGCCGTTTGCTGTCGGCCGGATCACGAACCCAAGCAGCCAGACCACCAGCACGATGATGGCGATCCACCACAGTGCCTTCAGTGCGAAACCCGCACCGAAAAGAATCAGAGCGAGCAGAAGAACGAGAAGAATGGGAACCATGATTATCAACCTCCGAGACACTTTGTGCCCCCATGGCTCGTCTTCACTCCCCGAGCCATACAGAAATCTTACGGGACCAGCTTGAGAATGCCGCTGTCGCAGGGCAGTCAGTACTGGGGGATGGTCACGATTCCGCGCCGGCCGATCGACGCTCCGTTATTTCATTCCTTGCGTCGCGTACCTCAACGGGGTTGAGGTACGCGACGTCTGCTGGCTCAGCTGAACCGGTTCCGGCGGTGGAGGGTCAGAGGCCGGGCGGGTGCATCAGGCGGCTGTGGTAACGAGGAGCATGTGCGCGGACATGTCGATGGTGCCGGGGTGCGGGTAGGCGAGGTGGGCGGCTTCGAGTGCAGCGCTGAAGTCGGTGAGGGGAGTGCCGGTGTGCCGTTCGATGCCTTTGAGGATGGGCCAGGCCGGGCCTTCGACGCCGTACAGCGTTGTCTCGGTCATTCCTGCGGCGGTGGCTTCTGCCTGCGGTTCGTCGCTGGTGTGGACGTGGGCTGCGGTGAAGAGCCTGGTGGGGTCGGCGTCGGGCCTGGGAATCCGCTGGCCAGGCGTGTTCCGAGGCGCTGGCTGACGTCCTTGTCGGTCAGGCTGGTCACGGTGCCCTGGTCCTGGATGACGGCAGCGGCGATCAGTCTGCCCGGCCCTACGATGCGCTGGGCCTCGCGCACTGCGGTGACGCGGTCGTCGCGGTCGGAAACTGGCTGGTCGGAGGAGGAGCCGTGAGGTATTTGGTCAACGTGGACGTGGCGCTGCGTCGGGATGAGACGTGGCTGCTGATCGTGCGCGGGCTGGGCGAGGAACATGCGGCGGGAACCTTGTCCCTGGTTGGGGGGACCGTCGATGCGGACTCGCGCGGCGGGGACGTGATCACCGACACCGGCCGCCGGGAGGTCCTGGAGGAGATCGGTGTAGACCTGGATGGAGTGGAACTGGCCTACGCGGACAGTACGTTCTTCGTCTCGGACACCGGCAGCCCGGTCATCAACGTGGTTCTCGCCGGGGAGCTCCCCGAAGGCGCTGAACCGGTGATCGCGTCGCCCCAGGAAGTCGCGGACATCCGGTGGGAGCGGGTGGGCGCTCTGGAAACGGATCCGGCGTGTCCTCCGTGGACCCTGCGTAGCGTGCGGCTGGCTACGGCAGCACTCGACCGGGCGGGCGCGGCCGTCTCGGGCACTCAGCAGCGCGGCCATTTCTCGGCCGGGTAGTTCGCAAGAATCTGTTTACGAGGTCACGGGGCGCCCCGGCTGGTGGCCGACCCTGAATGGTGGGGAGGTGTCGGGCTGTAGTGCTGGATCGTCTTCATCGCGTACTGCGAACGGATCGAGGTAAGCGAAGCCCGCTGGCTGTACCGACCGTGCCTGGCCCGCTGACGCGACGAGCTGCCTCAACCGCGCGACCAAGATGCCGTCCGCTTCCGTCCGGACTCCACATGGCAGATGACCCCGTCCTCGTCCGACCGGGGCGGATGAGGGTGGGGTCCCGTGTGATGACGTCGGAGGCGCGCCGTTTCTCCAGCCCATCATTCGCTGGCTCCGGGCAGGCACACGGTCGTCTGGTCACGGGGCTCTCGACGCGTGACTGCGACCGTCTGGACAACAGTCCGTTCATAGCGCTACCCAGCAGGGCTGTGGTGGAGCATTGTCGTCACCCCTTCGTCCGACGGGGTGTAGCCGATGCCCCGCAGGACGACGACGGGGGCTCCGCGGCCCCGCTGACCGAGGATGATTCCGGCTGCGGCGGCGAGCATGTCGGTGAACGTCTCCTCCTGCCGCTTCCCGCCATGCTCGGTAACCCGCAGGGGGGCTGTTCCGGCAGCGCCGATGGAGATACACGTGGTGCCCCGGCGGTCGGCGCGGCCGTCGGAGTCGGCGATGACCACCGCGATCTCCGCCCCGTTCTCCGCGACCAGAGCGTCGCGCAGGGCACGGGCGGAAGCGTCGGGCTCCTCGGGAAGCAGCCAGGCGCCATCAGTGCCGGCGCGATCGATTCCGGCGGAGGTGAGCTGGTGGCCGAGGGTGTGGCGGGCGATGATCGGGCCGCGTTCGGTGGCGAGAAAGTGCTCGGTGGAGTGGTCCAGGATGAGCTGGACCACAGCAGCCGGCTTGCCCGTACGCGCTGACAGATCGACGGCTTCGGCGGAGGGCGTCACGTCGGACAGGTTGACGTAGCGCTTCTCGGCGATCGAAACGACCTTGCTGGCGACCACTACGACGTCTCCGTCCAGCAGTTCGGTGCCGGTACTGGCAAGGACCTCGGAGATCGCGCCAGCGAGGTCGTCGCCGGGCTGGAGTTCGGGAAAGGGTTCCAGGGAGAACGATGAGAACGCGGAGGTGGGGGGCGGTGCGGTGGTCATGGTGCTCCTGTCGCAAGGTCGGTACGAAGGCGGTCGTGGACGGTGGTGAGGATCTGGGTCCGGTGCTGGGGGGAGGCGTGCTGCGCGGTGGTGAGCCAGTCGCAGACGCGGTGCAGGTAGGACGGCCACAGTCGGTCGGCTGCTTCGATCGGTGGCGTACCGGAGGTGACGGCCCGCCAGGCACCGGCAAGGTGCGCAGGCCAGGGTCCACCATCGTATCCGGCGGGCCCCGTGCCGAGGTCGGTGAGCGCGGTGACCATGGACCGGACACGGCCGGGCGGCAGGGTGCGGTCGGTCGCCCGGTAGACGGTCGCGCCTGTGCGGGACCGGGCGGGCGGGAGCGGTTATGTCGCGGTCAGGTGCAGCAGGACCGGCACGGCCTGATGGAAGATCGCCGGTAGGTGATCGAAAGACCCGGCGTGAGCCTTGGGCTCCTTGAGCCGCACGGAGCTGACCGGCCCGGTCGTGGCGGCGGTCAGCAGCAGGAACGCGTCGATGCCGTACCCGTGAACGCACTGCGCGAGATCGTCCGGCAGTTCTGCTGCGGCCTTCTGGGCGGCGGCGAGGGCCCGGCGGGAGACGGCGAGGTCTCCGGCGAGCGGCTGCGGGACGTCTAGGGCCTGTTGCGAAAGTGGATCTTGCTCGTTGATGATCGTGCTTCGTGGGACGTGGGGATCTGACGAATGGCCAGTGGGCCCGGATGGAGCCGTTGCTGCCGCGAGGCATCAAGCCGGGACGTCCGCAGGTGTGGACGCGGCGGCAGCTGATAGACGGCATACGGTGGCGGACCCGGACCGGTGCCCCGTGGCGGGACGTGCCCGAAAGGTATGGCCCGTGGGACCGGGTCTATGACCTGTTCCGCCGCTGGCAACGGGACGGGACCTGGGCCGGGATCCTCACGCAGCTCCAGGCCGAGGCGGACGCGAAGGGCCTGATCACCTGGGAGGTCAACGTCGACTCCACCGTCTGCCGGGCCCACCAGCACGCCGCAGGGGCGGCGAAAAAGGGGACCTCCAGAAGGAACCGCCCGGCGGTGTCTTCGTCGAGCCGGCCGACCACGGCCTCGGGCGGTCCCGGGGCGGGCTGACCAGCAAGATCCACCTTGCGGTCGAGCAGGGACAGAAGCCCCTGTCCGTGGTGATCACAGCTGGGCAGCGCGGCGACTCACCTCAGTTCGAGCCGGTCCTGGAAGCGATCCGGGTCCCCCGGCTGGGACTCGGCCGGCCGCGCAAGCGTCCGGACCGGGTCCGGGCCGACAAGGCATACGACTCCCGCGGCAACCGTTCCTACCTGCGCAGACGCGGGATCAAGGCCACGATTCCGGTGCCGGCGGACCGGGTCCGCAACCGGCTGAAGCGCGGATCGCGTGGCGGGCGGCCGCCGGTGTTCGATAAGGATGACTACAAGCAGCGGCACGCCGTCGAGTGCGGAATCAACCGGCTCAAGCGGCACCGGGCCGTTGCCACCAGATACGACAAACTTGCCGTCCGCTACGAAGCGACCGTGCTGATCGCAGCCATCAACGAATGGCTGTGACCAGCACTTTCGCGCCCCCCTCTAGGGCCTGTCGCGAGATGCGGAAACGACACCGGGCCGCCCTGCTTGGGCACCACGAAATCGCGGTTCCCAAGCAGGGCGGGTCATGGGCGGTTGAGATTGCGGGTCACCCCGGCGGCGACGGTCGTGGCGAGGATCCAGCCTGCTGCGATCAGGAGATAGGACAGCCATTGGTAGAGGCCGGTGGGAGTGAATGCCTTCTCCTGGCCGAAGTCGACGATGGGCAGGAGCAGGTCGAGGGCGTAGACGACGGGATTGAACTCCGGACCTTTGCCGCGCTCGGCCGGGAGCGGGTGGTGGAGAGCGAAGGCGACGGAGCCGAGGAGCAGCAGGGCCAAGAGCCAGGCCATGGCACGGGTGGGGCGGAAACCGTAGCCGACGGTCGCATCCTGGAGGTGGCCCCAGAGCTTTCCGTACCAGGGCAGCGTGGTGCGGTGCCGGCGTTGCTTGGCAAGCTGGACGGCACGGGCTTCGGCGTCGTCACCGACGCGGCGGTACACGGCCGCGAGCTGCTCGTAGGCGTGAGGAACGAAGCCGTCTTCGTCCCGCTCAAGCAGGGCAAGTCGTTGTGCGGCGGGCAGGCGCGGAGCGAGGGTCTCGTACGTGAGACCCTCCAGCCGCACGGTGGCGGGCCAGACCTCGGGCTTGGCGTGGATGACCTTGAAGTTGGAGTAGTGCATCTTGACGCCGCCGGAGACCGGGGCCGCGTCCCAGAGCGAGAACCCGGCTGCCTCACAGCTGCTGACTCCCAGTGCGACACCTCCCGGGTTGCGGAGCCGGGCCTCGATGAACGTGAGCCAGCCGGTGACTTTGGCCGCGGTGAGCCTGACCCGGCCTTCGGCGTGGAGGCCGCCCGCGTTGAGTCTTGCTCCGACCGTGAGGTGAGCGGCGTTGAGGGCATCGCCCGCTGGGTTCTTGATGTGGGCGTCCTCAAGATCGAGAGTGCCCTCGATACGGGCAGATACCAGGCGTATCTCGCCCAGTGCCACGAGCCCGGGCGCCCAGATGTCGTTGCCGACGGAAGCCTGGCTGAGCTCGAGTGCGGGCTCGCCATCGACACCGAGGCGGGCGCGGTCGAGGAAGATTCCGCCCGTGACCTGAGCGCTGCCCAACTGCACGGTCCCGGGGATGCGGCAGTCGGTGAGCCGCAGGACGTCATTGACGCGTATGGCGGTGGCCCTGAGGGCGGGGAGGCGTGACGAGCTGAGGTCGAGCAGGCTGGTCTGTGTTCCGTGGAACTCCGGCGTCTGCTCGAAGTGACAGGTGGTGAGGCGGACGGGGTGGGGTATCTCCGCATACTGGAGGTTCAGGACGCCGACGATTCGGGCGCCGGTGAGGTGGAGTGCGGGCACTTCGCCGGGTTCGGACGGATCGCTGAGGAGAAGGGTGTGGATGACCTCGGCGCGGACCGTTCGCTCGGGACCCCATGCGCGGGGATCCTCCGGGTCCTCGTCCTGGGCTTGGCGGAGGTCGATCGGTTCCCCGCGGGGGAAGGCCTGGCAGAGGCGACGTTCCAGTGCGGTCAAGTCCATGATCTCCACTTGCGGGACCTTACCCCGTGGGGGCAAGCCGCTGTCCGTCGTGATTAGGGCCGGTCCGCCCGGTGACCTCCCGCGGCGCAACGAGTGGCTGAGACTGGCACTTTCGCAACAGCCCCTAGCCCGGTCGTGGCGGCGATCAGGGGCCGGGCCACGTGGTTGGTCAGATTGGCCTCGTCCCAGTGCCGGGGGTAGTCAGCGATGGCGAGGGCCGCGCCGGCGCGGACCTGGTCCAGGAGCGCGCGGTAGACGGCCGGGTCCGGGTTGCGGGTGTCGGTGTCCGCGATCAGTACCACCTCGGCGTCGACGAGCTCCGGCCGTCGGAGGGCGGCCAGGATCTGCGCGCCCTTACCTCGTGGCAGTCCGGCCAGCCCGGATGTGTCCGCCCGGGTGGGCGTGGCTGCGAACTGCGTTGCTGTGTCCGGGGTGTCGGAGGAGTCGGCGTGAATGATCACGGCGTGGTCGTCGCCAAGGGCGTGGTCGATGGCGGTGGTGACGGTGGAGATCGTCGAGGGTTCGTTTCGGCTGGGAAGGATCGCGGCGGTGCGGGTCGCCGAGGCTTCCGTCCAGCTCCAGTTCCAGAAGAAGGGTGCCGCGTCCTACTCCACCGTGAAGACGGTGAAGTCTAGCTCGACGGGATCGCTGAAGACGACGGTGACAGCGTCGGCCGATGGTTACTGGCGGTGGAACTTTGGCGGCTGGCACACCACCGGCACCGCCATTTCTAGCGTCGACTACGTCGACGTGAACTGAACCAGCTGCTCTGGGCTCGAAGACCTGCTGTGTATGGCACTTAGGGGCGCCATACACAGCAGGCTCAGTGGAGGGGTGTGCGGCACCCGCGCAGCAGCCACCCCTCCGGGAGTTGTGGGCCTGGGATCAGCGGCGGTGTCCGCGGCCCCAGGACTCGGAGTCGACCGTGCGGCCCCGGTTGTCACGGAGGGTAGCGGTGTCGGCGTAGTTGTTCCACATGTAGTGGTGGCGGTCCTGGTACAGGTCGGTGCGGGTGTCGCGGCCGACGCCGGTGTGGATGCGGACGGTCGCTCGGCCGGAGAGACGGACGTCGTCGAAGCGGTAGCGGTGGCCGTCGCTGTCGCGCAGGGTCCAGCCGTCGAGGTTCACCGCGCGGCGGCTCTGGTTCGTGATCTCGACCCATTCCCGGTTCAGCGACCGGTTGGAGCCGTTGTCGCGGCCGGGGCTGTCTGCCTGGATGTCGCTGATGACCACGCGGGCCTGGTGGCGGTTGCGGTCATGGTCGTGGTCCTGGGCGGTGGCCGGCAGGGCGACAGCCGAGACGAGTGCACCGGCCGTGAGGACGGTCGCGGCGATGCGGTGGGAAGCCGAAGAAGCAGACAAGGTGATGTCCCCTCAGAGCAGTCCGCCGACCAGCTCATTCGTGCTGGTCGGAGCGATGGTTCCCGGCCCGTCATGGGCCGAGAGCCAGAACAATGCGGCCATTGGGCCGGCCAGCGAAGAGCTTTTGCACCTGGTTACTCATCAGGGACATTTCCGTAACTGTCGGCTGCATCCGGCATGCATATGGAATGAGCGTGGCCCTGACATTCACTGACTGCTGCATCCATCCGTTCAACCCTCAACAGAAAGCCCTTCCTTGCTCCGGCGCGCACTCCGAGGCGCCAACCGGCGCACCACCCGAACGGTCGGCGCGTATTTGGTAACGGCTGATCTACGCGTTTTCTCGCATATATGACTCCATCTCGCACGCATGTGGCGAACGTGAGAGCGAAGACTTGGGAAGTCATCCCGCCTCCGCCGCGGGGACCGGGGGCCGGAACGTGGCGAATCTGCACGCGACGAGGGATTCGAGCCGGGCGGGTGGCCTTTCGACTGTCGGCTTTGAGCTGAGGATTCGCCTGAACCAAGGGGGCCGAATCCCCGGCCGAACCCGCATACCGGGGCCGCTGGGCGTCCCTTGTCCCCGCGAAGATCGCTGCACCGTACTCGTGCAGGAGTCACTCACTGCGTCTGCCGCGCACCATGACGTTGCCGGGAAAAGATAGGCCTGTTGGCAGCGGTCGGGCCGCCGAATACATGGTGGTGGGACGGAGACGTGGCGTGGCCTGATAGCGGTGTCAGCCTGGCGAACCGGGGCTGGTGTGACCGAGGCGGGTGAGGTCGGCGGAGCGGGTACCGGCGGGCTGGAGGTCGGCGTAGGGGTGCAGTTTCGCGCCGGCGGTGCCATTGGGCAGTGTCCGGGCCGCAGGTTGGACCTCGGAGGGGGCGGCCTGGGCGGGAGTGGGTGCAGGGGCAGTGTGGCCGAGAAGGTCGAGCACCTTCTGGAGACCGTGGTCGCGGCGGGCGTCGGCGAGTTCCTCGAGGTCCCAGACCATGTTCCCGACGACGGTCCGTCGGGGCCCGCGGGCTTCGATGGTCCCGCGGACCAGGAGCAGTCCGTTGTGGAAGATCGTGTGGGCGCAGTCGTTGTGGCTGTCCTCGAAGAAGGCGATGTCGACGAGGCCGTAGCCGTCTTCGAGGGTGACGAAGATGACGCGTTTGCCGGAGGGGATGGGGGGTGTCTGGGTGGATGCGCGGACGCCGGCGACCAAGACCCGCTGGCCGGGGTGCATCTTCTTGAGGTGGGCGGCGTCGGTGGCGCCGATTTCGCGCAGGAGGCGGTGGTGGTGGGTCATCAGGTGCTGGGATACGTCGATCTTCAGGACGCCGAGTTCGGCGTTCATGATTTCGCGGCTGGTCATTTCCCGCAGTCCGGATGGTCCGGCTGTGAGGAGGGTGTCGTCGAGTGGGAGCTGCCCGGTTCCGGGGCGGCTGTGGGTTGCGCGGTGGAGTTCGGCGACCTGCAGCAGCAGGTCGCGGCGGCTCAGGTTCTCCTTGAGTGGGTCCACGGCGCCTATCTGGATGAGGCGTTCGGCGATGGGCAGGGCCGGGCGGGCTCTGTGCCAGAAGTCCTGAAGGGAGTGGTAGGGCTGGCCGGCAGTGATCCGGGCGACCTGGTCCTCGCTGATGCCTTGCACCGAGGACAGCGACAGCCGCACTCCCCATCCGGCCGGGGTTTCCTCAACGGTGTGGGCGGGGCGGGAGAGGTTGATGTCGACGGGCAGCACGGGCACGTGGTGTCTGCGGGCGTCGGCGACGATCACGCGGGGCGGCCACATGCCGGGGTCGTGTTCGAGGAGGCCGGCGTACAGGGCTGCTGGGTGGTGGGCCTTGAGCCAGGCGGACTGCAGGGCGGGCACAGCGAAGGCGACTGCGTGCGCGCGGCAGAACCCGTACGCCCCGAAGCTCGCCACGGTCTCCCACACCTCGTCCAGCACCTTCGTGCTGTAGCCGCGTGCACCGGCCTCTTGGCGGAACCATGCCTCGAGTTTCGGCAGGCGCTGTTCGTCGGCGAGGGCGCGGCGGGCGACTTCGGCCAGGGCGCGGTCGCAGCCGGTCATCACGGCGAGGATGTCGATGATCTGTTCGTGCCAGATCGTCACGCCGTAGGTGTCGCTCAGAACGGGTTCGAGGTCAGGGTGGGGGTAGGTGGGGGCGGCGCCGTGGCGGGCGGCGATGTAAAGGGCGGGCATGCCGCCCTGGACGGGGCCGGGGCGGAAGAGGCTGATGTCGGCGATGACGTCCTGCGGGTCGCGGGGCTGGAGGCGGCCGACGAGGTCCTGCTGGCCGGGTGATTCCAGCTGGAACATGCCAACGGTGTCGGAGTCCTGGATGAGGGCGAAGGCGAACTGGTCATCCAGGGGGACGTGGTCGGGGTTGTCGAGGTCGATCTGCCGGCCTGTGGTGCGGCGGATCTCGGAGACGGCGTGTGCCATCGCCGACTGCATCCGCACTCCCAGGACGTCGAGCTTGAGCAGGCCCAGGTCCTCGACGTCCTCCTTGTCCGCCTGGACCATGGGGTAGCCGCCCGGGGTGGGCTGCACCGGCAGCCGCTCCAGCAGGGTGCTGTTTGACAGGATGACGCCGCAGGGGTGCATGGCGATGCCGCGCGGCAGTTTGTCGAGTCCTTCGGCGAGCTCCCACAAGGGTCCGTAGGAGGCGGCGTCGGCAGCCAGGTGCCGCAGTTCGGGCAGCGTGCCGAGCGCGTCACGGATATCGCAGGCCCTGATGTGCGGAAACGCCTTGGCGACCTTGTCGACGACAGGTGGGGCCATGCCCAGAGCGAGGCCGGCATCCCGCAGGGCGTGCCGGGCTCGGTAGGTCTCGGGCATGCCGGTGACCGCGACCCGGTCGGTGCCGAAGCGTTCGATGATGCGGTCGTACACCTCGAGTCTGCGGGCGGATTCGACGTCGATGTCGATGTCCGGCAGTGAAGCGCGCCGCTCGGAGAGGAAGCGTTCGAACAGAAGGCGGTGCTCGAGCGGGTTGGCTGTGGCGACGAACAGGGCGTGATTGACCATGGACCCTGCGCCGGAACCGCGGGCGGCCACCCGGATGCCCATGTCGCGGACATCCGCGACCACTTGGGCCACGGCCAGAAAATAGGGTTCGTAGCGCAGCCGGCCGATGATGCCGAGCTCGTAGTCGAGCTGCCTCATCGCCTCCGGGTCGCGGTCCAGGCCGCGAGCGATCATTCCTGCCTCGCACCGCTGCTTCAGCAGCCGCATCGCCCCGCCCTCCCCTGGTGCGGCGCCGACTACTGACGGTTCGGGAAAGTGCGGGCGCCCCAGACCGAGGCCCTTGACCGGATCGATCACGCACTGCTCACCGGTCCGGGCCGTCTCGGCGAGAAGAGCGGCTGCCCGCCCTTGCCCGGCGCCTGTGGCACGGCAGATCTCCTCGGCGGCCGCCGCCATCGCTTCCGGATCCTTCAGCCAGCGCTCACCGCAATCCAGACGGCGCCGGTCGATCGGGCGCAGCAGCCGGGCGGAATCCAGGACGTCGGCGATCCGGTGCTGGACGGGGTCGGCGTAGCGGACGGCGTTGGTCAGTACTGCCCGGATGCCGAGGCGGTCCGCGAGGCCCAGGGTGTGAGCTGCCAGCCGGAGCGATCCCGGCCCGAGGCCGGGCAGCCCCCACCACAGGATCTCCAGGCGTAGATTCTCCCCGGCTGTCTCGCGCCACGGTGCCAGGAGCTGTTCGGCGATGTCCGGGCGGCCGGCCGACAGAGCTCGCACCGGTTGCGATGCCGGTCCGAGCAGCACGGTCAGGCTCTGATCGCCGTGCTCGTGCAGCACAGGCCACGGGACGACCGGCGGTGCGCCGGGTGCGGCGTCGGCGTGGGCGGCGGAGACCAGACGGCACAGCCGTCCCCAGCCCGCCGTGTCCTGCGCGAGCAAGGTGATCCGTAGCGGCGCCTGCGGCACGTGCGCTCCCCCGCGGGCCGGGGCTCGTCTCCGGCGCGTAGCGGGCTCAGGGGTGTGCGGGGTGACCGCGACGTCGACACCGAGGATTGGCTGGACACCGGCAGTTGCCGCGGCCTTCGCGAAGCGGACCGTGCCGGTGACGGTGTCCCGGTCGGTCAGGGCGAGTGTCCCGATGCCCCTCTCGGCAGCGCGGGCGACGAGGTCATGCGGATGGGAGGCGCCATAGCGGGCCGAGTAGCCGCTGGCGACATGCAGATGCACTCCGCCACCCATCACACCCTCCGACCGATAACCCCCTAAAAGGCCACAAAAATCCCGCCTGGACCATCAGAATACTCGAACGCAAATCGAACACGCGACCTTGGTGGGCGATACCACTCCGCCGTAAGCGTCACCGGCCGCGACAGGCGGTCGGTGCACCTCTGCGTGGCCCCGCGCGGCCGCGCAGAGGTGCTTACTCACCAGGGGTCTGCATGGAGCTGGGATCCAAGAGCGCCAGGCGGCCATGCCGGGGGCGAGGCCCTCTCGACAGACAACCCGCACGTCAGGCTGCGGAGCGGGATGCCCGCAAAAGCTAGTGCGGGCCACTCCTTCGCGTGAACGCCCGGCATTACGCCGAGGTCGGGATGCGCCCCCTTCTAGGGTGCGCAGTGCAACATTTGAACCGGAAGAAGCGAGATGTCCATGCGGGAAGAAGCGATCGCACGGGTCCAGCTGGTATTCACGTTGTTCGACGCCGACGGGAACGGAGTCGTCGAAGCAGACGACTTCGAACTCATGGCGGAAAGAGTGGTAGCTGCAGTCCCGGAAGCCGACGCAGGCAGGCACGAAGCGATGGTGAATGCCTTCCGCACCTACTGGCAGACCCTGGCCGAAGAACTGGACTCAAACCGTGACGGCCGCATCGACTACGCGGAGTTCCAGGACATCGTCCTCACACCGGAGCGGTTCTCCGAAGCCGTCACCGAATTCGCCGACGCCCTCACAGCGGTCGCGGACCCGGACGGGGACGGAATGGTCGAACGACCCACCTTCGTCGCCGTCATGAAAGCCATCGGCTTCGCCCCGCACAACATTCACGCCCTCTTCGACGCCCTGGAACCAGCCGGCGCGAAGCAGGCCTCGGTCCCGGCTTGGACCGAGGCCATCAAGGACTACTACCGGCCGGACAAGGCAGGCATCGCGGACCACCTGGTTACAGCACCAGCCAGCTGACCACCCACGCCGGCGCGCAGGCAACGACTGCACAGGGGACTTGTCCTGTATGAAGTCTCCTGCCTGCCATGCCTGAGAACAGATGGCAAAAGCGCAAGAAGCGCTGCCCTGCCGCCGACCCCGCACTGCACGGGCGACGGAAGGGCCCCCGGGCTCCGGTTCTGCCGCCAGCCGGTGGCGTTCAGGACGCGGAGCGCTTCTTCGCGGGCTTCGAGGCCGTGGTCTTCTTCGTCGCAGCCTTCTTGGCAGCAGGCTTCTTCGCAGGACTCTTCTTTTCAGGCCGAATCTCGTGGACGGTGGCGTCTTCGCCGCTCTCGCCCCGCTTCTCCTTCGCCGCGGTGACCGAGGCGTTCAGGGCGGCCATCAGGTCCATGACCTTGCCGGACTCCCCCGCCCCGCCGTCCTCGGCCGGCTCGGGCCGCTCCTTCCCCTCGGACTTCGCCTCGATCAGCTCCTCCAAGGCGTCGCGGTAACGGTCCCGGAACTGGGCGATGTCGTCGGTGGTCATGGACTCGGACAGCTGGACGGCCTGCTCGATCTCCGACTCGTCCACCTCCACCGGTCGCGGCGCCAGGGACTCGGGGCTGCGGACCTCGTCGGGCCAGTGCATCGCGTGCAGCACAATCGCACCCTTCCTCACCTGCAAGAGCCCAAGTCGCTCACGGCCGTGCCACGCCCATTTCGCGATGGCGACCTTGTCGGAGCGCCCCAAGGCTTTACGCAGGAGGGTGTAGGGCTTGGCGGCGACCTGGCCGTCTACGCCGAGGTAGTAGCTCTCGCCGATCCTTACCGGATCGATGCTGCCTATTGGAGTACGAACGGGTTCCCCTCTCGCCTCCTCAGGGCATGGAGTCGCATTTCAGCAGGTAAGCGGGCCGCAGGGGGCACTCACTCGTTGGTGTGAGATTCCTGTTGGAACTCGCAGATTCTGCTAGTCATCACCGTAATCTGCGGATTCATGTCGGATTTTGAAGGTCGCACGCTGACGCTGGTCCCCTCGGATGTGGATCCGGCTGCGGTGGCAGTCGAGAGTGGGTTGGCCGACGTCGTCACGCTCCAGCGGCGCCAGCAGGCCAGGGTGTCGGTCGTCGATGAGGAGAGCTTCTTCCTGGACACGCTCTCGGAGTACCAGTGGGCTCGGGATGCGGCGGGGCTTGCGCCGTCGACGCTGGATGGTCTGGTCAAGCCGGTGATCGAAGTCTGTGAGTTCTACGGGTCGGCTCCGTGGCGGCTGACGCCTCGGGAAGTCGATCGGTACTTCGCGGGGCCGGGAAAGCGGGCGCAGTCCACGCTGCGGGGGAAGATCAACAGGATCGACGCGTACTTCGCCTTCCTTGAGCAGCGGTATGCCGGTGAGATCCTGCGCCGGTTCGGCGCCGTAGTGGACTCGCCGATCGACCCGTTCAACCGGCCTTGTCACCGCGGTGACTTCGGGCTGAGGGTGCCGCCGTCACAGCGTGCGATGAAGGACTTCTTCGCGTGCTGGCGCGAGCATCTCCCGGGTGCCCGGAAGTACGCGGTGGCGTGCCGCGACTACGTGATGTCGAAGCTCGCGTATCTCTCGGGGGTTCGGGCGGCGGAGCTGTGCGGGGTGTGCATGGGTGACGTGCACTGGGAGCACGGCCAGTGGGGCCGGTTCGTCGTGCTCGGAAAGGGCGCGCGGGGTTCTGGGCCACGCCCACGGGAGGCGTACATGTTCGAGGAGGGCCGGGCTCTGTTGTGGTGGTACATCGAGGAGGTCCGGGGCGAGTTCGGCGATGATGCCGGGCACCCGCGGGCGCCGCTGTGGCCGTCGGAGCGCAAGACCCGAGCGGTGGCCGCGCTGAATGTGCCGATCGCTCCGGCAATCGTGCCGGCCACGTTCCGGCGCGTGCTGCACCAGGCAGCGGCCCGCCACCTGGCCGGTCCGGTCACCGACCTCTATCCGCACCTGCTGCGGCATGCGTGCGCGACCCACAACTACGAGCGTGGGATGACGTTGTGGGAGGTGCAGAAGGTCCTCGGGCACGACTGGGCCACCACGACGTTGCGATATCTGGCGAGTGCGCAGGCCGACCCGGAGTCCGCCGAGGTGGCGGCCAGCTCCCGGGCGGCGGAGCGTCTGGTGATGGACAAGGGGAACCTACGGTGAAGTGGAACCTGCGCATGGTGGCCGCGCAGCGAGATCTGTGGCGGCCGACCGAGGTGCTGGAGGCGTTCAGGGCAGTCGGGTTCACCCCGTCGCTGAGCAAGGTCGCGGCTCTTTGGGGAGGAACACCGGTCACCCTGCGGCTGGAAGACTTGGACATGATCTGCGCGGCGCTGGACTGCACCGTTGCCGACCTGCTGCAGGCGGAGCCGGTCGCAGTCGATAAGGCTGCTCCGGAGCTGGGCCGCCAGGCGGTCGGCGGAGAGGCCGAGGGTCCTGTGCGGCCGGTGCCACGACGCCGGACGGGCGGGCCGCGCTCGCTGCCGCCGAGCTGACCGGCCGTGGCGAAAACGAGTGCAGGTCGGCGGGCTTGGGCGAGTTGCCGGGACTGTCTGAGCTGGTCAGTAGTCGCGTCGAGCGGTTTGTGCGAGGCATGCGGGAAGTGGAGGCAGCGCTACACGGTGCCGGGCGCGTGTCGTCGGTGCCGCCATCCAGGCCACTTGAACAGTGACGGGTTGTGTCGTGGCTGTCTGCGTTCGATCCGCCTGGAGGGCGACGGTGACTGGGTGCACGCCCTTGAGCAGGCCCGTCCTCGCCCGGTCCAGCTGGTCCTTGGCCTGAACGTCGGGTCATCGGGCGCCGCGCGAGCGTTGCGGCGCCCTGCCAGCAGCCCGGCGGCATTGAGCCGTTGGCAGCGCAGCTTGCTGACAGATGGCGACACAGGCTGGAGCGGCCAGGTACTGCCCTGCGCTGTCCGGGGACAAACCGCGCTGTTCCCGGCCGGGCGAGTTCTGACGCAGGTGACCGCGAGTGCGGTGGCGGAACGGGTCGTGGCCGACGAGGAGCTGGCGTTGGCTCAGGTGCGGGCGTTCGCCTCTGAGCACGGCCTGACGAGGTCCTGGCGGGTCAAGGCCACCCGGATGATTCGCCTGGCGCTCGTCGTACGAGACGCTGAGGGAGCGGCCTTGGTCCCTGACCACGTGCTGGCTGACCTTCCCGAAGCCGGAACAGCAGTCGGAATGATCCTGGAGCGGGCTGGTCTGCTTGACGGGGATCCGGCACGCGCCCTCGCGGGGTGCCACGCGCTCCCGCACGCGGGATACATCCCGCGGCAGGGAACACCGTCATGGCCGGCGCCCCGGTCGTGCCGTCAGTGCGATGGGTGGATGAGCGGAATCCGGGAACATCTGTGCCGTTCGTGCTCTCTGTGGAGGCGCGATCCTGTGGGCCGTTGTGCGGGTTGTGGCCGCGCGGAGACACCGCTGCGCAACGGACGGTGCCGACTCTGCGTAGCAGACCCGTGTGCCGGGCCGACCGGTCATCAGCTGACGTTCGTGGTTCGGGCGGCAGGCCGGGGCAGACCGGTTGCCGCTCGCATCGGGGCCGCCGCGCAGTCGGTGCCGGTGGCGTCGGTCGTTCCGGCCGGGCAGCAGGTGCTGTTCCGGGTCCGCCGCGACTGGGCGCCGGTGATGACCCGGTTCCGAGGCCGTCAGGAATTGCCTGAGCTGTCGCAGCGGGCCGCGGTGCTGGCCGAGGAGTTCGACCGGCAACGGCGCGAGCGTCGGCGCCCGGGGGCGGGCCGGGAGGCCCAGCGCGCTCTGGTTCTGCTTCTGCGGTTCCTGGGCGCAGATGCCCCGGTCTGGGAGCATGACGTGTATGACCTGACCCGCGCTGGGTCCGGGCTCTATGCGCGTGCGGTGTGCGAATTTCTCGATGCCCATGGTCTGCTCGTCGAGGCGCCGGGACTGCACCGTGACCGCGACGAGGTCTGGGTCGAGCGCACGGTTAGCGGTATGCCGGCCCAGCTGTCCCACGAGGTAGGGACCTGGGTGTCGGTGCTCCGCGGTGAAGGGCGACGTCAGCACTTGCCGCGCGGTTTCCGGTGTATCCGCAGGTACTTGGCCCGGCTCCAGCCTGTCCTTGTGGGTTGGTCGGACAGGGGCGTGGTCAGCCTGCGTGAAGTCACCGATGCCGATGTCGCGCAGGCGGCCAAGAGCCTCACCGGCGCTTCGGGCGGACAACTCGACTGCTCTCTGCGCAGCCTGTTCCGGGCTCTGAAACAGGAGCGGGTCATCTTCCACGATCCCGCCCTCACCCTCGGCGTCCGCCGCTCGACAAGCCTGCCCCGCTCGGTCCCCTCCGACGTCCTGCCCTTCGTGTTCGAGGAAGCGAAGTCGGCGTTCGGCCGCCTCGTCATCGCGCTGGTCGCTGTACACGCCCTGAACGGTGAGGAGATCCGGACCCTGCTCCTCTCGGACCTGGACTTGTCCCGTGGCAGGCTCACCGTCCGCCATGGCATGACGAGGCGGACCATCCACCTGGAGCCCTTCACCCATCAGCTCGCGGCTGAATGGCTTACCGTCCGCAACCGGCGCTGGCCCGCCTCAACCAACTCCCATCTGCTGGTCACGGGACACTGCGCGCTCGCCGCCGCCGGACCTCCGCCGGACGTGACAACAATCCGCGGCGTGTTCCCCAAGGGGATGAGTCTGGACGCGCTCCGGCAGGATCGGATCCTCGACGAGGCCCGCGCAACGGCTGATCCACTGCACCTCATGCGCCTGTTCGGGATCGGTGACAGCGCTGCCATGCGCTACGTCACCGCCGCCCACCCCGAACGCACCAGCAAGCTGCCCCGATAGACGTCGACAACATCTGGGAGTGAGTGCCGGGTCCTCCCGCGCGCAGTACAGGGCGTCGCAGCCATGGCTGGCGCCGAGCTCGAAGACGTCGCGGGCACCGGTGGTCGGAAGACGGCCGCGGCGTGGACGGGCGCCGTACACGCCCGGGTGCGCGGAGTATGTGCTCAGCCAGTGCGCAAGGCCGCGACGCCTGGCAGGGCAAGGGCTGCTGCGCACCCATCACCCACACCTCGGCCCCCCACCGGGATTGCCGCGATCGAGGCGGACGCGTGCGTCTGCCAGCCGGGCTGCACCTGCTGCTCGTGAACATCTCGTTGCCGGCCCGCGGCGCTGCGGCCTGGCCCGTCGATACTGACGAGGGGATCGAGGAGCGGCGGGGGCAGCGGTGGAGTGGACGATCTGGGCCGGGTTCACCGCCGGCCTGCTGATCTCGACGGTGACCGCTCCGGTCGGCGTGTCCGGGGCGGTCTTCCTTCTCCCCGTCCAGCTCAGTGTCCTCGGCGTGCCGAGCCCCGCGGTCACGCCGACGAACCTGCTGTTCAATGTGGCGGCCGGGCCAGGCGCACTATGGCGCTACCGCCGCGACGGTGCTCTGCGCGGCCCACTGGCCCGGCGCCTCATCGCCTGGACACTGCCCGGCGTCCTCGTCGGCGCCGCAATCCGCGTCTTCGCCCTCCCCGGCCCCGGCATCTTCCGTCTCCTGGTCGCCGCATTCCTGCTGCCGCTCGGTGCGTGGCTGTGCCTGCGTACCCTGCGCCCCGCCCAGCGGCGGCAGGACGCGGCCGAGCCGTCGGCGCCCGCGCTCGCCGCTCTCGCCCTCACGGTCGGAGTGATCGGCGGGATCTACGGTATCGGCGGCGGCTCCCTGCTCGGGCCGATCCTCGCCGCGCGCGGCATGCCCATGGCCCGCATCGCGCCAGCCACCCTGGCCGCGACCTTCACCACGTCCGTCGCCGGGGCCGCCGCGTATGCCGTGCTGGCCCTGGCGAGCCCCGGGCCCGTCGCGCCCGACTGGTGGCTGGGCCTGGCCTGCGGCCTGGGCGGGTTGATCGGCGGCTACCTCGGCGCACGGCTCCAGCCGCACCTGCCCGAGACCTTGCTCCGGCTCCTGCTCGGCACGCTCGCGGCCGCCCTCGGTGCGCTGTACGCCGTTCAGGCCCTGCTCTGATCCCGGGGCAGCCGGTTCAGTGGCCGCGCGGGGCGTACATGATGACCGCCATCCCGGCGAGGCAGACCAGGGCGCCAAGGGTGTCGAAGCGGTCGGGGCGGTAGCCGTCGGCGACCATGCCCCATGCGATCGACCCTGCGACGAAGATCCCGCCGTACGCGGCGAGGATCCGGCCGAAGTTGTCGTCGGACTGCAGGGTCGCCACGGCACCATAGAGCCCGAGCGCGATGACGCCGGCGCCGATCCAGACCCAGCCCTTGTGCTCGCGAATGCCCTGCCAGACCAGCCAGGCACCCCCGATCTCGAACAGCGCGGCAACGGCGAACAGGGCGATGGAACGGGCGACGAGCATGGCCGGAACTCTCCGGAGCAGGGGAAACGGGCGGGAAGGGGAGGGTGCGTTCAGGCGGCCGGGCCGAACAGATCGGTGAGCAGTCCGGCCCCGTCACCCGGCGCGCGGACCTCCAAGTGCAGGCGCGGGCCGTCGAGGTGGAGGCGGAAGTCGAAGAACGGGCAGCATTGCTGCTCGGCCGCCGCCAGCTCAGCCACCCGCGCGGTCCGCTCGACGGGCAGCGTCAGCCGCAGTCCCTCGGGGATCGCGGTCCGTACGGCGCCGTCGACCGCCTGACGCCACTGGGCGGTCCGCTTATGCAGCCCGTCGCCGGCCAGGGAGCACGCCACCGGCGCCGTGCGCCACCCTTCCACTTCTGCCTCGGCGGTCTGGCGTCCGGGCGCGAGCACCACGTCCACCGGCCGCGCACCGGCAGCGGGAGAAGCCGACGCGGCGAGGAAGCCGCACCCGGGATCACAGGGGCTCGCACGATCCGGCAGCGCGTCCAGGTGCTCCAGGGCGGCGTGCAGCAAGGCGGTGAACGCGGCCAGTTCGGCGGCGCGGGCCTCGGCCTCGGCCAGGCGGGCAACGATCCGCGGCCGCAGGTCGGCCTTCACGTCCCGGCACGCACCGGCCTCCCACACAGCGAGCAGCTCGCCGATCTCCTCCAGCTGCAGCCCCAGGTGCTTGGCCGCACCGATGAACCCCAGCCGGTCGACCGCGTCCTCGCCATATACGCGATAGCCGGCCGGAGTCCGATCGGCAGGAAGCAGCCCGGCGCCCTCGTAGAACCGCAGCGTCGTGGCCGGAACGCCGGAGCGTTCGGCAAGTTGCGAGATGCGGTAGGTCGTCACACCCCCGACGGTAAACCTTTCACCCGACTCGAAGGTCAAGCGTGTGCCGGCCTCGGGCTGTGCGGGGAAGAGGGCTGTCATCCAACGGGCAGCGGCGATTCGGGCCGTACCAGCACAGCGTGGGCTCGGGCGGGCCCCGCGTGGCTGGTCGCTCAGGCCGACATCACGAAGGGCTCGTGCTCGGTCGGGGCGGCGTTGCTGGTTGCGAGGTAGCGCTCGGCGTCCAGGGCTGCGGCGGCGCCGGTGCCGGCGGCGGTGATGGCCTGACGGTAGGAGTGGTCGACGACATCGCCGGCGGCGAAGACACCAGGCAGGCTGGTACGCGTCGTCGGAGCGGCGACGGTGATGTAGCCCTCGGTGTCGAGGCCGAGCTGGCCGGTGAACAGTTCGGTGCGCGGGTCGTGGCCGATCGCGATGAACAGCCCCGTCACGTCCAGATCGCGGGTGGCGCCGGTGAAGACGTCGCGCAGGACGACGCCGGACAGCATGCCGTTCGTCTCCTTGATCTCGGCGATCTCGCTGTCGAAGGCGAAGGAGATCTTGTCGTCGGCGAAGGCCCGGTCCTGCATGACCTTGGAGGCGCGCAGGGTGGAGCGGCGGTGGACGACGGTGACTGACTTGGCGAAGCGGGTGAGGAAGGTGGCTTCCTCCATGGCGGTGTCGCCGCCTCCGACCACGACGATGTCGCGGTCACGGAAGAAGAACCCGTCACAGGTCGCGCACCAGGAGACCCCGCGCCCGGACAGCTCGTCCTCGTTCGGCAGGCCGAGTTTGCGGTAGCCGGAGCCGGTCGCGATGATCACCGTTCTCGTGCGGTGCACGGTGCCCGCGGAGTCCGTCAGCAGTTTGATGTCGCCGGTCAGGTCGACGGAGACGATGTCGTCGTTGATCATCTCGGTGCCGAACTTCTCGGCCTGGGCTCGCATCTTGTCCATGAGGTCGGGGCCGTCGACACCGTCGGGGAAGCCGGGGAAGTTCTCGACCTCGGTGGTGGTGGTCAGCGAGCCGCCGACAAAGATGCTGCTGCCGAAGAGGACGGGCCGCAGTTGGGCGCGGGCGGTGTAAAGGGCAGCGGTGTAGCCGGCGGGGCCGGACCCGATGATGACGACGTCACGTATGTCGCTCACGCCGTGGCCTCCGGGGCGATCTCCTTGATCAGGCCCTCGATCAGGGTCTTGATCTCGTCGCGGATGGGGCGGACGGCTTCCACGCCCTGGCCGGCCGGGTCATCCAGTTTCCAGTCGAGGTAGCGCTTGCCGGGGAAGACGGGGCAGGTGTCACCGCAGCCCATCGTGATGCACACGTCGGACTCGCGGACCGCGTCGACGGTGAGAATCTTCGGAGTCTCGGCGGAGATGTCGATGCCGACCTCGGCCATCGCTTCGACGGCGGCGGGGTTGACGGAGGTGCCCGGATTCGAGCCGGCAGAGCGGACCTCGACACGGTCCCCGGCCAGGTGGGTCAGCCAGGCAGCCGCCATCTGGGAGCGGCCGGCGTTGTGGACACAGACGAACAGGACGGACGGCTTGCCGGAAGACTCGGCCATGATGATCGTTCTCTCTCGTCGCACGGCGGAACTCACCCGCCAATGACTTCAGCCCCCGCTGGTATCAGCGAGTGATGATGTGAGAGTATCAGTGCATGCTGACTTCAGTCGATCCTGATCTGATCCGGGTGCTGGGCGATCCGCTCCGCCTCCGGATCGTGACCCTGCTGGCGCGCGAGACGCTCTGTACAACGCACCTGGTCGAGGAGACCGGGGCGAAGCAGACCAACCTGTCCAACCACATGAAGGTCCTGCGCGAAGCCGGCGTGGTGGAGACCGAGCCCTGTGGCCGCTTCACCTACTACAAGCTCAAGCCCGAGGTCCTGGCCGGGCTCTCCGAGCAGTTCGCCGCACTGGCCGACTCCGCCCGCACCGCTTCCGAGAACAAGAGGGCCTGCCCGTGACCTCCACCGAGCCCACCACCTCCCCCGCCCCGGCTGGCGGTGGGGACGACTCGATCGTCAAGAAGCTCTCCACCCTCGACCGCTACCTCGCGGTGTGGATCCTGCTCGCCATGGCTGTCGGTCTCGGCCTGGGCCGCCTGATCCCGGGGATGAACGACGCGCTCGCGAAGATCGAGATCGGCGGGATCTCGCTGCCGATCGCGCTCGGTCTGCTGGTCATGATGTACCCCGTCCTCGCCAAGGTCCGCTACGACCGGCTCGACCGCGTGACCAGCGACCGCAAGCTGCTGGTCTCTTCGCTGGTCATCAACTGGATCGTCGGACCCGCGGTGATGTTTGCGCTGGCGTGGATCTTTCTTCCGGACCTTCCCGAGTACCGCACCGGCCTGATCATCGTCGGCCTCGCCCGCTGCATCGCCATGGTCATCATCTGGAACGACCTCGCCTGCGGCGACCGCGAAGCCGCAGCCGTCCTCGTCGCGCTGAACTCGGTCTTCCAGGTCCTCGCGTTCGGCCTGCTCGGCTGGTTCTACCTCGACCTGCTGCCCCGCTGGATGAACCTCGGCGATGGCCAGGGCCTGGACGTGTCCGTCTGGCACATCGCGCTGAACGTCATCATCTTCCTCGGCATCCCGCTGCTCGCCGGCTTCCTCACCCGCCGCATCGGCGAGCAGAAGATGGGCCGCAGCAATTACGAGGCGAAGTTCCTGCCGAGGATCGGCCCCTGGGCGCTGTACGGACTGCTGTTCACGATCGTCGTCCTGTTCGCCCTCCAGGGAAAGACGATCACCTCCCAGCCGCTGGACGTCGTACGGATCGCGCTGCCGCTCCTGGTCTACTTCGCGATCATGTTCTTCGGGACCTTCCTCCTCGGCAAGGGGCTCGGCCTCGCGTATGACCGCACCACCACGCTGGCGTTCACCGCTGCGGGCAACAACTTCGAGCTGGCCATCGCCGTCGCCATCGCCACCTTCGGAGTCACCTCCGGCCAGGCCCTGTCGGGCGTCGTCGGCCCGCTCATCGAGGTCCCGGTCCTGATCGGGCTGGTGTACGTCGCGCTGGCTTGGCGCAAGAGGTTCGCTCCCGCGGCCCTCACCACCCCAGGAGGGGACTCCTGATGCACTGCCTCGACTGCCGCACCGCAGGAACGAACAGCCCCACCGTCGGCATCTGCCAGGGCTACGGAGCCGGGGCCCGCGCGGCGCATGCCCGCATCGCGCCCCGAAACGTACGCCTCGGCAGCCTGCTGGGAGCCCCCGGTGAGGCTAGGGCACGCAGGGTCCTCTGCCCGGTGTGCGCCACAGCCGAGGTGCCGAGCCTGGCGGTTCCAACGCCGTGACCAGGCAGACGGACGTGGTGGTGATCGGCGGCGGGCAGGCCGGGCTCGCGGCCGGGTACCACCTGCGCCGCAAGAAGCTGAACTTCGTGATCCTGGACGCGCAGGGCACGCCCGGCGGGGCATGGCAGCACACCTGGGACTCGCTGCACCTGTTCTCCCCGGCGGCCTTCTCCTCGCTGCCCGGCCGCCTCATGCCGGCCCAGCCGGGCCAGGAATACCCCGACGCCAGGCACGTCGTGGAGTACCTGAGCGACTACGAGCAGCGCTACGACCTGCCCGTTCACCGCCAGGTCCGGGTCCAGCAGGTACACGGGGACGGTGATCGGCTGCGGGTGGACACGGACAAGGACATCTGGTCCGCCCGGGCAGTCGTCTCGGCGACCGGCACCTGGTGGCGCCCCTTCCTGCCCGCCACCCCCGGCCGGAACATGTTCGCCGGCCGCCAGCTGCACACCACTGGCTACCGGAGACCGTCCGACTTCGCCGGGCAGCGAGTCGTCGTCGTCGGCGGCGGGAACTCCGGGGCGCAGATCGCCGCAGATCTCGCCACCCACGACGACATCGATCTGACCTGGGTCACTCAGCGCCCACCACGCTTCCTCGCCGACGCCATCGACGGCAGGGCCCTGTTCGACGCCGCGACCGCCCGGCGCCGCGCCCTGGACGAAGGACGCACCGACACCGGCGGCGTCGCCTCCCTGGGCGACATCGTCGCCGTCCCACCCGTCCGTGAGGCGCGGGATGCCGGACTGCTCAAGACGTCCCCGATGTTCGCCCGGCTTACCGCCGCCGGCATCGAGTGGGCAGACGGCACACGGGCTGCGATCGACGCGGTGATCTGGTGCACCGGCTTCCGGCCGGCTCTGTCCCACCTCGCCCCGCTGGGCCTTCGTGGACCACGCGGCCACATCCCCACCCACGGAACCCGGGCCGTCGGCGAACCGCGCCTGCATCTCCTGGGCTACGGCGATTGGACCGGGCCCGCCTCCGCCACCCTCATCGGCGTCGGCCGCCCGGCCCGCGACGCAACTACAGAGATCGCTGAACTCCTCAGCCGCTGAGCACAGCTGAGGGCCGACACTTCAAGCCGGCTCAGGGACGACCGCTGGTCCGCTGGCAGCTCAGTTGACGTGAGGGCTCCGGCGTTCAATCAGTTGAACGTCCCGCCACATTCCGTGGAGCCGGCCGACGCGTTCGCGTGTCCCGATAACGCGGAAACCGGCTTGCTGGTGCAGGGCGAGACTGGCCGTGTTCTCGGGGAAGATCCCCGACTGGATGGTCCAGATCCCAGCCGCCTCCGTGGAGGCGATCAAGGTGTGCAGAAGGGCACGAGCAATGCCCTGCCCGCGGGCGGCAGGGTGAACATAGACGGAGTGCTCGACCACACCGGCGTACGCGGCACGAGCCGAGACCGCAGAAACGGCGATCCAGCCGATCACGCCGGCGTCGGGAGTGCGCGCGACCAGTCGATGGCTGGTCAGCCTGGACCTGTCGAACGCTTCCCAGGACGGAGCCGCAGTCTCGAAGGTGGCATTGCCCTCATCGATCCCGGACTGGTAGATCGCCAGAACCTGTTGAGCGTCCTCGGCAAGCATGGGGGTGAGGGTGAACTGCGCGGGCACTGCGATTCCTTCCTGCCGCATGATGCTGGCGACGATTGTGCCGCGCGGCTGGGTGAAAGGGCAGTCCGGCCGAGGCTCAGCGTTTCCGCAGCCGGGACAGTACGTACCCTGCGTCGCGGCCGACGCCGCGCAGGGTCTTGGAGGAGAAGCTGCGCTGGAACTCCATGCCGACGAATCCGAGGCCCGGCACCGTGGTGGCGATGCCGCCGCGGTGCAGCGGTGCGCCATCGGTGCCGAGGGTGCCGCTGTCGTGCAGGTAGGGGAAGGTGAGCCGGTAGCCGGTGGCGAGCAGGACCGTATCGACTGCTTCCTTCGTCCCGTCGGTCCACACCACGCCCTCATTCGTGAACCGGGTGAACATGCCGCGACGTTCGATGCCGTACCGGTCCAGTGCAGCCAAGTAGTAGCCGTCATCGATCACGGAGACGGGGACCTTCGCCAGCAGCCGTCGGATCGGGGCGATGTCGAGGCGGGTGTGCGTGAGCCACCAGTGCAGGTCCCGGCCGAGCGGGCGTTGGGGCGTCCAGCCGATCGGGCGTCGGCTGGCCAGGGTGGTGTCGGCAACCGCACCGAGGTCCGCGGCGATCTGGATCGCGGAGTTGCCTCCGCCGACCACGACGACCCGCTGCCCTGTGAACGGGTCGGGGCTGCGGTAGTCGGCGGCGTGCAGTACCTGGCCGCCGAAGTCCTGGCGTCCAGGAAGATCCGGAGTGAAGGGTGTGCCGTAGTCGCCGGTCGCAGCGACGACCGCCCCAGCGGTGAACTTCCGCCCGTCGCCGGCGAGCACGGACCAGGCGCCGTCCCCGTGCGTTACGGAGGTGACGGAGGTCGAGGTGCGGATGTCGGCGGGCAGGCGGTTGGCGTAGTCGCGCAGGTAATCCACGACTTCGTCCCGCCGTGGGTAGCGGTCCGGGTCGCCGGGGAACCGCATCCCGGGCAGGGCGGAGTACCGGGCGGGGGAGAACAGGGTGAGGCTGTCGTAGTAGCGCGGCCAGGACCCGCCCGGCTCCTTCGCGGCTTCCAGGACCAGAATGCGGGTGAAGCCGTGACGCGGGGCGAGTGCCGCAGTGGCCAGGCCGGACTGCCCGGCACCGATGATGACGAGATCGGCATGCTCCATGAGAACGTAACCCTTCACTTGAGTCGTTATTTCGGGAAGTGACGAAACATTGAGCAGGAAGCTGTGACAGAGAACGGCATCGAGACGTCCGCGGTGGATCCGGCGACGGCCGACTTCCTCAAGGCCCTGGCCAGCGAAACCCGCCAGAAGGTGCTGCAGCAGCTCACCGGCGGGATCGAGCTGACGGTCGGCGAGATCGCCGACCGCTGCGCACTGAAGCCGTCAACCGCCTCGGAGCACCTGAGCCTGCTGCGCCGCGGCGGCCTGGTGATCTCCCGCAAGGAGGGCAAACAGGTCTACTACCGGGCCGACGGCGCCACGATGACCCAGCGAGTCACCGCGCTTCAGGCATACCTGGCGCGCTGCTGCCCGCCCGACTGCACCGGCTGACCCGCAGGCGCGAACCGAAGGTCAGGTGCGCAGGTCGAGCATGGCGGACATGGCCGCCACGACGGGCGGGGCCACCTTGTAGTACACCCAGGTCCCGCGCCGCTCCGAGGTCGGCAGGCCGGCCTCGCGCAGCTTCTTCAGGTGATGGGAGACGGTCGGCTGAGAGACGCCGACGTCGGAGATGTCGCACACGCACGCCTCGCCCCCCGCATGCGAGGCGACCTTCGAGAACAGGCGCAGCCGCACTGGGTCGGACAGTGCCTTGAACATCGCGGCCATCTTCTCCGCGTCGGTCTGCGACAGCTCGCCCGCGGTGATCGGCGGGCAGCACGGCACCACCGTTCCGGCCTCCAGCACCGGCAGCTCCACCATCCCTGAATTCGACATATGTCTATGTTGACACTCATCGATGCCAGTGGCAACCTTTGGATATAGACAGCAGTCGAAACAGCGGCCGGGAACGGTCGCCTATCCCGGAGGACATCACCGCCATGACCACCACTGCAGACCTTCCGGTTGTCGTCATCGGCGCCGGCCCCGCCGGGCTGGCGGCAGCCGCCCACCTCGTCGAGCGCGGCATCGAGCCCCTGGTTCTGGAGACCGGGCCCACCGCCGCCACCGCAGTGCGGGGCTGGTCGCACGTGCGGCTGTTCTCGACCTGGAGCGAGCTCGTCGACCCGGCCGCCGAGAAGCTCCTGGCGCCGACCGGCTGGGCCAGGCCCGCTGAGGACACCTACCCCACCGGCGGGGAGTGGGCGGAGCGGTACCTCCAGCCGCTCGCCGATGTCCTCGGGGACACGGTCCTCTACGGCGCCACCGTCACCGGCGTCTCGCGCCTCGGCCGGGACCGGATCGTCGACGCGGACCGCGAGCAGCAGCCCTTCACCCTCCGCGTCACGCGCGCCGACGGCTCCGAGGAGCGCATCCTGGGCCGGGCCGTGATCGACGCGTCCGGCACCTGGTCCACGCCCGCCCCGATCAGCGCCGACGGACTGCCCGCCCTCGGCGAACACGCCGCCTCCGCCCGCATCGCCTACCGCATCCCCGATCTCAAGGACCCGGCCGTCCGCGCCCGGTACGCCGGGAAGCGCACCGCCGTCATTGGTTCCGGGGCCTCAGCGTTCACCGCCCTTGCCGCCCTCGCCGGCGTGGCGAAGGACGAGCCCGGTACGCACGGGGTGTGGATCCTGCGCCGCGGCATCAGCGGCTCCACCTTCGGCGGCGGCTCCGCCGACCAGCTCCCCGCGCGTGGCGCTTTGGGGCTGGCGGCTAAGGCCGCCGTCGACGACGGATACGCCGACGCCGTCACCGGATTCCGCACCGAGGCCGTCGAGCCGGCCGCCGACGGCCGGCTGGTCCTGGTCAGTGAGGACGGCCGGCGCCTCGACCCGGTGGACGAGGTCATCGTCCTGACGGGCCTGCGCCCCGACCTGTCGTTCCTGTCGGAACTCCGCCTCGCCCTGGACGAGCGCCTGCAGGCGCCGGTGGAGCTTGCCCCGCTCATCGACCCGAACCAGCACTCCTGCGGCACCGTCTACCCGCACGGCCACCGCGAACTGGCCCACCCCGAACAGGGTATTTACCTGGTCGGCATGAAGTCCTACGGCCGCGCCCCCACCTTCCTCGCCATGACCGGCTACGAGCAGGTCCGCTCCGTCACCGCCGCCCTCGCCGGCGACACCGAGGCCGCCGACCGCGTCGAACTCACCCTCCCCGAGACCGGAGTGTGCGGCGGCGCCGGACTCTTCGACGACCCCGCCGCCGGACAGAGCGACGAGGGCGGCTGCTGCGCTCCGGCCCCCGCCCTCGTCCAGATCGGCACCGGCCTCTCCCTGCCGGTAGCGGTCGCCGAGGACACCACGTCCGGCGGGTGCTGCGGGTCCTGAACCACCGCGCCCGGCCACGTCCGGCCGGGCGCGTCCGCACGAGTCAGGAGGAACGTCATGTCACGCATACAGCTAGCCCTGCGCGTCCCCGACCTCCCAGCCTCAATCGCCTTCTACAGCAAGCTCTTCGCCACCGAACCGGCGAAACTGCGCGACGGGTACGCCAACTTCACCATCGCCGAACCGCCACTCAAACTCGTCCTCGTTCAGGGCCCACCGGACGCAGCCACCCGCATGGACCACCTCGGCGTCGAAGTCGACACAACCGAAGCAGTCCATGCCGCCACCACCCGCCTTCAGGAGCAAGGGCTGGCGACCGACGTCGAGAACGACACCACCTGCTGCTACGCGCTCCAGGACAAGGTCTGGGTCCACGGCCCCGGCCAGGAACCGTGGGAGGTGTACGTCGTCAAGGCCGACGCCGACTCCATGGCCAAGCAGAAGAACAGCACCTGCTGCGCGGACCCGGCCGCCACCGAAGCAGGCCCGCCCGCGTCGACCGGGGCCGGTGGCTGCTGCCCGTGACCAACCTCGACGCCCGCGGGGCCACGACCGGAACAGGGGACCGGCCGCGGCCCCGCGCCGTGCTCCCCGCGCTGTGCGCCACACAGATCACCAGCTGGGGAATCGTCTACTACGCCTTCCCAGTCCTGAACCCAGCCATCACTGCCAACACCGGCTGGTCCACCGGCGCAACGACAGCAGCATTCTCCGCAGCCCTGCTCATCTCAGCCTTCGCCGGCATCCGCGTCGGCCGGATCATCGACCATCGCGGACCACGCACCGTCATGACCGCCGGCTCCATCCTCGGAGTGGCGAGCCTCCTGGTCATTGCCGCCGCCCCCAACCTGCCAGTCTTCTTCGCCGGATGGCTGCTGGCAGGACTGGCCATGGCGGCCACCTTCTACCAGCCTGCCTTCGCCGCACTGACCCGCTGGTGGGCCCCCGACCACGTCCGCGCCCTCACCATCGTCACCCTCGCCGGCGGACTCGCCTCGACCGTCTTCGCACCCCTGACCGCAGCTCTCGCCAACCACATGAGCTGGCGCATGACCTACACCGTCCTTGCTCTGATCCTCGCGGCCGTGACCATCCCCGCGCACGTCTTCGCGCTCAAGGCCCCCTGGCCGGCCGCACCGCCACAGTCTTCCCACGCCGGAGATTCAGCGACCGCAGTGACTCGCAGCCGCCCCTTCTGGATGCTCGCCGCAGCCCTCACTCTTTCCGCCTTCACCGTGTTCGCCGTTGTCGTCGCCCTGGTCCCCCTGCTCATCGAGCGCGGATACTCAACCACCCAGGCAGCATGGGCACTCGGCCTCGGCGGCGCCGGACAGACCCTCGGTCGTACCCTGTACGCAACGCTGGCCGCCCGAACCGGTGTGACCACCCGAACAACCGCGCTGATCGCGCTCGGCGGCGTCACCACCGCAGCACTCGCCCTGACCCCCGGCCCGTACCTCCTGCTGGTGGTGCTATCGATCGCCGCGGGAATGGTGCGCGGCAACATCACCCTGCTGCAGGCCACCGCGATTACTGACCGATGGGGCGCCACCCACTACGGCCGCCTGTCCGGAATCCTTGCCGCACCGACCACCACGGCGTCAGCCCTCGCGCCCTTCGCAGGCGCAGCCCTGGCCGCACCCCTCGGCGGCTACAGACCACTCTTCTTCCTCCTGGCCGCCGCCTCCGTGGCCGCCGCGCTCATCGCACCGTGGACAGCCACCCGAGCTGTACGCCAGCCATCCCCACGGCTCTGACAGCCGCCGCCTCCCCTGCAGACACAGGCGAACCCACCCACATTGCCGTCCCCAACCCGGCAACAACGCGCGGGTTCAGTACTTGCTCCCTCCAGGAATCCACGAACTCACGCGCTTCGCCTTCGACGAAGGCGACGATCTCGATCGCCTTCGCCGTCGGCAGCGGCATCTCCTCCAGCTCCCGGTCTGTCACCGGCACGACCTCGTCCTTGGAGACCTCGTAGCCCTTGCCGATCTCCTCCTGCGACAGCTCCTTCTCGTCGAGCTCGCAGACCTTGCGCGTACGGACGCGACCCATGTCCTCCAGATGCACCCGCCGGAAGTGGATCGAGTGGTCCTCCGTCGCACTAATGATCTTGGCGGGGATCGTGACCAGGCCGAAGCTGATCGCCCCGGACCACAGCGGTCGTGGCATACGTACACACCTCCAGACCCCCCTTGAGGCCACAGGCGGCAGGCCGCGCGCCGGGCGGTACGTCATCCCGGCCGGCCCGTCGCATCTCGATCCTCGCGCCGCGTGCCGGTCCCCGCACCCCGAGCCGTAACCGTCGGCGCAGGCTGGGCCGTCTCTTGTCGATCACCCGTGAAAACGGAACGATGTCAGCCACGACCTCTGCAGATCCGCCTCGCGGCTCCTCCAATGACCTGCAGGAGGCTTGCTTGCGAGTTCCACCTGCTTCCGCGAGGAAGACGCGGGCCTAGTCCCAGCTGGGCAACAGCACCGACAACTGATCCGTCGTTCCGGCCGGACCCGACAGGTCCGGCCGGAACGCGACAAGAGCCCGGGACGCAGCACCGCCCGGCACAGAAACCGCCGATCACACAAGGGAACACCGCAAGCCTCAGCCTGCACCCCGAATACAGCACCCGGTCGGGAGGCCAACTTGCGCAGCCGGCCGACCCGGGTTTCCTCGTGGGGACAAGCGCCGCACCACAGCACGGTTCGCAGGTACGAGCGCTTGAGGTCACGCCAGGACGTTGGTCTCCCAATCCCGAAAGCCCCGTCGCCAGGGGTGGGCTGGGTCAGAGGTCGATGACGGCCCAAACTCGGCGGCCGTCTGGACCCGTGTCCATCCCGCACTCGGTAACCGGGTGGTGCGCCGTTACCTGGTGCAGTACATCCGAGCCGGCATCGTCGTCCAAGTCGGCGAGACCAGGATGATGGGACAGGGCAAGAATGCAGGCCTGCCCGTCCTGGTCGGACAAGTGCACGGACACTCGATTCCCCTGGTCCTCGACCGTTGCCTCGACAAGGAGCACCGTGACCGCCTCGACTGCGTCCAGCACGTCCTGGCCGGGACAGAAACCCCACGCCTCAAGCTGAGCGAGGACCGCTTCCTTGGCTTTGCCCGCCGCCCACCGGTTTGCCGCGTACACCCAGTTCGCCCCACGCCTGCCCCGCATCACCACCCCACACCGTGCCGACCTGACAAGCACGCCGGAGCCGCCGTC
Organism: Streptomyces sp. NPDC016469; assembly: GCF_040632905.1. Taxonomy (NCBI): domain Bacteria; kingdom Bacillati; phylum Actinomycetota; class Actinomycetes; order Kitasatosporales; family Streptomycetaceae; genus Streptomyces; species Streptomyces sp. NPDC016469. The sequence continues at coordinate 30,891 of NZ_JBEYCQ010000049.1, forward strand.
CGCAGTCTCAGGGCGGGGCGGGGAGGCTGGCTTCTTCGGCGGCGGAGGCGTCTTCGGTGGATACGACGGCGGGGTCGGCTGCTCGATTGGCGCTGCTGGCATGGGCCCTCCCGACATGGACAGGCGCAGATGGATACGCCCTGTAGTCAGGGTAGGGCGGATATCGATGCGACCGGGGGGATAGCGCGGAAGACCCCGCGTCACCGGGGAGAGACTCGTCAGACCTAAAGAGGGGGGGTCCTGCGGCGGAACCCGCGTCGGCCGGGAGGACCAACAGGCAATGGGGCCGGACTCGGACATTCGCTTCGTCAGTTTCCTGCCCGAGGCCCCGGCACTCTCGGCAGGAGCTCCCACAGCGGTCGGTTCCCGGCGGCCCAGGCGGCGAGTACGCGTCGGTCGGCCAGGTGCATGTGCAGTTGCTGAGCGAGCGGTGCGCAGCGATTGGAGAAGCGCCCGTTGGTGACGACGAGGACGATGTCGGCGCCGTAGAGCTGGCGGGCGGTGCCGTTGACGCGCTGGAGGTCGGGGGTGCCGACGGCGGAGCCGCGGTCGCCGGCCTTGCGGTGCTTGCACTGGATGACCCAGACGCGGCCGTGGGGGTCGGTGGCCAGGACGTCGGCGCCGTTGTCGCCGGATCCTCCGACCTGGCGGGCGTCGGTACATCCGTCGCGGCGCATCAGGTCCCGGATCGCGTACTCGAAATCACGGTGGGCCAGCGCGTCGAGCTGCGGCAGTTCGTAGCGCAGCGCCTGTTGCTGGACCCGGTTCCAGGCGTGCTGCTGGCGGCGTTGGTTGACGAACCAGGTCGCGGCCACGACCGCGACGGCCCCGAGCATGACCACGGCCCACAGGTGGGTGACCAGCCAGGAGACGGCGGCCCAGAGTGCAGCGACGCCCAGGACGCCGGCTCCGAGGACGAGGACCTGGCGGTCGCGCTGCCGCTGTCGGCGGGTGCGTGCGTAGCGGCGGCGCTGGGGCGTTCGGCGTGCGGGCCGTCGCGTGCCGGGGCGGGGACGTCGCGGGTGGCGGGTGGGCATCGGCTGGGCTCCGAGATTGTCAGTGGCTGGACTTGGTGATGCCGGAGGCGAGCTGGCCCAGGGCGTCGAGGATGCTCTCGCCCACCGGTGTCGGGGCGATGACCACGCCCAGGGCGAGCACGATGACGACGGTCAGCTTCTCGTCGTTGCGGCTGCGGGCCTCAGTACGGCGGCGCAGCCGGAGGAGGACGATGACGGCGAGCAGCACACCCACATTGATCGTCAACCTCATGCCCGCAACCCCCCAATAGCCCTGCCCGACCCCTCGGAGCCCTGTCTACCGACACAGACGACTCCATGGCGCTCGGTTACTCCCATTTGACGCAATGTCATCGATTGGCTTGATCAGAGGGCGAGTTGGTGAAGGCAGGGCTTCACCGCCCGACGCGACTTGGTTCGTTACTCAGCAGAGCTCGTGTGATGAGCCGTTCCATCACTCGCTCGGGCAGCGCCGGGTTTGTCGCGGTGTCTTCGGCGAGGAAACCGTCGGGGGCGTTGATGAGGCTTTCCAGGACGGGGAGGTCCAAAGCAGGGTGGGCCGCAACGCGGCGCCGAGTCTCAAAATCCTCAGAGGCCAGGCAGAGCAGCAGAGTCTCAGACCGTGCCGCCGGGTGACAGGCGATCTCTCGCAGCACGCGCCTGCTACTGGCTGGGTGCGCCGCCATCCACTGCAGCAGGGCGGAGGGGCACCTGGAGTGGCGGGCGACCGCGGCGAAGACTGGCGGCCCGTACCGTTCGGCAATTTCGGCGAGCCGTTCGGGAGCGAGTTCCGAGCGGGCGGCGATCCGCTGGGCCACTGCGATGTCCGAGTCGGTGGCGAACTGTTCGGCGAGGTCGCGCGGCAGCCGCGTCCGGTCGGCGACGAGCGCCCTGGCCTGCGCCACTCGACTCGAGGCTAAAAGTTGTTGCAGAACGTTTGGGATAGGGCATTCCTCTTGTATGGGTGGGGTGTTGCGGGCTGAGCCGTTGTGGGTGGAGACGTTCACTGGCTTGCGGATGGGCCGGTTCGAGAAGTTGGTGAAGGCAGTACGGGAGCGGAGAGGAAACGGTCACGGTGGAGGGCGCCCGTGGTGCCTGCCCCTGTCGGACCGGGTCCTCCTGGTAGCCGTCTACTACCGGACCAACCTCACGATGCGCCAGCTCGCCC
>NZ_JBEYCQ010000050.1:0-31837 GCF_040632905.1 Streptomyces sp. NPDC016469
GCCACCAGCAGCACCCGGTCCTCCAAGGGCAGCGACCACGGCCGGCCCTTGCGGACCGGATCGGCTCCCTCACGCCGCAGCGCGGTGATCAACTTACTGAACTGCCGAGGGCTCAGCCCAGTGAACGGACCTATCCAGGAGGGCTCCGACGCCGTGATCACACCAGTCACGGCAAGATCATCTCACCCCTGACCAGCAGTTACGGGACAACCTGCAAGCTTGTTGTTTATGGTCCGGCATCGAACGCGGCCCGAACTTGATCGGAAATTTCGCAGTTCAGCGGACGTGAAGGCGGCCTTCGTCTGATCCTGTGTTCCGTCACAGAGGTATAGGGATAGCGCGAAGGCCGTGGTCGTGAGCTCGGTGCATCGAGGCGTCCTGCGGGATGCGTTTGCGGAAGTGTCACGCTTCCGGTCGGAGTTGTACGCCTGCATGACCGCGCGGGGTGATGCGTTGTTCGAGTTATGCGACGCGCTGTTGTGCACGGACGGACCGGTTCGGACGCTGGTCGATCTCGCGCTCGCGCCCGAACACCGTCGTGGTCACGGGGCTCTTTATGGCGGGCTCAATCAAGGGCAGATCGACATCGGCCGACTGCGTCGAGCTTTGGCCGGGACGCTGCTGCCCAGGGCGGCAGACGGTCGGCTGGTGCTGGCCGTGGACGTCTCACCGTGGCTCCGGCCCGACGCCAATACCTGCGCTGACCGGGCCTTCTGCCATACATTCGGCCGGGGTGAAGGCAAGCACCAGATGGTGCCTGGCTGGCCGTACTCGGTGGTGGCCGCGTTGGAGACCGGCCGCACGTCCTGGACGGCGGTGCTGGACGCGGTCCGCCTGGAGCCAGGCGCCGACGTCGCCGCAGTGACCGCGGTACAGATCCGCGAGGTCGTCGAACGGCTCGTCACCGCCGGTCAGTGGCAGCCAGGTGACCCAGAGGTCCTAATCGTGCTGGACGCCGGATACGACGCCCCTCGCATCGCCCATCTGCTGGCGGGGCTGCCCGTTGAGATCCTCGGCCGGCTCCGGTCCGACCGTGTGATGCGGCGGTCGACACCAGCGAGGGTCTATGACCCCAAGGGCGGTCGGCCGCCCAAGCACGGCGGCGAGTTCGTCTTCGGCGACCCCAGCACCTGAGGCACCAGCCAGGCAGTGACGACCACGGACACCCGGCTCTATGGGAAGGCAACAGCGCAAGCGTGGGACCGGCTGCATCCACGGCTCACCCGGCGGGCGGCTTGGCTCGTCCACGACGGGCCGCTGCCCATCATCGAGGGCACCGTCGTCCGCCTGGTCGTGGAGAAGCTCCCCAGCGGCGGGGTGAACAAGCCGGTCTGGCTGTGGTGGTCGGGCACCGGCGCCACTGAGGCGGACGTTGACCGCTGCTGGCAGTCCTTCCTCCGCCGCTTCGACATCGAGCACACGTTTCGCCTGTTCAAGCAGACGCTCGGCTGGACCAGGCCCCGACTTCGCAGCTCGGAAGCGGCCGACCGGTGGACCTGGCTCGTGATCGCCGCCTATGCCCAGTTCCGGCTGGCCCGTCCACTGGCCACCGACCTCCGAAGGCCGTGGGAGAAACCAGCCGAGCCGAACAAACTCACACCAGCCCGCGTCCGCAGGGGGTTCAGAAACCTGCACGCGAAGACCGGCTCACCAGCCGGTGCACCGAAACCGTCCCGGCCCGGGCCCGGTCGGCCACCGGGTTCGAAGAACCGCCACCCCGCCACCCGTCACGACGTGGGCAGAGTCCTCGCCACCGGCGAGGCATACAGCCGCCCCGCCCACCACAAGGCCGGCACCAAACCCCGTCGCGGATCTGTCGCTGAGAGTTGACAGTTGTTGTCGGTGAGTGCGGACATCGTCTGTGGTTGGGTGGAGGGGTGTCGCTGAGATTTGAGCGGCGGTGCGGGCTTGCAGTGGAGGGGGCCGCGATGCCGTCGCAGTCCAGGATCGAGGGGGACCATGACCAGACGTTGGTACACACCACTCGGCATCAATCTACTACTGGGCATACCAGCCATCGTGCCCATGCTGATGCTCTGGTTTCTGCTGTCGAACTGGCCGCTCGCCGACATGGGGCTGACGACAAGAATTCCGAACAACGAGCATGACGACAGTCCGAATGCGGCACTTCTCTTCTTCGGCCCCACGATCGCTGCGAGCGTCGTCCTCTGGTGGATCGCCAACCGTCCTCTCGCCCGCCGAACTCAACTCACCGCACCCCGCTACTGGCTCCTCTCCTTCACGGGCATTCTCATCCCAACCGCCGTCGCCATCACAGTTTGGCCCTAACGCATCCGTTGCTGCTGCCAGCAGTCATCTGCAGAGCCAGGTGGGGTTAAACAACAAGCTAAGGGGTTGCGGTGAAGCAGAACCGCGCGGGCTTAACGACTAAAGGCTGTCCCGTAACTACTGTTGCCGCTCGGTAGAGTTCGATATGGGGTGATTAGTCGAGGTCACACTAGTGATCTGAGTCAGACATTCGTCGGCAGTAGGCGGCGACTTTGTCGAGGATCTCGTCGGCTGTCTTCGTCCGGACAAAGGGTCTGGGGTTCTTGTTCCAGTCGGCGAGCCAGGCCCGGATGTCGCGTTCGAGGGCCTGAACCGAGCGGTGGACACCGCGCTTGAGCTTCTTCTGCGTGCGCTCGGCGAACCACTGCTCGACCAGGTTCAGCCAGGACGCGCTGGTCGGCGTGAAGTGCAGGTGGAAGCGCGGGTGCGCCAGCAGCCAGCGCTGGATGTCGGGCGTCTTGTGGGTCGCGTAGTTGTCCAGGATCAGGTGGGCTTCGAGATTGTCGGGGACTTCTTTGTCGAGCTTGGTCAGCAACTTCTTGAACTCCGCTGCCCGGTGCCGGCGGTGCAGGGAGCCGATGACCTTGCCGGTGGCGACCTCGAGGGCGGCGAAGAGGGTGGTCGTGCCAGCGCGGACTCGTGGCTGCGGCGTTCGGGAACACCTGGCACCATTGGCAGGACCGGCTGGGACCGGTCCAGGGCCTGGAACTGCGACTTCTCGTCCACGCAAAGCAAGAGTGCCCGCTCCGGCGGATCCAGGTAGAGGCCCACGACGTCGCGGACCTTGTCGATAAGAACGGGTCCGTGGACAGCTTGAACGTCTGGGACCAGTGCGGCGCGAGCGCGAACGCCCGCTAGATCCGGGAGATTGCCGACTGCGACATCCCGGTAGCGGCTGCCATTGATCTGGTCGACCAGTGGGTGGCGTTCTACGGCCTCTCCTCGAGTGTCTTGACGATGACCCGCTCGACGTCGGCGTCACTGATCTTCCTCGGGGCACCCGGCCGCGGTTCGTCGGACAGGCTCTCCAGGTCCCGTTCGATGAACCGCCGCCGCCAGGTGCGGACCGTGTCCGCGGCAACATTCAGCCGGCGGGACACCTCCAGGACCGGGTGCCCCTCGGCGCACTCCAGCACGATCCTCCAGCGCTGAGCCAGAGCCTGGGCCGTCGTGCGACGACGCACCCAACCCTCCAGCACGGCCCGCTGGGCATCAGTCACCGACAACGGCGGAATCTTCGGACCCGGACGACTCATGAACAACCAACGACGAACCTATGACTCAGGCCACTAGAGGTCACAGCAGTCGGTTGACCAGCTTGTCGATGTAGTCCGGGGTGAGCGGGCTCACGTCGAACAGGACGCGGATATACATCGGGGCCAGGATGTGGTCCAGCACGTCGAGAACGTCGGGTGCTTGCTCGCCGCGTTCGCCCGCGCGATCAAGCATGGCCTGCAGCTGCCGGGTGCGTTCGGCGCGGAGGGCGTCCGCAGCCCGCAGGCCCGGCTGACCGTCGTGCGACAGGGCGACGGCGAGGCGTACGAGCAGCAGGCCGTCGGGTCCGGTGATCTCGCGGGCCACCTGGGCTGCGTAGGTGCGCAGGTCACCGGTCAGGCTCCCGGTATCGGGCATGGGCGACTGCGCGTTGAGGCGGGTGAGCGCCACCTCGCTGAGCAGGGTCTCCAGATCGCCCCACCGGCGGTAGATGCTGCTGTCGGCCACCCCTGCGCGGACCGCGACCTCGCCGATGCTGAAATTTCCGTAGCCGCACTCGTTGATCAGGTCGGTCACGGCCTGGTGCACCTGCGCGCCGACGCGGGCGCTGCGCCCGCCGGGCCGCCGGACTCGCTGTTGCTCGCTCATACCCGCCATCTTAACGCAGTCGTTACTTGCGTTTGCTGTCGACCCTCCCTACAGTCGTCTAATGCAGTCAAAGACTGCGTTAGTGTGCTCGGCTGCATCGCCACCGCGAAGAAGCGGCAGGCCGCAGCGACTGGGCGCAAGAACCAACGAAGGGGAACCCGCGTGACTTCATCGCATGTGGCCGCAAGCGGTCGATCGAACCGAGGCGTGCTGCTCACGGTGACCTGCCTGGGTCAGTTCATGGTCCTGCTGGACAACACGATCGTCGGAGCGGCACTGCCCGACATGCAGCACCGGCTGCACACTCAGCTGACCGGTCTGCAGTGGATCGTCGACGCGTACGTGCTGCTGCTCGCGATGCTCCTGCTGTCCGGCGGCATCTTCGGCGACCGGTTCGGCCGCAAGCGGGTGTACCTGAGCGGGGTCGTGGTGTTCACCGCCGCGTCGGCGCTGTGCAGCCTCGCGCCCTCGGCCGGTTGGCTGATCGCCGGCCGAGCGCTGCAGGGCATCGGGGCCGCGGCGCTGGCGCCCGCGTCGCTGGCCCTGCTCACCGCTGCGTACCCGGTGCCGGGGGAGCGCGTCAGAGCGATCGGGCTGTGGGCCGGGTTCAGCGGAATCGGCCTGGCCGCGGGCCCCGTCGCTGGCGGAGTGCTGACCGACGCCTTCGGCTGGCCCGCTATTTTCCTGGTCAACCTGCCCATCGGGGCGATCCTTCTGCTGGCCGGACTGCGTCACCTGGGTGAGTCCCGCAATCCGAACGCCCCCGCGATCGACGTCCCGGGCACCGTGCTGTCCGTCCTGGCTGTGGGAATGCTGACCTACGGGCTGATCGAGGGCGGTGCCCGTGGCTGGACCTCGCCGGTCATCCTGGGCAGCTTCACCGCCGCGGCGACCCTCCTCGCCGGCTTTCTCGCCGTCGAAGCGCGTCGCCCCGCGCCGATGATGCCGCTGCGGCTGTTCCGCCAACGGCTGTTCACTGTGTCCAACGCCGCCATGGTCGTGGTGGGGTTCGCCCTGACGGGCTCGTCGTTCTTCTTCTCCCAGTACTTCGTCTACGTTCAGGGCAGCTCGATCCTGCGCGCCGGACTCCAGACACTGCCGATGTCCCTCGCGATGGTGGTCGTCAGCCCGATCGCGGGCCGGCTCGCCGCCCGCTACGGCTTCCGCGTCGTGGTCACCGTCGGCCTGGCCCTGGCAGGCGTGGGGCTACTGGCGCTCGGCATGGTGCACGCCCACAGCGGTTACGCGAATGTGTGGTGGCGCCTGGCCCTGGTCGGCACGGGCTTCGCCCTGACCCTGTCCCCTCTGACGGGAGCCGCAATCCAAGCGGTCAGCCCGCAGGAAAGCGGCCTGGCTTCGGGAATCAGCAGCACCACCCGCCAGATCGGCGCGGTGCTCGGTGTGGCAGTGCTCGGAGCCGTCGTCCGCAGCCGCCAGTCCGGCGGTGCCTCGTTGGAGGCCGGCCTCAACAGCGCCTTCACCGCGGCCGGCGCCATCACCGTGGGCGCCGCCGTGCTCACCGGCCTGTGGCTGACGAAGTCGCAGCCTGCGGAAGGCTCGACGGCGCCGCACCGTTCCACCGAGCCAGATGCGGTGGTCAACACCTCGAACAGGGCGTCCGCGAAAAGCTTTTGACGGCAACGCCGACCGCGAACGGCAGACATCCGCCGGGTGATCCTCGCCCCGCACCTGTCTGAGCGGCGGCGGGTCAGACGTGATGACCCGCGCAGCCGCGTGGGCCCTGCACCACTTACGAAACCGAAGGAACAACCGCATGCGTACTCTGACCTACCTCGTGGCAGCCACCCTGGACGGCCATATCGCCGAATCCGGCGGCGCCGATCCCACCGGCACGCTTTTCGACGTCGGCCAGGACTACCTGGATTACGCCATCGCCAACTACCCCGAAACGCTGCCCACCGGCGCCCGCCAGGCCTTCGGCGTCACCGATCCCGGCACCCGCTTCGACACCGTGCTGGAGGGTCGCCGCTCCTACCAGCTCGGCCTCGACGCCGGCATCACCAACGCCTACGCGCACCTGCGGCACCTGGTGTTCTCCCGGACCCTCGCCGACAGCCCCGACCCAGGTGTAGAAGTGGTCGCCGACGACCCCGCCGCAACGGTGCGCAAGCTCAAAGCCGAGCCTGGCCGCGGCCTCTGGCTCGTCGGAGGCGCCGCATTGGCAGGCGAACTGTTCGAGGAGATCGACGAGATCGTCGTCAAGGTCAACCCCGTCGCCTCCGGTACCGGCATTCCGCTGTTCACCGGCCGGAACCAGACCTCGCGCCGCCGCTTCGCCGTACGCGACCACACCGTCCTGGCCGGCGGAGTGGTGATCCTCACCTACATCTCCAACTGAATCAACTGCTACGGCTTTCGCCGACCGGCCGCTCCCGGTAGCGCACCGGGGTGCCCCGGGCCGGGGGGCGTCAGGTGGCCAGGGCGGTCAGCGGGAGGGGCCAGGGAAATCCTCGGGCAGGGCGTGCATGAGTTCAAGCGGCCGTGACTCGAGCCCTCGCTCCTGGCCCCCGGCACCTCTTGACGGCTCTGAGGCGGTGCCCTCCTGGGGCCTTCACCGCAGCGTTCGCCTTGACGGAAAGCTCCTCGGGCAGAGGCAGGGTGATCATCACATGTACGCAGACGCTTGCCCGTTGATCGCTCCGCGGCAAGTGGTGGCAGATCACCTCAGCCGCCCCCATCCTGTCTTTCCTCCCCGACTGCGCACACCGATCTCACCGGCTGCAGGCCGGCTTGGGCGCCCTGGTGCTCGTCCGGCTGTCCAGGGCCAGTTAACGCAGTCATCGCTTGCGTTTGTTGGTGGTGCGCTCTACTGTCCTCTTAACGCGGTCAATGGCTGCGTTAACTGCTCGGGTGTATGTCGTCGTGTGTAGGCCGTGGCCGGGCGCGGCCACACGACGCGAAGGGAATCCCGGATGCGGTCTACCTCGAACACGGCAACGGCGAAGAGGTATTGACATCACAACCCCACCTACATCACAACCCCACCCAACCGGACTCGGTCCGGGCGAGGCCCCGAGAGGGCACGGCACGAGTCGTATTCCTCGTGGAAGGACGGACGCATGGACGCTGATGTGATCATCGTGGGCGCGGGGCCCACAGGCCTGATGCTGGCCGGTGAGCTGCGGCGTGCCGGCGCCGATGCTCTCCTGCTGGAACGACAGCAGCAGCTGCGCGAGACACCACGGGCCAATGGCCTGGGCGGGCAGATCCTGGAACTGTTGCGCTACCGGGGCATGCTGACCCGCCTCGAAGCAGCCGGCACGGACCCCCGCCCTGCCCCCCGGTTTCCTTTCGGGGGCGTGCACCTGGATCTCAGCGACCTGGCTGATCCGCCGATGCGCGCCGTCCAGATTCCGCAGCCACGGCTCGAGCGTCTGCTGGAGGAATGCGCTGCGGACCTGGGCGCCCGGATCCGCCGGGGTCACGAAGTGGCCGCTGTCAGGCAGGACCCGGACGGCGTGAGCGCGGAAGTTCGTTGCGCGGACGGCTCTTACCAGGTGAGGGCCAAGTACCTGGTGGCGTGTGACGGCGCACGCAGCGCTGTGCGCGAGATGGCGGGCATCGCCTTCCGCGGGAGCACCAGCCCTGAAGTCAACCGGCTGAGCCAGGTCACGCTGGCCGATGAAGCCGCAAGGCGGGACGACGGGGACCTCGACGTCCCGGGGCTGGGCAGATTGCGCCAGGGATTCACGCGAACCGACCGAGGCGCGTTCGGGTTCGGATGGCTCACTTCCCAAGTAATGCTGATATCCACCACCGAGGACGAGAAGGACAGCACCTACCAGGACGACAAACCGATGACGCTGGACGAGCTGCACGACAGCATCCGCCGCGTTCTTGGTGTACGTCTGCCCCTGGGCGAACCGCTTCGCCTGTCGCGTTACCAGTTCCAGGACCGGCAGGCCGACCGCTACCGCGAAGGGCGCGTCCTACTGGCAGGTGACGCGGCCCACCAGTTCCCTGCCACAGGAGTCGCGCTCAACGCCGGCATGAACGACGCGGCGAACCTCGCGTGGAAACTGGCCGCCGAGGTCCATGGCTGGGCACCGCCCAACCTCTTGGACACTTATCACAGCGAACGCCACGCAGCAGCGCAGCGGACACTGCTGCACACACGAGCCCAGATGGCTCTGCGACGGGGACACGACGCTGCCGCGCAAGCACTCCGTGACGTCTTCCAGGAAGTGCTCAGCGATGAAGCCCCATTGCGACGTATCGGAGCCCTGGTCGCAGGAGCTGACATCCGTTACCCACAGCCCGACGGCGCGAAGCACGCTCTGAATGGTGCCTTCGCACCCGATCTGACCCTGGAAACCGCACACGGCACGACCAGCGTTGCGCAACTCATGCGCTCCGCCCGGCCTCTGTTTCTCGATCTCGCGGACCGCCCGGACCTGCGCGAAACCGCCGAGCGATGGGCACACCGCATCGACATACACACGGCGGACAACGCCGTCCGGCCGGCCGACGCCATCCTGATTCGCCCCGACGGCCACATCGCCTGGGCCGCACCCGTCGGCGAGTCCTCCGCTCCCCTTCTCCCCGCACTTGGCGGGACGCTCCGAGCCTGGTTCGGACCTCCCCAAAGCGAGCCGGCCCCTCCGGCCCCCAGCAGTCAACCGCTCGCGCACACACGATGAGGACACCCGTCATGCCTGCTCCCGCAGACCCCACCGTGCTCCACCCGATGCCTGAACAGCCGCGAGTGGTGCTCCTCAAGCCCCTGGTCACGTCACCGCTGATCGATGTCGGAGAGTACTCGTACTACGACGACCCCGACGACGCCACAGCCTTCGAGACACGCAACGTGCTCTACCACTACGGCCCGGAAAGACTGAGCATCGGTAAGTTCTGCGCACTCGGCACCGGCGTCCGTTTCATCATGAACGGCGCCAACCACCGCATGGACGGGCCCTCGACCTTCCCGTTCCCCACCATGGGCGGCGCCTGGAGGGAACACTTCGACCTGCTGACGGGTCTACCCAACCGCGGGGACACCGTCGTCGGCCACGACGTCTGGTTCGGCCACAGCACAACCATCATGCCCGGCATCCGCATCGGACACGGCGCCATCATCGCCGCCGGCTCCGTCGTTACGAGGGACGTACCCGACTACGGCATCGTCGGAGGGAACCCGGCATGCCTTGTACGAACCCGCTACAGCGACCACGACATCGACAGGCTCCTCGCGCTGGCGTGGTGGGACTGGCCCCCCGAGCACATCAGCGCACACGTGCGCACCTTGATGTCCGGCAGTGTCGAACAACTGCAGGAAGTGGCACCTGCTCGTCCCCACCACTGACCAACCCGCGCGCCGCCGATACAAGGGAGCAGTGCTCAATGACGACCACCCCTGACCGCATACCGTTCGCCGACTGGCTCCACAGCCACGCCACTTCGCTCCTCCATCTCGACCCGGAAGCTCCCCTGGACGACCTCGAGCCTCTGCGCGGCATGCTCGACGGCGCACGCGTCGTCGCCCTTGGCGAGCATTCCCACTTCATCAACGAGTTCGCAGCGATGCGGCAGCGACTTCTGCGGTTTCTCGTCGAACGCTGCGGTTTCACGGTCCTGGCCTTCGAGTACGGCTTCTGCGAGGCGATGCCGCTCGACAGCTGGACGCAGGGCCGAGGCGCGGACGACGACTTGTTCGCTCTCCTGTCCACCTCGGTCCCCATCGGACTGGAGCAGCCAGCGCGCTATATCCGCCATCACAACCGCACCACTGCTAAGCCGGTCCGCTTCGCAGGAGTCGACATTCCGGCGGCAGGTGGGTCACTGCTTCCCGCTCTGGCCCCAGTTGCCGATTATCTAGGCCGAGTCGACCCCGAAAGCCTGGCCATGCTCCAGACGGCCACCTCGATCGCCGCTTCCTTCGCTGGGGACTCCGCGGCCGTGGCTGCCCCCGCATGGGCCCGTCTGGGCACCACCGAACAGGACAGGCTCAGTGCGCTCCTGGCACGCCTGCTCATTCGTTTTCGCTCTCTGAAACCTCTGTACCTGTCCCGCCAAGGCCGGCTCGGCTACGACACGGCCCTGCGATGCCTTGAGGCCGCCTGCCACGGTGACTACACCTTCCGTGCCATGGCCGGCCTCTTCGCCGGCGAGGGTCTCACGGCTGACACCTCTGCCCGTGATCTCTACATGGCGGACTCACTGCTGTGGCACCTGGAACGGCTCGAACCCACAGCTCGCGTTGTGCTGATGGCCCACAACGCCCACATCCAGAAGACCCCGATCATCTTCGACGGCCACCTCACCGGGCTCCCCATGGGCCAGCACCTGCACCAGGCTCTTGGGGACTCGTACGTCGCTCTCGGCCTGACCAGCGTCACCGGTCACACCGCCGACATGCGCCGCGATGAGAAAGCCCGCTTCGGATTCACCGTCCATGACACGCCTCTGGGTCCACCCCCGGCGGAAAGTATCGAGGCTGCCTTCGCCGACTCCGGACTCGGTCTCGCCGTCGCTGATCTGAGGCAGGCCCGAACAGAGCACGCTGCCGGCCCCAACCGGATCCGGATGCAGAACATTCACCAGCAGGTCGAGGTCATCGACGCGTTCGACGCCATCCTCAGCACACCCACCTCCAGCACCACCAAACTGGAAAATCCGTGACCGGCAGGCTCACCCCGGCTGGTTGTCACTCACCGGGATCCGCAGCAGTGCACAGCCCTCCGGGGCGAACGCCCGGAACCCGGTCCTCGACCGGGCGAGCCAAACGGATCTCCCGGGCAGCAGTCATACGACCTACTTGATCAGGATCTGGCTGAGGCCGTGCTTCGGGGGTGACCCGTCGACCCCTGCCCTGAGTGACGGGACGTCGCTTGGGCCGAACCCGATCAACGGGTAGCGCGTGACTATCACCCGATCGTTCCGTTTACAGAACGTTCTGTTTATGGAACACTGCTCCCGTCCCGACAACGAATCACTCGCGCAGCTGGAGCGGTCTGGCACGGGCCTGACTGCCCTATGGGCGAACGGCTGCGCCTTCTGCGCCAGGCAACGACCACCGCCGATCGGCCCTGGCACGCTGCGGCACAGAATGCCGGGCGCGCCCCGCCCCCGGGCGCAGGGGCCTGACGGGGCCAGGTCAGGCGAGGGCAGGAGCCGCCAGACCTGCCGGTACCACTGGATGGCGCTTCGACGCAGGACCGACCACCTCACCCAAAGACAGGACGCCCCCGTACATGCTTATCCGCATAGCACGCGCCGACGAACTACCCGCCCTCGTCCAGCACTCCGATCAGCCAGAGCACAACGACGGGAGAGCCGCCTACCTCACCGACCTATTGACCAAGCGATGCACCCGGCCGGAGTGGTGCCTGGTCGCGGAAGACGAGGCCGGCCGGCTCACCGCGGCCACCGCGCTCTGGACCCTCCCCGGCAGAGAGATCCCGATGGCCCTGGTTCTCCTTGAGGCGCCGTGGGGCGAACCCGGCCTCGTCACCGGTCGGGCACTGCTGGCCAAGGCTGTCGCTCTGGCCGGCTCGCTCGGTGCAACGGAACTGGAGCACGTTACCGACTCGCCGACGCAGGCGCCGCAGTACCAGGCCCAGCCGGAACGGCGGGCCGAGCTTCTTCGTCTGGCGGGCTTCGAGCGGGCTCGTGACGGTCGCCGCTTCCGCCGTCGCTCCGGGGCGGAACACGCCACGCATGACAGCCGACTGACCTGGCGTTCCCTGCCCGGTCTGGGCCGTGAGCCCTTCATCTCCCTCCTTGCCGAGGCGCTGCCGACCAGCGCCGACGCCCAACTCGCCGCCAGGGTCGCCAAGCATGGCGCCCGGCGTGCCGCGGAGAGCCTCTTCGCGGACATGGAGGAGTTCTCGTACGAGCCCTCGTGGTGGGAAATCGGCTACGCCACCGACGGCACACCGGCAGCCCTCAGCCTCCCCGCCCGCAACCCATCGACCGCTGTGATCGGCCTGGTGGCGGTATCTCCCGCCTGCCGTGGCAACGGCTATGCGACGGCGGTGGTAGCGCGTGGAACGCGTCTTCTGGTCGAAGCGGGCGCCGAGGAGATCCGCGGCGACTGCGACGCGGCCAATACCGCCATGATCATGGCTTTCGAACGTGCAGGTTACGAGAACTTCGCCGCCCGCCAGGAGTTCACCCGCCGGTTGCGAGCGACGGCCCCTCCCGCCCCCTGAAACGAACCCCGGGCAGGAGAGGTGGGACGGACACCGCAAGCTCGGCCGGCGCCGAACCGGCCAACCGGTTCAGGATCCGGCGTTGATCGACGAGACTTCTGCGGGTTTCGACGCGCTCTACGAGCAGGGCGAGGACTACAGCAACAGTCGGGCCCGCGAGCGCGGTATCGGCCGACCTGAACCGCAGGGCGAGCAGCACGCCGACTGCGAACGTGGCGGCCGCGATGCCGGCGACCAGGAGGGCCAGGAGCAAGCGGAGGCGGGGCGTAAGTCTGGGCGATGGTTCTCGGGCTGGCGTGCCTGAGTGTGGGCGGCGGCGTATGGCTGGGTGACGTATGGCTTCTTCCAGCGGTGAGAGGGTGGTGAGGATCTCGGCGGGGCCAAGGATCACCGGGGGACGGCCACAGCCACTTCCTCGCTCTGGCCGTCACATGTCACGTACAACGTGCCCGGCACCGGCATGCCCGCAGCGCCCAACATCGTGAACTCCACGGCCTCGCTGGGAGCCAAGCTCTCGCCTCTGACACGTGGAAGATGTAGGACTGATCCCCTTCTCTGGGGATCAGGCTGATCCCGGTCGCGCGCGCCCCGTCCCGGTGTTGCGCAGGTAGTAAGCGTTTCCGGATACACGCTCGATGGCGAAGGTGGGACGGGGGCGGTTCGCCTCCGCCTCAGTGAGTCGACGCTCGGCAGCTTCCGCCCGCTGATCCAATAGGGCCTGCTCAGCCACGCGCCGTGACAGCCGAGCCTCCTCGACCGAAGCGACTGCGGCGTCAGCCGCCTTCACAGATGCGTCCGCCGACCGCTTCCCGTCACTTGCCGCCCGCCAGCTGACGATGAGTGCCGCGCCCGCGAACACGATTGCCGCGCAGGCACCAATGTTTGCCCATGGCCACGCCAAGACGGCACGGCCCGCTTCTCCCCAATTCATGGCGGGAGATTACGGGCAAAGGTCAGGTGGCGTCCCACTGATGAAAACACCGGATCTACGGTTCCTGACACGTGCAGTGCTCCGCTACCCGACACTCATGTCATGGACGCAGGACTTGCCGCAGTCATCGCAGCGGCAGCAGGAGCAGGCGGAGCAGCCCTAGCCGCATTCGGGACCAGCTTCGCCACGTTGCGGCAGACCAAGATGGAGCGAGATAGCGCACATCGACTCTGGCTTCGCAACCACCAACAGCAGGCCTTCGAGGAACTGCTGCTCGCGGTGCGTCGCCTGAAGGATCTTCTCCCGGGCCCAACCACCGGGGCCAGTCTCCCCAGGCGCACTGATGGGTCTGCAGACCTAGTGCCTTACTTCGAGGAATACGAGATTCGGTCGGCGGCAGTGGCCGCGGCTGTCACCCGCGTCTCGCTTCTCGCTGACCTTGACACAGGCTCCTCGGCCTTCATCTTGGGAACGGCCATGAGCATTCTAGGCCGTGCAGCGCTGAGGGACATTGCCGCGGGAAACGGGGGAGCGACGACTGCCGCACCAACCGAGGAAGCACTGACTCAGCTCTGGGAAGCAGCACACAGCGCGAGCACTGACTTCGCGCTGAAGGCGCAGCAGACGCTGCAGAAGAATTGATCAGCCCGCGGTCCACTAGGCGCGGCAACCCAGCCTCCCCGCCGATCGTGGAGGCTGTCCTGGCAGCTCTCCCATATGGAGGTGCAGTTTTCGCCCTTGTCGCGCTAGTTACGGTGCTCCGGTGCTTGGCGTTTCGCTACGGACACCGACGGCGCGGGATGAGGCGCAGGATGCACCTCAGCGGGTTCGACAGTTAGTGCCGCGCCCTATGCCGCCCACTCTGCACGGACGTCCGGTCCGGCAGCCCTTCATCATGCTGCCGTCCGATGGTGGCCTTTTCTTCCCGCGCGATGTACGCACACGCCCAGCTGAGGCCCGCAGCGCCAGAACCGGTCCAAGCTACACGGGGCGCTGTCCCCACCCCTGGCCGGCCGACCATCTCAGCCGTCGCGGAGAAGCACAGCATCGCGGTGGTGGTCAGCGGTCGCGGCCTCCGAAAGCCCCTTCCAGGATCGCCTCGGTCGACGCGGTCCGCGTGCGGATAGCGGTCGCATACTTGATCATCTGGTCGTACTGCTGGGCGATGAGTTCTCAGCGGATCGGGCGGGTCAGCGCCGGGGTCAGCTGCGGGTAGGCGTCCGGTTCACCGGCCACCGGCCGGTGCAGCTTCACCTTGTTGATCCGCTTGATACGCGGTAGCAGGTCGAAGTTCAGCAGCCTCGTGATACCAAATCCGATTTCCGACTGGCCATGCGAGTCCGTGTAGTTGGCCTCGACGTCCATGGTGGTGCCGTGCCGCATGGCGCCCTCGATCATCGCGGCGACCTCGGAGGCGGTGCAGTTGATCAGCTGGGAGTGGATGGCCAGGACTTCTTCTCCACATGCCAGTAGATGAGCACCCCGCGGCCGCCGTAGCGCGAGTGCCACTCGGTGAACAGATTCTGGTCGTAGGCACGGACGTGAGTGGAGTCCGAGGCGACGGCGGTCGAGCCCTGGCCCCACAACTCGGTGCTACGGGCGGCGAAGGTGGCGTTCGCGATCTGGACGGCGATGGCGCGGGCGGCCTCGGCGGACAGGTACCGGCGCCGCACGTACCGCAGCTCATCCTCGGTGTGCCCGTGGCCGCCGGAGGCCACGGCCTTGATCCCGGTGTTCGTGCCGTACGCGTAGGTGACCAGCAGCAGGCGTTCGGCCAGCACCTCCGGTGAGAGGCTGCCGCCGCCGCAGACGGAGGTGACCGCGTCCAGGCAGCCGGTCCGCAGCACCGCTTCCTTCAGCATGTCGACGAGCGGCACGATGCCCCAACGCCTCTGTACCTCGGCCTTGACCCTGCGTAGGTTGCGCGGCTCGGGCTGGGCCTCGGCCGCCGTGAGCCGGATCGCCCCGGACTTGCGTTCGGCGATGTCCAGCCAGGGCAGCTTCGGCATCCGGTCATTCAGGAGGGTCAGTTCGGCCGTCATCTGCTCGCGTAGCTCGTCGACGAACACCGCGGCGTCCAGCGGCTTGCGCAGCGCCCGGTAGTTCTCCGCCCGCCTCGCATCGAAGTCCTGCGGCAGGTCCTCATCCGGGTTGCGCCACTTGTCGGCGCCGACCACCCAGATCTCCTTGCACTTGAGCTGATCGCGCAGGGCCTGGAAGGCGACGACCTCGTAGACCATGCGCACCACCCGGCACCGGCCCCGCTTGTCGGTGCGGTGCACGACCTCCGCCCAGTCCCCGCCCATCGCCTTGTGGACCGGCACCGTCTCGCCCAGCGGGTAGTACGTCGTGTTTCCCGCGTTCGCGTACCGGGCCACCAGCGCCAGGGACTCGATCACCGGCCGGTGGGCGTGGTTGGAGGAGCGAAACTCCAGCACGTCCAGCAGCTTGATCAGCCCACGCCGGTAGTGGTTGGTGTACGAAGCCTTCAACGTGGTCTGCACCGTACGCCGGTAGACCGGCCCCCGGGTCTTGAACTCGTGCACCAGCCCCCGCAGCGTCGCCTCGCCCCCTGACACCGCCGGGAACACGACCTGGCGGACCGTCCCCTCCGGGGTGCCCAGCGACGCCTCGGCGAGCTTGAAGAGGATGTTCTCCTTGCCCGACACCTTCTTGAACGCGTTGATCAGCTGCTCGGTGACCTTCTTCTCCGCCCGTGCCCCGATCCGGTGCCCGTGGAGATCAGCAGCTCCACCAGCGTGTCGGTGATCTCCCGCACCCGCTCGTGCAGCAGCGCGGCCGGCAAGGTCACCCGCAGCGGTACCGGGTGCGTCCGCAGGTGGGAAGGCGACTCCACCGCGGCCCGCGCCCGCCAGCCGGCCACCACCTTCGGCGCGACGTCGATGAACAGATCCCGTTGCAGACCGATCGCCCGCACCGCCAGGAGCTTGTCGATCTCGGTGAGCATTGTTTACAGGCTCACGTTGCCCGGCGCTTCCTTGACCTTCGCCAGAACCGGCGGCGCGTTCTCACTCTTCGCGCCGCCGCCCGCGGGGCCGTCGTCGTCCTGGTCGGCGCCGGCCACCAGAGCCACGATCCGCTCGATGCTCTCCGCGGTCAGCCGAGAGGAGATCAGGGCCGTCAGCGACTTCTCGGCCGCCCGCAGAGCAGCCGCCACGATCCGGTCGCACCGTCCCGACGTGGGAGGCTCGGCACTGTCCGCGCGGCAGCGGACCAGCAGTTCCACCCGGACCTGCTCGGGCCTGCGCTCCTTGTGCGCGCCGTGCTCGGCCAGATACGCCGTCAGCTTCTCCGCGTCCGCGACGCTGCATTCGCGGAAGCCGAGGTGCTCCCGGATCTGTCCGCGGTGGTACTCGACCGTGCGGCCTGCCCATTCGTAGGACTCCAGTTCCGAGGCGGGAACCTGCACCTGCCGGGTGACGAACTCCACGGCCTCGCCCGGCAGCTCTGCCCGGTTCCGGGGGAACCGGCCGTACTGCGTATAGAACTTCAGCAGCATGGCGAAGCCCAGTCGCGTCGCTCCGCGCTTGCCGGACACGAGCGCCTGCTCGTCCTTCAGCAGCGTCCAGTGCTCGACGAGTTCATCCAGGTCCAACGGAGTACGGGCCACGATCGCCGATCGTCCTCGTGGGGCCTCACTCACCGGAGCCGTACAACCAAGGACTCACCCACACGGGTCACACCGTCGCAAGATCACTGCCGTTTGCCGCTGGTGACAGCGTTCTTACCGGCACCCCAAGTCGCACGGCCGCATGCCCTCGCCTGCCGCCTCACGAACAGACACGTCACCACTCGTGACAGCCACACTGCCACCTGAGCACCTTGACCAAAGACATAGGGGCACCCCCCGCAGGACGGCTGCCGCGCTCGTACCGGCTGTCCCGAGGTTCCCGTACACCGAAGACGTGGCAGAGCCCCAGCCGCCAGAACTCTGGTGCCGGGGCTCTGCTTCAGCTCCCCTGCGGACGGCGCGGGTGTCTGCCCACCCGGGACGGATTTCACCGGTGAGACGGTGCCGGACCGGCCGCGACTGACTCTGCGTGGGGCCACCGGCACTGGACCAGGCTGGTCCTTGTCCGCTGAAGGTTCAGACGGTGCTGCGAGGGGCGTGATCGAAGAACCGGTGTGTTGTGGCGACAGGGATCTCACGGGCACCCGAGTAGGAACGGGGCAGTGGGTCGTTGGTCGCCGCGATGACCTGGCAGGCGTAGCCATCGGAGGACGCGTCGGATGCGACATCGATGGGGGTGTCGATGAGACGGTCCCTGGTGGCCCGGTCGACGGCCCCGAGATCGGCGAGGGGCGAGTCGATGATCAGCAGCGGTGGCACGCGGACGGCGGATTCGACGCGCCCCAGGTCGCGCAGGGACAGCAGCGCGCCGACGTTGATGATGATCTTGGGGCTACCCGTTACAGAACAAACGGGGAAGGCCTTGTCGGGCTCGTTGCGTACCTTGCTGCGGGTGGTGAAGTCGACGGGGTTGATGTAGGCGGTCTCGACGTCCGGGTTGATCTGCTGCAGCCGGGCGAGGAACAGCTCGGTCGAAGCAAGCCGGCCGAGAGGCTCGCAGAGGAACGGCGGCGGCTGCACCCGTTGCGGCGCGAGCCGTTCACCGCCACCTTCGGCACCACCCGCCGGGTCAGGCCCACCCGACTTCACCGCCCCGCACACAGCACTGCGTCCGGCAGCTCGAACAACTCGTCGCGCCTGTCGGGCGCAGAGTAGTAGATGTCAGTAAGGAGGGTCCTGCCAGTGGACGTCCTCGTGGACTTCGCCGTGCTCCTTGGTCCAGCTGTGCAATCCTCTGAAGGTCCTGGCTCCGGCTGTTCGTGAGTCAGGACAGGAGTAGTTGACGAGATCCTGTCCGATCGGAAGATCGGGCGGGATCCTCGTCGTTTCCGGGGTCAGCCCCTCGTCTTGAGGCGTTCCCGGTGCCCCTGCGCCGCTCCTCGTGCACCGTTCTTCATCAGTCGGTCACGCGCCCTTGCGGTGGTTCTGTGTGATGTCCGTGACAGTGGCGAGGAGTGCGCGCAGGTGGCTCTGGTCGGCTTCGGAGAGGTGGGTGCGCAAGGTGCGTTCCAGGGTGAGGACCTCGTTGTCGGCGCTGCCGAGGATCTCGCGTCCTGTCTGAGTGATCCGTGTTTCGCGTACGTGCCGGTGGGTGGGGTGCGGCGCGCGTTCGACCCAGCCGGCCTTCTCGAGCTTGACCACGGTCTCGTTCATCGCCTGCGGGGTGACGAAGCAGCGGCGGGCGAGCTCGGCGCTGGTGATGCCGGGGGTCTCATCGAGCAGGATCATCACGTTGTACTGCGCCACCGTCATGCCCGCCGCGCGCACTGCGGCGTTTTTGGCGTTCTGCGTGGCTTGTTCGGCGACCTTGATCGCAGTGAGCAGGCGATGGGTCGGGGAAAAGTCAGGGTCCATGTGAGGAGTATAGATTCCAGACTAGTATCAGGTAGCCTGATTGATGTACGGAGCCCGAAAGGAATTGCTGTTGTGAGTACCTCCCCCGTCTCCCACCCCTCAGACGTCACCCGCGCCTACCTCGATGCCTTCGGCCGAGGCGACACCGAAGCCGCGCTCGCCCTTCTCCGGGAAGATGTCGTCTGGCATGTCGACGGTGCTCCCGAGGTGCCGACCATCGGCCTGCGGCAGGGCAAGGCCCGGATCAGGGAGTGGATGGACGGTTTCCCGCCGGCCTTCGAGCCGCGCGGCTTCCGTGTCTTCAGCGTTGCCGACGACGGCGACAGCGCGTTGGTCACCGGCTGGTTCCGCTATCTCGTACGGGCCACGCAGAGCACCGTCGAAGGCGACTTCACCATGCGGTTCACGGTCCGGGACGGGCTGATCAGCCACTACCAGATCTTCGAGGACTCCCTCGCGCTGGCGCGCGCTTTCCGGGCCGAGCAAGCCACTGCCGCGTCGGATGCCCGGCTGCGCGTCAACGACACCGTGTACGCCTACGACGACATCGGGGAAGGGCCGGTCGTGCTGTTCCTGCACGGCCTGTTCCTGGACCGGACCGTCTTCGCCGCGCAGGCGGGCGCCCTCGCCGAGGGCTGCCGCTGCATCAGCGTCGACCTGCCGGGGCACGGAGGCAGCACCTGGCCATCGCAGGGATGGACGCTTGACGACATCGCCGACGACATCGCTCTCATGGTTCAGGAGAAGGGTTGGGGTCCGGTCACCGTGGTCGGGCAGTCCCAAGGCGGCATGGTGGCCATGCGGCTGGCGGCCCGCCGGCCCGACCTGGTCGCCCGCATGGCACTCGTGGGCACCAGCGCCCGCGCCGAACCCGCCGATCGTATCGACACCTGGCAGCAGCGCCGCACCCTCCTGGGTACAGCCTTGGACACGGCCGGTGTGGCACTTGCCGAGGAGATCCAGAACATGGCGACCCACCCGGACTGGCGCGCCACCCACCCCGAAGAAGCCCGCGCCGAGCGCCGGCTCGTCGCCGCCCAGAACCCGGGCGCCATGCAGCTCGCGCTGGACGCGGCAGTACTGCACCGCCCCGACGGACGGCACCTGCTGACCGGAATCCAGGCGCCCACACTCGTCATGGCGGGCGAGAACGATCTGGCAATGCCAGTGGAGCTGTCCGCCGAGCTCGCCGAACACATCCCCGACGCCCGGCTGGAAATCCTCGACGGTGTCGCCCACCACGCACCATTGGAAGCCCCGGAGCAGGTCAGCCGGCTGCTTTCCCGCTTCGTGCGCAACGGGCTCTGACTGGGCTGGCTTCCGTGGCTGCCGATCCACTGCCGGTGCCGATATTCCGCCGCGTCCTTCCTGGACCAGGCGCCCAGGCCGTGGCCCGTTACAAGCACATCAGCCGGGCCGCGCAGGAGCTGCGCGTCGCGCAGCCCTCCGTGAGCCGGACGATCAGCCGGCCCGAGTCGGAGCTCGGCGTGCGCCTCTTCGACCGTCAGGGGCGTCGGATACGACGCAACGATTGTGGCGTCGCATATCTGGGGCGGGTCGACAAGCCTTGGCCGAACTGGAGGACGGGCGCCCCCTCGGTCTCTCCCGCTCCGGGCTCCCGGTTGCACGGTGTGAGTTCAAACAGGACGCTGACGAAGCTTTGAGGCACCCTGCGTTACGACGCACCCAGCACGTCGAAGAAGCAGACGGCGATCTCCTGCGCATCCTCGAAGGGCCCAGGAGGCTCCTGTCACACTGCGCGACATCGGAGCTCATTTACGGGCCAGTCATTCGAACCTGTCCGGCGGATCAGGCATGCGAAAACGGTGGAGCGGGAGCGCTGGCACCAGTACGTTCAACGTCTCTCCGCTCGACTGGGAGGAACAGTACTCAAAGGCATAACGGCCGTCGTCACGGGCGGATCCCGGGGGATCGGCCGGGCGATTGTCGAACGCCTGTGCCGTGAGGGCTTCGACGTAGTCTTCAACTACTCCACCAGCGAGGACGCCGCTGCCGACGTCGTCCGCGATGTTCAGTCGGACGGTGGCAAGGTCCGGTCGGTGCGCCTCGACCTGAAGAAGCCCGAGACGCCGGAGCAGCTGATGGAAACTGCAGAGGCGCACCTCGGCGGCTTGGACATCCTGGTCAACAACGCGGCGATAGCCCCCAGCCCGGTCCCACTTGCACAGACCGAGACGGAAGTATTCGACAGCGTGATGGCGATCAATACCAAGTCGGTCTTCCTCACAATGCGTTATGCAGCCAGACAGATGCGCGACGGCGGACGGATCGTGAACATCTCGACCATGAACACCGTGCGTCCCGTGCCGGGGATCGGTCCGTACGCCGCCAGCAAGGGCGCGATCGAGCAGCTGACCGCAGTCGCAGCCCGGTAATTCGGACCCCGAGGCATGACGGTCAACACTGTCTCTCCCGGCGCGACGGACACGGAAATGCTCCGTGGTGCAACCCCCCCATAGACGCTCCAGGCGGTCGCCGGGATGACACCTCTCGGCCGCCTCGGGAGGCGTCCGACGTGGCCGCTGTCGTCGCGTTTCTCACGAGTCCGGAGGGCAGGTGGATCACTGGCCAGAATCTGCGGGTGACGGGCGGGCTGGCCTGAGATCAGATAGAGCTGGCAGGAGCTGGGCGGCGCGCACACAGAAAGCGCCCGGACGAGACCGAGGCCGGCGAGCACGGCGTTGCGGGCACCCTGGCGGAGTACGAGGTACATCGCCGCGGCGTCACCACCTCCCCGGCGGCCGTGGGGGCGAACTGTGGACCGTGAGGGAACCCTGTGCTCCGACCGCCGGATGGCCGGCCGCGAACGGCGCCTGCCCTTCAGGACACGTGCGCCGTCCGCTGCGGGCCACCGCGCTCTCCGTGCGGTGCCTCTCCTCGATGGGTGGGGTTACTGCCTCGCGGACGTGGGCATGCTGCGGTCCAACCCGACCGTGTTTGGGCCGGTCGCCTCGAACCCAGTCTTCCTTCCGCCTGATCGAGACCCTCGCCGCCCCGAGGAGGCCCTGCGGGCGCTCCGTTCCGCGCGGGCCCGAGCCCAGCACAGTGACCGGATAGGGATGGTCGGCGTTGGGCAAGGTGCTGTCCTGGCGGTGTCATGTGGGCGGCGACCTGTCTGCGAGAGGAGAGTTGTAGTGCAGCCATCCGGCACGGCTGAATTCCCGGAAGTCGCGGAGACGGCGTTGTGGACCTTGTATCACCGTGCGGCGGAGGCGGCCCGGAAGGACACCGTCCTGGCAGACCCGCAGGCAGTGCGGCTGGTAGGTCAGCTGGACTTTCCATTCCGCCCAGACTCGCCCGTGTTCGGCCTTGGGTGGCCCAGGCCCTTGCCCTCCGCTCCCTCGCGTTCGAGGCCCTCCGCGCGTACAAGCAGGATTTCCTCAGACGCCAGGGCCTTGACGGCTCCCGGCCGCTCCACGACACCGGCCACCTGACCCGCTGCCGCCACCCGGACTCCCCGCTGGCGCGCGGCCGGGTGCTCGTCGCGGGGGACGCCGCCGCTCTCGTAGACCACTGGTCCCGGGAGGGCATCTCCTACGCGCTGCGCTCGGGTGACCTCGCGGGCAGGGCCGCCGCCCGCCTCATGGACATTGCCGATGAGGAGGTGGACGCCGTCACCGGCGATTACGGATGGCAGGTCACCGAGACCCTCGGCGCGGAGATGGGGGCCAGCAGGATCTTGATGGGATATGCACCGGAAACGGCCAGTGCATTGAGCGCCATCGTCTCGGACCGCAGCGGCAGCGCGGTCGACTGGACGGCGGCGACCATGGTCGTGGCCGCTTGGGGTGGGAGCTACACCGACAAGGCCCGCGATCTGCTCGGCGCAGTGGCGGCTGACAACGGCCTCAGTCTGCGCGAGCGAGCCGTGGCCGTCGACGGACTTCTGTGGCTTCAGCAACAAACCTCGAATCGTGGGCGGCAGACCGCGACGGAGGTATGAGCCCGCTAGGAAATGAGCGTTCGTACAGGACACTGTTGACGAACCCTGCGGACGTTGCTGAGGGTCCGCCAGCCGGTGCAGCGATGCGGCGGTGGCGTTGACCTGCAACAGCGCTCGTCTGTCGGTCGTTTCGACGACGGTAATGCCGGTTGCTGCGGGGCAGTTGACTTGCTCGTGAGCCAGTGCGAAGCGCTACGTGTACATGCCGCCGTGCAGGTTGTCGAAGAGCTCGACCCACTCGCTGTACTCGTGAGCGAAGGGGAGCGGGTCCACCTCGCGGATGCGGGCCATCAGCGCCTCCACCTCCTGCTGGCGGCGGGCGTCGGCGTACTCCGCATCTTCGTACCCGGCGTCGTAGGAGCCGATGTAGTCCAGGAACAGGGCCGTTGTCTGCATGAGGGAGGAGATGTCCTGGTGGATGGCGATGGCCTGCATGCCGCCCTCGCTGTACTGGTAGACCGTGCCCGTGCGCGGGTCGATCGTGACCGCGTTGATCGGGAAGTTACCGATCTTGACGACGGTCGTGACGCCCTCGGGGGTCTTCCAGCCCTCGGCGGCCTTGGCCACGCAGTCCCAGACGAAGTCCGCATCGAACTCCTCGGGCAGGTAGAAGCCGATCTCGTACTCCTCGGCGCTGGGCAGTCCCACGCCGGTGAGAAAGGCCAGCGTCTCGCCATCGAAGCCGTACTGCCGGGCCGTCGCCTCGGGCAGGCGGGTGACATCCTCCACCAGGCTGATGTCCGCCAGCGTGTCATGGTCAACGTTGAAGAGCACTCGCTCGCCTCACTTGCCCTTCCTCGCGGCCTCCATGGCCGCGCCGTGCGATTCCGTCATCATTACGGCACTCAGACCGTGCTGACGATGTCATGAGTCTGATGAAGTACGCGGCCGAACAGGCGGGCAGCGAATGAGCGACGCGCGGTGGGAGCGGCCTCCCGCCGGGCGGGAGCCGGCGGGAGCTGCGCTGCTGTCGTGGATGGCAGACCCGCAGGCACCGCATCTGTGCACCGTTACGGGGAGCGCGCGAACCGGCAAGTCACAACTTGAATCAGCTGGTCAAGCGTGGTCCCGGCGGGCCAGTAGGCGATGTAGTAGGAGATCTCCCCGGGCCGGCGGACACTGCGGCGGGCGATCACCCAGTGCCGCCGGTCTTCCCGGTGCCAGGGGCAAACCTCGACCCTCGCCCAGTCGAAGATCCGTGGCCCGTGGGAGCCGTTGCCGCACGAGCGGCGCTTCCATTTCTGCCGCGGCAGATCATGGAACAGGTCATGAACCGGGTGATCCATGGCCCAGCGGGTGACCACGGTGTCGTGCCGGGTGGTGGCCAGGACGTGGAAGACATCGGCCCGCTCGAGCTCGGTCCGCCAGCTCTTGGAGTAGCCGTAGCTGGCGTCCGCGGTCACCCACCCGAACGGGATCTTCTCCTCGGCCGCCCGGCGGACCATTGCCCTGGCCATCGCGACCTTGGTCTCGAAGACGACCTCGTCGTCTACGACGCCGCCTACGCGGACTTCAGTAATGCCGTGCTGGCGCGTGTGAACCTCCAACAGCGTCTCCACTTGCCGCCTGTGCGCCTGGCGCCGGCCCGTGTGGCCCGGTCCATCCTCATCGGTATGTTCGCCACCAGCCCGCATCTGCGGGTGATGTTCCGCGAGCTTGCCGAAGACCTCCTCAACCGGCGTGATCGCATCACGATGCCGGACGGAGCCAGTCTGCGCCTGGCCATATGCCTGGACCGGCGCACCCGTTTGGCGGGCATGTACAACGCCGTCCGGGTCATTGAGCACACGCAGCACTACGACGTCTTCTCGGAGGTCTACTTCCGCCCCCTGGCCTGGGCCCTCACCCCCAGCGGCCGGGGGAGTGCGCATCATGCCGGTCAGTCGGTGGTGGATGGGCAAGGGTGGGCTGTTGTCGACCACTGGCTGCAGTACGGCGAGGACCGAACGGCAGCCGATCTCCGATCGCTGTGCCGGGCCCCGCTACCCGCAGTGCTCCATCCGCTGAACGGCCAAGACCGTGACGCGTGGATGGAGTTTATGAGTGACAAGGTCACCGCGATCCTTGAAGGCCAGATACCCTCCTGAGCCGACAGCATGGTGGCGACGTCGTATCCCACGATCCCGGCACCCCGAACAGTTCCATGACGCGACTCAGCTTCTGGTTCTTGGCGAGCACGGGGGCCCTGCTGGCCGCAGCTTCAGTACTGCGGCCAGCCGAGATTCACCGGCGGATCTGGATGGTGATGGCGGGAGCCGCGACGGCAAGCAGAGCCAGTCCGACCGGCGGGGAGACCGTCAGTGCGATGACCGTACCGCCCACGGTGCAGACCGCCGTGTATCCGAAGGTCATCCATCGCAGGAACCGGCTGGACTTCTCACCGGCCACGTCTGGGAGCTCAGCTCGCGGGCTGGGCTCGGTGCGCTCTCCTGTTTCGCGATTGGGGACCCGGAGCACCAAGTGCTTGCCGGCGTCGGTGCTCCGAGGCCCCCGATTGGACTCGGCTGGAGAAGCCCTCCAGGCCGCCTGTGGGGCCCTGTTCAGCTCCCCACACATCAAATGATGTAGCCCGTCTGAGGGGTCGTCCGGTACTCTCAACTACGCATTGAGCCTTTTCAACGTGGCCACGATCGAGTGACGCCGGGGTCACGACGGGGCCCCCGCCTCTGCGCAGCCATCGTCGACCGCCTCACCTTCGGCAGCAACATCATCGAAACCGGGACCGACTCCTACCGCCTCGCCACAACACGAGCACGAGCCGAACAGCAGTCTCTGGGCTGACTCCAGCCTTGGGAGCCTGGCCGATATGGCCGCATGATTGTGGTCAGCAGTAGTCGTTGAGCCAGTCTGCCGGGATCAGGTTCCGAGCTCGGTCGAGGTCTTCTGCCGTCCGGCCACGGGCAAAAATGGCTGCGCCAGCGTCGTCGCGCAGCAGGGCGTCCTGGCCCAGGAACCATCGGCTCCCGTTTTCGTCATCACCGGTGGGATACAGCGGGAACGGCAGCCGGACGAAGTTCTCCTCCAGCGACTCGACGTCGGACTCATCGGAGTCAAGGAAGTCGCAGCGCTCTTCATCGGCATGCAGGGATTCGGACAGAACAATCTCAATGAAGCACAGGGAAAGGCGCTCCAGCCAGCCTTCCCACCGTTCGGCGCTCTTGTCCGCCAGATCAGTCCGGCTAAACACCGCAGGGTCATCGTCCTGCAGGCTATCGAGGAGGATGCCCCAAGACGCCGCGCCTTGATTCTCATGCCGGAAGACCAGGGCCTGTCCGGCCTCATCCACATAGAGCTCGGCCGGGCCGAGGAGCACGTCGTAGTTACTGGTCAGATCCTGGCGGCGCCCGAACAGCAGATACGCCTCGCGCAACGCAGCCGGAAGCCGCACTCCGAGCCTCTCCTCAGCTGCGGCCAGATCGGTCTCTGACCACCCGTCGGTGACCTCCAGAGGGCTGGCCCAATGACCAGCAAAGCCTCGGATGAAGCTCCAAGCGCCGCTGCGTCCCCTGACGCCGTCAACGAGGGAGGCAGCAAGATCGAACTCATGTGTCATATCAAGACGATATCCGTCCCGATCTGCAGCCCTGGCCATGCCCCGACACACCAGCCACGCGCTCTCGAAACCCACCAACGTTCTCGACCCGATTGATCAACATCCGTTCTCCGAACTCGACATCAATTGAGCGTTTTCAGCGTTGTCACTGACCGGGCGACGGTGCGGTGTGGGGTCGGGGTGTGCAACGGACAGGGCTCCCGCGCCGTTGAGGGAGGTGTTTGGCGTCTCAACTCAACTACACAGGAGCCCTGTTGGTTCCGTATCCTGCCGCACTCGACCTGCCTCACGCCTTGGTCGAGTGGCTCACGATGCTCATCGTCACCCGTGAAGGTGACCGCCGGTGCAAACTCCCGCCGCACTGTCGTGCGCTGATCGCACTCGTGTACCTGCGTCGCCACGACACCCTCGCCCGTATCGCCTCGGCCTTCGGGATATCGGTCGGCACCGCCCATGCCTACGTCACAGCGGTCACCGGCCTGCTCGCCGAGCAGGCACCGGGCCTGCTGAAGACGCTACGCGCACACGATCCGGACTTCGTTCTCCTGGACGGCACACTCGCGGAGTGCGACCGCGTCGGTGACGGCAGGGCCGACTACTCCTCGAAGCACAAGCGGCACGGGGTGAACGTGCAGGTCGTCACAGACCTCGGCGGGGAAATCCTCTGGCTTTCGCCGGCATTGCCGGGCCGGACCCACGATCTGACAGCCGCCCGCAACCACAAGATCCTTCGGGTCTGTGCGCGGCAGGGCGTCCCGATCCTCGCCGACATGGCCTACATCGGCGCCGGCGACTGGGTCACCACCGCCAAGCGCCGCCCACCAGGCGGCGAACTCACCACCACCGAGCAGACCGCGAACCGGGCCCTGTCCGCAGCCCGTGTACCCGTCGAGCGAGGCATGGCACGACTGAAGTCATGGCAGATCTTCCGCAGATCCTGTATCAGCCCCAACCGCATGAGCGTCATCGCCCAAGCCGTCCTCACCCTGGAGAGGCAACGCTGAAAACGCTCACTGTTCCGTGCACCGGTTCGGTTCGACCGCGCAGGGGCGGCGGACGGGCTGCTTTCCCAGTGACATGACGGATGTGGAGTGGGTTGAGGTTCGTGCCGCGATGCCGGTGCCGGCTGGGCCCGCGAACGCGGCAAAGTCGGTGGTCACCTTGCCACGGCCGATGCCGGCCTCGTTGTCCCAGACCAGCATCCGTGGGACCGCGTTCCAGCAAATCAGCAGCTTCCAGTGTCCGTCGATCGGGTCGCCGGTGGTGCGGGTGGGCAGCATCCGTGCGGCAATGATCCGCGACTAACCCGAGACCATCACGAGGACCGGCGGGCGTCCGCTCTCCGCGTATCCCAGCGGGATGTCGACCGGAGGGAACCATAGATCGCACTGGGCCAGCTAGCCGGGCTGATACGTCGTGCGCGAGACCGGATCGATGGGGAGATAGGCCGGACGCAACTCGCGGACCCGGTCCTTGAGGACCGTCATGTCCTTCTCCCAGCCGATCCGCTCGGCGATCACGGTCGTCGCATGGTCGGAGTCTGCTTCAGCGGTTCCCGGATCTGCGGCTCGACCGCGTCCTCCTCAGCCGCTGACCGTGTCGGACACCCGGCGGCGGTGACCATCCGTCAGTCCTGCACCAAAAGTGACCCAGAACCACGATTCACCCGTCGCCGACAGCATCCTGAACCTCTACGCCCAGTAGCAGCTTTGGGCCTGGCTGTCGCCCTGCGCCGCACCAGAGTATTCAGATCTCGCCATACGCAGCTGAGCCAGTCAGGCCCAGCGGACGAATCCCGCTTCTTCTGCTAGCCTCCCGATCTCCCAGACTCGCAGGTGTGGCGACAGGAGCGTGGCAGATGCGGCGACGGAGTATTGCTGGGGTGCTGCTCGGCATGACAATGGCGGTCGGTCTGCTGGGCGGGTGCAGCGATGACTCGGGCAAGGATGACCAGTCACACTCGAAGGGGTCGCCGACGCAGCTGGCCAAGTTGGCCCTACCAGACGCATATGACAACGGGCACGGGTGGGACGCGACCCTTGACTGGATTCCCCAGCGCGCGACTTCGCTGCCAGTCACTGTGCTCAGATCCGGGAGTGTGGGGCTTATAGATAAGTCCTCGGGCCGGTACTCGGTACGACTGCGGGAGGGGGCTACCGGGGAAATCCGCTGGTCAGCGAAGGCATGGATGCCTCCCGCGCCTGTCGAAGGTGCAGAAGGGGATGCGGAGAAACCTGCGGAGATTCCCGGGCTGGTCTCAGTTGAGAAGAGTGGCCGGGAGTATCTCGTGGCGTGGGCGCACGGCATGCAGGGAAGGGATGAATTGCACGAAGGTAAGGAGGTAGTGCGGCTGGCCGTGTACGCAGCCGGCTCCCGAGGGGATGCGGTGGTACCGCTGCGCGAAATTTCCGTCCCCGTCGCTGCCGCCCCTGGAGAAACACACGTGCTCGATGACGGGCATCGCCTCATGGTCACCTGGGGCAGTAACCAGGGGGGCCCGCACGGTACGGGCGCTGCGGTGGTGGACGCGGTCAGCGGGAAGGTGGATCCGAGGAATCACGCCAACATAGAAATGGAGGTGTGTCCTCCGGGGCGGTCCTGTTCCGGCGCTGCATTCGTCGCCATCAGCAAGGCCGGGCCAGTACTGGCGAACACCGACAATCTGGGTGGCTTCGGGGTTCCCGGCACTTGGAAGAGTCCCGATGTGACGCCGAAGGGCTTTGCGCGCACGACCGGCCCTATGGACGAGTTCAACGGACGTGCCTACGGCGCTGTCGGTACGCATCTTCTGACGGCATGGGAGGGTGGCAGGTATCCCAACGGGAGCGGCCCGGTAATTATGGTCCAGGACGTGGCCACGGGGCGAGTTGAGGCTCAGGTTGAATGCGGCGGGTTGCTCGATGCCGTGGACGAGTGGGGGCACCAAATCACGGCTTCGCCGAAGGGCCGATACCTGGCAGCAGGGCCGGTAGCTTTTGACCTCCAACAGGAGAAGGGAATCTGCCTGGAAGGGGATGGGGACCGTAAAGATGTCTCGCTGACTTCCATCACCGACGAAGGTATGGGCTATGGAATTGTCGACGGGACTGACTCATCGGACCGCCCAATCCATGTGCAGGTTCCATTCGAGACAGCACGCCCCGAGGCTCTCAGAACGGGCACACTCATCCCCTTCGCCCAGGGCGCCGAATACGGGATGATGACCCAGCGAGTCGCTGGCGGCCCCGTCAAGGTCTACGCCCGTCCGCTGCGCTCGGCTGCCACCGACTAGGTAAATGTGTGACTGCGTTGTGGTAAACCGGATCTTGTTCGAGCGGCGGCCGCACCCGAACCCCCGTCCAGATGGTCACCCCCGCTGGGTAGCCTTGCAGCGTCGGACCGGGGTGGTGTGGTTACCACTCCGGCCGGGTCTTGCGAAAAGGGCCGCACTGGTCCTCCTGGAGAAATGGGCGCAAGAAGTCAACTGGGGAACCCCGGCCACTGGCCGCAAACCTTCGCCGGGGTTCCCACCCGGAAACGCTACATCCTCCGGATGCCGGCCCACGTCCCTGCATTCGATTAATGGCGCCTTGGCGATTTACTGCTTAACTCCGCAGTGCGGACCGGTCATAAAGCGACACATCTTGAACTGCAACGTAAATTCGCGTGCCGCCCCCGTAACTTCTCCCGCTTCCGCCACCCCCACCCCTTCGGCACTTGCCGACGGCGAGCACCCGCAGGGAACGTAGAGCAGCCCCACTGCAGTCCTCCGTCGACGCTGGGGCGGCGGCTGCAGGACGGCGGCTTCGAGGTGTCGACGATCGAGGGCATCTTCGACATCCTCTCCAGCATCCTGGGCATGGCCGTGGAGGACGGGCTGCTGCCGAAGAACCCGTGCAAGTCGAAGTCGGTCAAGCTGCCGACCACGACCAAGAAGAAGAGCGTCCCTTGGCCCCCGGAGCGCGTGCGTGCCGTCATCGCCGGGCTGCCTGAGCTGACTGAGCCCTTCCAGGCAGCCGGCAAGCTCGCCTTCGGGTGCGGCCTACGTCAAGGGGAGGTCTTCGCCTTCGCCGTCGAGGACATCGACTGCAAAGGCGGCTGTATCCACGTCAACCACCAGGTGCGGCTCGTCGGCATGAAGCCGGTTTTCGCTCTGCCTAAGGGCAACCGCATCCGGTCAGTGCCGCTGTCGGCACAGTTGGCCACTGCCCTCAAGGCCCGCATGAGGCGATTCCCACCCACGGGGGTCACGCTTCCCTGGGCGAAGTCCGACGGCGAGCCCAAGACCTTCCGGCTGCTTGTCGTCGACGAGAAGAACCGGGCGTACAATCGCAGCGTTTCCAACATGGGCGCCTGCAAGCGAGCCCTGGTCGCAGCCGGAGTGATCCCGCCCCGCGAGCGCTGGGGCGAGGTATCTCCAGGCGGCCCCGGAGGACGGCATGCACGCCCTCCAGCACGCGTACGCCTCCGTGCTCCTGGACGCGGGGGAGAGCATCAAGGCGCTCTCCGAGTACCTCGGCCACTCGGACCCGGGCTTCACGCTCCGAACGTACACGCACCTGCTGCCATCCAGCGGGAGACGGACCCGCAAGGCGATCGACGATGCTTTCACCGAACCCAGGGAGTTTGAACTGCGGAGTGCAGCAGCGGGTGCGATTGAGGGTCTCAGTTGCGAACCGCGGTCTGAGACAGCTGGGGGCCTCAGCTTGATCACATGCATCAGGCCTCGGACCTCAGCTTCCAGGCCGCCAACTGATGTTGAACGCTGTCTGTGGATGAGCATGAGGCGGACGACGATGGCGTCGACGGAGTTGAAGCCGAGGGGAGTGTCAGTGGGTAGCAGTACCGTCGGAGCATGACTGTGTGGCCGCCAATTGATCGTGACGATCTTCGCAAGGCCCGTGGTGACGCGGGCTTCGATACCGTCCTCCCGCTGCTGATTAGGCGCTTGATAGCCGAGACCGCAAGCGGCTTGGAATCGCTGGACATGCCCGGCGGGTCCGGAACTGCCGTCGGCGGATACGACGGCATCGTCACAGCGTCGCGACCGTCGGCGTTCGTGCCCGAGGGAACTTCGGTGTGGGAGCTGTCTGTTAGCGGCGGCAATAGCAAGGCCGAGGATGACTACGAGAAAAGGATCAAAGGCCCGAATCGCGACCCAAGACGTCACCTACATAGAAGTCGTCCTTGACACGTGGAGAGATGCTCGAAACTGGGCCGAGCGTCACACCGAAGATGGTCGGTGGCGGCAGGTACGTGGGTAGAACCTCGACGGGATCGATGCATGGCTGGAGCAAGCGCCGGCCACCACGGCATGGCTTGCTGCCCGGCTGGGGAAGGCACTGCCGGGCGTGCGGTCTCTGGACTCGTGGTGGACGGACAGTTGGCTCCGATCGACGCGCATCCCGCTGGACCGAACGGTGGTGCTGGCAGGAAGAGAGAAGGCGGCCGCCGACTTTGGTGCCCTCCTCGCCACCGGCCGGTCGGTAACCACGCTAGGTGGTGATCTGCGTCCCGATGAAGTCTGCGCTTTCGTCGCCGCTGTCCTAGAGGTTGTCCCGTAACTGCTGGTCAGGGGTGAGATGATCTTGCCGTGACTGGTGTGATCACGGCGTCGGAGCCCTCCTGGATAGGTCCGTTC
>NZ_JBEYCQ010000051.1:0-31423 GCF_040632905.1 Streptomyces sp. NPDC016469
GCCCTCCCCTCGCCCCCCCCCCTTGGGTTCAAATTTTTGGTTTTTCCCCGGGGCCGGCCCGGCCCCCCGGGGGGGGGGGGGGGGGCCGCCCGCGGCCGCCCCGGCACCCCTGACGCCTCCGACGGAAGGACGAATCATGCCGACAGAGGCACGTGGCGACGACGTCTACCAGCCGCAGGACGACGGCCAGGA
The DNA here is from genome assembly GCF_040632905.1 of Streptomyces sp. NPDC016469. NCBI lineage: Bacteria > Bacillati > Actinomycetota > Actinomycetes > Kitasatosporales > Streptomycetaceae > Streptomyces > Streptomyces sp. NPDC016469. The sequence goes on from NZ_JBEYCQ010000051.1 coordinate 193, forward strand.
CCCGCCCAACGACGACCTCGACCTGGAGAACACGCTCGGCGAGCGTGGTCTGGACGACCAGATGGAGGAGGGCTACTCGCCGCCCGAGCGCCCCCTCGGCGTCGACAAGTACGGCACGACGGGCGAGGAGGAGCGCCGCGGCGAATCCCTCGACCAGCGCCTGGCCCAGGAGGTCGAGGACGTCGAGCCGCCGGACGGCGACGGCATCGGGGACCTGGACGACGGCGAGGGCGAACCCCTGGAGCCGGAGGAGGGCGAGACCCGCTCGGGCCGGCTGAGCGCGGCGGACGAGCTGCCGGGACGGCGCACCGACGTCTACGCCGACGACGTGGGCATCGACGGCGGCGCGGCCTCGGCCGAGGAGGCCGCCGTGCACACCACGGACGAGGAGGAGGAGCAGGGGCGCGAGGGCTGATCTCGCGGCTCACCGCTCCGGTCCGGCCGCCCCGGACCATGCGCGTACAGGGAGGGTTGTCGGTGCTGGGGAACGGGAAGACCGCCGGCCGCCGGGCGGCGGCCGTGCGGGAACGACTGGGGGCGCTGGCCCCCGACGTACGCCTCCCCGACCGGTATCAGCTGGTGCAGTCCCTGAAGGCCGCCGCCGCTGCCGCCCTCGCCTGGGCGCTCACCGGGTGGTGGCTGGCGGCGCCGATGGCGCTGATGGCTCCCTGGGCCGCCGTCGCCCTCGTGCAGGGGACGGTCTACCGGTCGCTGCGCTCGGCGGTCGAACTGCTCGCGATGATGGCCTGCGGCACCCTGCTCGCCGCGGGCGCGGCGGCGGTCACCGGGAACACCATGGCGGCCATGCTGATCGCGCTGCCGCTCACCGTGCTCCTCGGCAACTGGCTGCCGGTCGGCGAGCAGGGCCTCTACGCGCCCACCACCGCCCTGTTCGTCCTGGCCTACGGGACCTACTCGCTGCCCGCCGTGGGACACCGACTGCTGGAGACGCTGGTGGGGGCCGTCGTCGGGATCGCGGTGAACGCGATCGTCCTGCCGCCGGTGCACTCGCTGCACGTGAGGACTCTCGCATGCGCGCTGCCGAGGAACTGCTCCCGGCTGCTGCGCGAGCTGAGCGAGGGCATGGCCGAGGAGTACGACGAGGAGCGGGCGGAGCGCTGGCACCGGGCCGCCGGGGAACTGCCCGGCGCGCTGTCGGACCTGCGGGCGGCGCGCGGGTGGGCGACGGAGAGCTTCCGCTTCAACCCGGGGCACCGGATGCGCCGCAGCACTCCCTCGCCCTCCGAGCGGTGGGACGTCGTCTGGGCGCAGGTGGTGAACCGGCTGCTGGCCCTGACGCTGACGCTCTGGGAGACCGCGTCGGAGCGGCGCGGTCTGCCCCGTCCGCCGGCCCGGTCCCTGGAGGACCTGAGTGCCGTCATGGCCGCCGCTTCGGAGGTCTGCGCGACCGACGCGACGATCATGGAAGAGGGCCCGGACGACGGCTGCCTGGAACAGCGCGCGCGCCAACTCGCCGGGGCCCGGCACGCCCTGGCCGAGGCCAAGGGGCAGTTGCGCGGGCCCGGTCCCGACGCCGGCGCATCGCTCGGCAGCCTGGTGGCCGGCTGCCAGGCCCTGCTGGACGACCTGACACCCGGCGAGGACGGCTCGGCGCTTCTCGCCGGCGCCGCCCGCACCGGCCGGATCTGAGGAGTACGCATGGCACGGACGGACCGCATCGCTCAGCCCTGGGGCGCCCGGACCCCGTACGGTCCCGGTGAACCCTGGCCCGTACGGGTGGACACGCGGCTCGCCGACGGGGTGACGCCGGATCAGGTCGAGCGGTGGGCGCAGTCGGCGGCGACCCTGCACTCCAACGGGGACGGGCTCGACATCGCCGTGAAGGACGGGCGGATCGTCGGGGTGCGCGGCCGGGCCCAGGACCGGGTCAACCACGGCCGCCTCGATCCGAAGGACCTCTTCGGCTGGCAGGCCAACGGCTCGCCCGACCGGCTGACCCGCCCGCTGGTGCGCGAGGGCGGCCGGCTCGTGGAGAGCGACTGGGACACCGCGATGGACAGGGTGGTGCGGCGCACGAAGGAACTCCTCGATGAGCAGGGGCCGTCGGCGGTGGGGTTCTACACCTCGGGCCAGCTCTTCCTGGAGGAGTACTACACGCTCACGCTGATCGCCCGGGGCGGTATCGGCACCAACCACCTGGACGGCAACACCCGGCTGTGCACCTCGACGGCCGCCGAGGCCCTGAAGGAGTCGTTCGGCAGCGACGGGCAGCCCGGCTCGTACACGGACATCGACCACGCGGACACGATCGCGCTGTTCGGGCACAACATGGCGGAGACGCAGACCGTGCTGTGGGCGCGTGTGCTGGACCGGCTGGCCGGGCCGAACCCGCCGTCCGTCGTCTGCGTCGACCCGCGCCCCACCCCGGTGGCGAGGGCCGCGACCGTACACCTGGCGCCGAAGCCCGGGACGAACGTCGCCCTGATGAACGGCCTGCTGCGGGAGATCGTGGAGAACGGCTGGACCGACCAGGGTTACCTGGACCGCAACGTCGTCGGCTTCGACGAGCTGAGGAAGCGGCTGGACGCCTACACGCCCGAGCGTGTGGCGGACGTCTGCGGAGTCCCGGCCGAGCGGATCCGGGAGGCCGCCCGCCTGCTGGGCACGGCCGAGCGGCTGCTGTCGACGGTGCTTCAGGGCTTTTACCAGTCCCACCAGGCCACCGCGGCCTCGGTCCAGGTCAACAACCTGCACCTGGTGCGGGGCATGCTCGGCAAACCGGGCTGCGGGATCCTCCAGATGAACGGCCAGCCGACGGCGCAGAACACCCGCGAGTGCGGTGCCAACGGCGACATGCCGGGGTTCCGCAACTGGGAGAACGACGCCCACATGGCCGAGCTCACCCGCCTGTGGAACCTGGACCCGCTCCGGGTGCCGCACTACGGCCCGCCCACGCACGCGATGCAGATGTTCCGGTACGTGGAGGAGGGCTCCATCCGGATGCTGTGGGTCAGCGGCACCAACCCGGCGGTGTCACTGCCGGAGCTGCGGCGCATCCGCTCGGTGCTCGCCCAGGAGCGGCTGTTCCTCGTCGTCCAGGACGCCTTCCTGACGGAGACGGCGCAGCTCGCGGACGTGGTGCTGCCGGCGGCGGTCTGGGGCGAGAAGACGGGCACCTTCACCAACGCGGACCGTACGGTGCACCTGTCGGAGAAGGCCGTCGAGCCGCCGGGGCAGGCCAGGCCGGACCTGGACATCTTCTGCGACTTCGCGCGCAGGCTCGGTCTGCGGGACAAGGACGGCGGCCCGCTGGTCCCGTGGAGCGACCCGGAGGCGGCGTTCGAGGGCTGGAAGAAGTGCAGCCGGGGCCGTCCGTGCGACTACACGGGCATCACGTACGCGAAGCTGCGCGGCGGGAGCGGCATCCAGTGGCCGTGCGACGAGCGGCGTCCGTACGGTACGGAGCGGCTGTACGCGGACGGCGCGTTCTGGAGCGACCCGGACTACTGCGAGAGCTACGGGCGTGATCTGGTGACCGGGGCGCCTCTGGAGGAGACCGAATACCGGGCGATGAACCCGTCGGCGAAGGCGGTCATCAAGGCGGCCGAGTATCTGCCGCCCCACGAGCCGCCCGGCGAGGAGTACCCGTTCTCGCTGATCACCGGGCGGACGCTCTACCACTTCCACACCCGGACCAGGACCGCGCGGGCCCCCCAGCTCCAGGCCGCCGCCCCGGAGGTGTGGGTGGAGGTCTCCGCCGGTGACGCGGCCTCGTACGGCATCGAGGAGGGCGATCGGGTGGAGGTCGCGACGCCACGCGGCTCGGTCCGGGCGGCGGCGCGCGTCAGCGGCATCCGGGACGGGGTGCTGTTCCTGCCGTTCCACTACGGCTACTGGGACACCGACGGCGGGTTCGAGCCGAAGGGCGACGGGCGCGCCGGCAACGAGCTGACGCCCACCGAGTGGGACCCGGTCTCCAAGCAGCCGCTGTTCAAGACCGCCGCCGCCCGGCTGCGCCGGCTCGGGCCCACCGGCTCCCCCGCCCCGGCACCCACCACCACGGCGTCGGCTCCGGTCCCCGGCGCGGCCGTGCCCGCGACCACGGGCGGCGGCGCGGGCGGGGCGGACGAGGAGTCGCACGCGTACCGGGAGGAGATCCGATGAAGCTGGACCTGGTCCTCAAAGAGGTGCACCACGGGGAGAACGCGCTCGCGGTGCGGCTGATGCGGCTCTCCAGCACGCATGCCACCGACCACGAGGTGCACCATGTGGCCCGCGACCTGGCCGCCTGGTCCCGGCAGCACGTACGGGAGCTGGCGGAGGCGGCCGTCGATCACGGTGTCGACCTCTCCCCCGAGCCGAAGGAGGAGTCCCCGGCCGCGGCCTGGCTGCGGGAGAAGGGCGGCGAACTCGTCGGACGGCGTCCCGAGACCGGTCTGCTGCTCCTGCGGGATCTCCGCGACACCTATCTGAAGGCGGCGGCCGTCTCCGTGGACTGGGAGCTGCTGGCCCAGACGGCCCAGGCCGCCCGCGATCAGGAACTGCTCGACCTGACCGAGCGCTGTCACCCGCAGACCCTGCGCCAGCAGCGCTGGACGAACGCGATGATCAAGGTCGTCTCGCCGCAGGTCCTGACGAGCTGACCGGCTCCCCCGGCGGCCGGCCCGGTGCGGAATCGGGTGCGGGCGCAGGGGTGAGCGCGTGCGCGGGCCGGGACGCGGGCGCATCGTTCTAGAGGGCCCCCGGCGAAGGAGCGCCGCATGCCGAGTCTCGACTGGAAGACACCCGTCGCGGGCGCGCCCTGCTGGGTGAGTCTCACGACCCACGATCTGCGGGCCGCGCGGGCCTTCTACGGCCGGGTGATGGGCTGGGAGTTCCACGACAGCAGCCTGGGCGACGACTTCGTACTGGCGCGTGCGCACGGCAGGGCGGTCGCCGGCATCGGGGACTGCCCCGGTACCGGCGGCCCGCCCCCGGCCTGGATTCCGTACTTCGCCGTGCCGGGCGCGGACGGTACGGCCGACCGCATCCGGGAGCGAGGCGCCACGCTGGCCGTGGGCCCGCTGCCGCTGGGTGAGGGGCGGGCGGCGATCGCCGCCGACCGGGAGGGGGCCGTCTTCGGCTTCTGGGAGGGCCCGGCACCCGTGTGGGCCGACGGACCGCGCGCCCCGGCCAGGGTGGATCTCCAGTCGCGCCACGCCTTCGAGGCGGCCATCTTCTACGCGGAGGTCTTCGGCTGGGCGAGGCCGCACAGCCGGTGCGCCGTCGAGTACGCGGGGGATCGCGTCCTCGTACGGGCGGGCGGCCACATCGTCGTGACGCTGCGTGGCGGAGGGGTGGAGCACGCTCCGGACCCCCGGGTGCGGACCCGCTGGATCGTGGACTTCCTGGTGCCCGACAGCACACGGACGGCGGAGGCCGCGGTGGCAGCCGGGGGCGAAGCGGCACCGGTGGAGGGTGTGCCGGGGACCGCGTTCGTGCTCCGCGATCCGGAGGGCGCGCTCTTCACGGTCTCGGACCGCTGACGGGGCTGTGCGGGGCTGCGTGTGAGCAAGCACACGAGGGTGCGAAATCGCTTGCGGTGACTGGGCTTTGCGGGCGTCGAGCCATGCCGCGAGGGCCTGGGCCGAGGTCCCCGGATGCTGCCTCGGCGGGATGTCTGTGAAGATTTAACGGCCGACGGGCAGCCGTCCGTCCGCCCTTCGCAGCCGAGGCATTACCGCGACACCGTTCCGTAATCCGACGCGTGCTGCTCCACCGCCCCCGTCGGAAAAGTGCTCCCCCGTGCCTCCTGCCGCCTCCGTTCCCGAGTCCGCCCGGAAGACGCGCCGCCTCGACAGCAGCCCCTGGCGATGCCTGGCCGTTCCCAGCATGCGCTGGTGGTCCGCCGCCAACCTGGTGTCGAACACCGGGGCGTGGATGCAGCTCACCGTGCAGAACCTGCTGGTGCTCCAGATCACCGGTTCGGCGGCGGCGACGGGCCTGTCCCTCGCCGTCCAGGCCGGACCGGGACTGCTCCTCGGCGTCTTCGGCGGTGCCGTGGTGGACCGCTGGCCGCTCAAGGTGACCGCCGCGGTCAGTCAGGCGGTGCTCGCCGTGATCGCGTTCTCGACGGCCGCCCTGATCGGGGCCGGGCTGCTGAACATGCCCGTGCTGCTCGTCCTCGCGGCGATCACCGGCATCGTGAACACCATCGACGGGCCCGCGACCTCGCTCCTCGGCAACGACCTCGTGCCCCGGACGGACGTGCCCTCGGCCATCGCGCTCGGATCGATGGTGCACAGCGCCGGGCGGCTCGCCGGGACCGCGCTGGCGGCGGTGGCCGTAGGGACGCTCGGCACCGGGTCGGCGTACGTGGTCAACGGCATTTCCTTCCTCTGCGTCACCGCGGTGATCCCCTTCCTGCGGCCCGCCGGGGAGGCGGCCGCGATCCGGCGGCCGTCCCCCGAGAAGCGCCCCGCACCGGCGAAACGGGCGCCCGGCGGGGACGCCCGGGCCGGGGTGGCCTACTTCCTCGGGAAGCCCGGGCTGGTCGCCCTGGCCGGGATCACCGCGGTCAGCTCGGTCTTCGGCCGGAACTACCAGCTGACGCTCGCCGTGCTGGTCATCGGCCCGCTCAGCGCCGACGAGAGCGACTTCGGCACGGTCTCCACCGTGCTGGCCGTCGGCGGCATCCTGGGCGCCGTGGTCGCCGGGCGGCTGCGCAACCCGACCGTGCGCCTGGTGGGCGTCCTCGCCGCGTGCGGCGGGCTCCTCCAGGTCGCGGCGGGCCTCGCCCCCGGGCTCATGGTGCTCATCGCGCTGGTCATCCCCATGGCCGTGGTGGAGTCCGTGTCCGACACGGCCGGGTCGACCGTGCTGCAGACCGAGCCCGAACCCGAGATGCGCGGCCGCGTCCTCGGCGTCTGGCGCAGCGCGAGCACCGGATGGCAACTGGCGGGCCCGCCCCTGCTCGGGCTGCTGGTCGAATTCGCGGGCGCCCGGGGCACGCTGGTCGCCGGCGGACTGCTGATCGCCGGCGCCATCGCGGCCGGTGGGCTGCGCGCCCGCGCGGTGGCCCGGAAGGCGGCCGTCTCGGACCGGCCCGTCCTGCCCCAGGAGCCGGTGCCGGCCCCGGTGTCCGTACCCGCGCTGACCCCGGTCGCCTGAGCCGGGGACCGTGGGCCCGGTGTGCGGCCTGTGCATGTTTGAAGGGGCTTTGTACGGGAATGGGCCAGGGGTGCTTCGGACAAGAGGCGCGCCCGTGGGAGCTCCGCTCCGGGTGCCACCTGTCCGGCGGAGGCTCCCACGGCGGTCCTGACAGGCGACGCCGAGGAGTGAACACCATGGCAGGTGCCCGACAGACTGCCCCCGCCCGACACCGGGACGTACCGCCGGAAACAGCGGCGTTCCACCGTCTGCGGACCCTGCCCGACGGCCCCGAGAAGGACGAACTGCGCCGAGCGACCGTCTGCGCCTGGCTCCCCATGGCCCACCGGCTCGCCTCGCGCTTCCGCGACCGCGGTGAGCCCCTGGACGATCTGCGCCAGGTGGCGGCGATCGGCCTCGTCAAGGCGGTGGACCGGTACGACCCGGGGCGCGGCAAGGCGTTCGAGACGTACGCCATCCCCACGGTCGTCGGCGAGCTCAAGCGCCACTTCCGCGACCACACCTGGGACGTCCATGTGCCGCGCCGGGTCCAGGACCTGCGCAACCAGGTCCGGGTGGCCCGCCGCGACCTCGGTCAGACGCTGGGCGGGCGGCTGCCGACCGAGGCGGAGATCGCGGCCGTGACCGGGCTCTGCACCGAGGACGTCCGGGCCGGTCTGGAGGCCCTGGACAGCTACCGCACGCTGTCGCTGGACGCCGAGATGCCCCGGGCGAAGGACGGGTCCTGCCTCGCCGACACGCTGGGCCTGTGCGACCACGCCCTGGACGTCGCGGTCGACCGCGAGGCCGTGAAGCCGGGGCTGCGCAGTCTGCCGGAGCGCGAGCGCACCATCCTCTACCTGCGGTTCTTCCGCGACATGACGCAGGACCGGATCGCCGAGACGCTCGGCATCTCGCAGATGCACGTCTCCCGGCTGATCGCCCAGTGCTGCGAGGAGGTACGCAGGCAGGCGCTCCAGGAGGCGGCCGGTCAGCCGACGTAGCGCCGCGCGGTCCCCTGCCGCTGGGCCCGTTCCAGCGCGGCGAGGCGCCGTTCGATGTCCGGTGGTACGGGGCGGCGCTGGCGCAGCACCCAGGGCAGGCCGCGTCCGGCGTGGGCGAAGGCGCGCAGCGAGGCCCGGTCCCTGGGAACGGTGGCCAGCAGGTGGAGGGTGCGGCGCAGCGCGGAGCCGGCCGGGCGGCGCAGCCAGGTGAACCAGAGCGTGTTGCGCAGTCCGAGCACGCGCCGGGCGGTGCTGTCGCGGACGGTGGACGCCGCGTGGTGGATGACCATCTCGGGGACGTACGCGAGCCACCACCCGGCCCGCATCAGGTCGGTGGCCATCAGCTCCTCCTCGCCGCCGAGCCAGAGCCCCGGGTGGAAGCCGCCCGCCTCGCGGAACGCCTCGGTGCGCATCACGGTCGCCGCCGCCAGGAACGAGCCGATCGCGGGGCCGGGGAGCCAGGACGGGCCGGTGAGCGGTGAGTCGCGCAGCTCGGCGACCACGGGATCGTCCTCGCCCGCGGGCTCGACGACGATCCGCGCGGTGACGGCCGCCAGGCGCTCGTGGGCGTCGAGCCGGTCGGCCGCGATCCGCAAGGCGCCCGGGTCCCACCAGGTGTCGTCGTCGCAGAAGGCCACATACGGCGTACGGACCTGGCGGACGGCGAGGTTCCGGCCGACGGCGCCCAGGTTCCGGCCGGGGGTGAGCAGCCGCACGTCCGGGAAGTCCCGCGCGACGGCCTCGGCCGTGCCGTCCTGTGAGGCGTTGTCCGTGACGACGACGGCCGGCCGCTCCGGGAGCCGGCTCAGCAGACGCAGGGTGCGCAGCAGCTCGGCGCGGCGGTCGCGGGTGATGATCACCACCGTGACGCGGGGGTCGGGGACGGGCGGGGCGCCGGGGCTCATCGGTCGTCTCCGTTCGGCGGGGCGCTCTCCAGGAGCTGGATCTGGCTCTCGACCCAGGGCGGCAGCTCTCTGCGCCGGCGCAGGGCCGCGGGGAGCCGTGCCACGACCTGTCGCAGGGCAGGTCCGGCGCCGGGCCGGCCGCGGGCCCAGGCGCCGGTCAGCCGGGCGGTCTCGCGCAGGGCGACCGTGAGGGGCCGTCTCAGCCAGGCCGTGAGGAGCGAATTGCGGAGGACGGCGACGGTGCGACCGGGGCGCTCCCCCGGGTCGGGTCCGTGGTGGGCGACCAGGGTGGGTTCGTAGACGACGCCCCAGCCCGCGGCCGTGAGGTCGTAGGCGAGCAGGGTCTCCTCCGCGCCGAAGAAGAGGAGGCCGTGGTAGCCGCCCGCGTCGAGGAAGGCGGAACGGCGGACCACGGCCGCGCATCCGAGGAAGCCGAGCACCGGGGTTCCGGGCAGATCCGCGCGGCCGGGGAGCGGCGAGGCCGCGAGGACCCGGTTGAGCGGGTCCGGTTCGCCCGTGGGGTGCACCAGGGTGCGGGAGGCCAGCAGGCCCAGCTTCGGGTATGTGTCGAAGAGGGCTTCCGCGGTCTTGAGGGCGCCCGGCGCCCACCAGGAGTCGTCGTCGCTGAAGGCCACGTAGGGCGTGGTGGCCCGGCGGGCGGCGAGGTTGCGGCCGAGGGCGCCGGTGTTGCGGCCCGGGGAGAGCAGCCGCGCCCCGCCGGGGTGGTGGCGCACCGCTTCGCCGGTGCCGTCCGTCGATCCGTTGTCGACCACGAGGACGGGCGGTCTCTCGGGCAGGGCGGCCAGCCGGTCCAGGGTTCTGAGCAGGCTCTCGCGGCGGTTGCGCGTGATGATCGCGACGGTGGTCCGGCCCTCCCCCGCGGCTGGTTCGCCGGCGCGCTCAGCCATGCCCGGCCGCCTCCTTCGCAGCCCCGCCCCGGTGCAGGGCGGCCAGGGCGCTGCCCAGCACCTCGTCGGCGGTGATACGCAGGAGCAACGGGTCCGGGGTGGCGGCGTGCGGGTCGCCGGGCGGGCCCGGGTGCCAGAGCGCGGTGTGCCGGCGGTCCGGTGGCGGGCCCCAGAGCGAGGGCGCGACCGGGCCGAACAGGGTCACGGACCGGGTGCCGTGTGCGAAGGCGAGGTGGGCCGGTCCGGTGTCGCCGCTGATGAGGAGGGCGGCGCGGGCGACGAGCGCGGAGAGGCCGTCGAAGGAGAGGGTGCCCGCGAGCACGTCGGCGGGGTGGAGTGCGGCGCGTCCGGCGACCTCGGCGCACAGCTCCTCCTCGCCCGGGCCGCCGCTGACGACGACGCGGTGTCCGGCGTCCCGGATCGCCGCCGCGACGGCCGCGTACCGCTCGGCGGGCCAGCGGCGGGCCGGGGCGTCGGCGCCCGGGTGGACGACGACGGCGCGCGGTGCCGGGGAGGGCGCGGCGGGCGGCGGGACGCGGACGTCGGCGGGGTCGGCGGGGATGCCGTACCCGGTCAGGAACCGGCACCAGCGCAGCCGCTCGTGCTCGTCGCGCCGCCAGCGGGGCGGGTCGGGGTGGTCCGCTTCGGGGCGGGCGAAGGAGAGCGTCCGGCCGGGTCCGAGCGCGGCGAGGGCGTCGTGGCTGAGGGGGCCGTTGCCGTGCAGGTCGATGGCGACGGCGGGCGGCGGGCCCGGCCAGTGGTCCAGGGAGGGGACTTGGCGGCCGTTCTCGGGCGTGGCGAAATGGACGTCCACGGTTCCGGTCGCGCGGACGGCCGCCGCCAGGCTGCCCGGGGCGGCGAGCACCGTCTCGTACTCCGGGAAGGCGCGTCGTACGCCCCGCAGCGCCGGCACCGCCGCCAGCAGGTCGCCGAGGCCGAGGGCGCGCAGGACGAGAACGGCCGGGCGGGTCTCGGCCACCGGGCTCACCGTCGGGTGGGGGCGCCGGGGCGGCCGGCGGCCCGCTCGACCAGGCGGGTGCTGGAGCGTCCGTCGAGGTAGGGCAGGAGCACCACCTGGCCGCCCCAGCTCTCCACGAGGGCGGTCTCGGGCAGGTCGGTGAGGGCGTAGTCGCCGCCCTTGGCCCAGATGTCCGGGCGCAGTTCGTCCAGGAGGCGTTCGGGGGTGTCCTCGTCGAAGACGGCGACGGCGTCCACGCAGTCGAGTGCCAGCAGGACGCGGGTCCGGTCCTCGGCCGGCACCACGGGCCGGCCGCCGCCCTTGCGGCGCCGGACGGAGGCGTCGGAGTTGACGCAGACGACGAGGCAGTCGCCGGCCCGGCGGGCGGCCTGGAGGAGTTCGACATGTCCGGCGTGCAGCAGGTCGAAGCAGCCGCCGGCCGCGACGACGGTACCGCCCCGCTCGCGGACGCGCCGCACGAGTGCGTGGGCGTCGCCGGGCCTGCCGGCCGCCTCGGCGGGCCCCGCGTCCCGGAGCACCGCGTGGGCGCCCCCGGCGGACACGAAGCGGGCGGCGGCCTCGACGGCCTCGCGGACGGCGAGTTCGACCAGGTCGCCGTCCGCGAGGCGGCCGGCCACCGCGACGGCGAAGCTGTCCCCGGCGCCGCAGCAGTCGCCGCTCGCCCGCCAGGGTGCGGGCACCAGGAGCGGGGGGCCGCCCCGCGACAGCAGGGCGCCGTGCTCGCCGAGGGTCACCGCGACCGAGGTGACCCCCCACTGCTCCAGCAGGGTCCGGGCGTCCGCCGACGCCTGGCGCAGGACATCGCGGTGGTCCTCGGGGCGCGCGGGGGCGGCGGGCCCCGGATTCCCGGCGAAGTGGCGCGCCTCGGAGGCGGCGGGGGTGGCCAGCCGGGTGCCGGGGACGGGCGGGCCGCCGGCCGGGTGCGGGTCCCAGACGACGGGGATACGGGCGGCCCGTGCGGTCAGTGTCTTGCGCAGGGCGTCGGCGGTGCCCCGCCCGTAGTCGGCGACGAGCACCGCCCCGGCGTCCGCGAGCGCCCGTTCGGCTCCGGCCGACGGGCCGGCGGCGCGCCCGTCCCCCTCGTCCAGGCGCAGCAGGGGCCGCCCGTCTGCCATGAGCCGGGTCTTCTGCGACAGGGGCCCGTCGAGCGGGACCTCCACCAGGCGGACCCGGTCCCTCAGCAGGTCCCGGACCGTGTGGGACGCCTCGTCGTCGCCGAGAGCGGTGACGAAGGTGATCTCCCGCCCGTCGGCGGCGGCGAGGCAGGCCGCCAGGGCGGCGCCGCCGGGCCGGGTGCGGTGTTCGGCGCCCGCGACGACGGGGACGGGGGCGTCGGGGGCGAGCCGTTCGGCGCGGCCCGAGACGTCCTGGTCGAGCAGCGAGTCGCCGACGACGACGAGGGGTGCGGGGCCCTTCACGAGGCGTCCTCCTCGGCGGGGGCGCCCGTCACCGGGCGGGCGGCGGTGCGGGCGGCGATCTCGCGGTCGAAGCTCTCGCAGATCATGTGGACGGCGACGAGGTGGAGTTCCTGCACGGTGGCCGATCCGGCGGCCTCGACGCACAGCGACTCGTCGCTCGTCGCGGAGAGCGGGTTGGGTCCGGGCCCGGTGAGGGACCAGACGGGCATGCCGATGCGCATGGCCTCCTGGGCGGCCTCCAGCAGGTTGGCGCTGGCGCCGCTGGTGGACAGGAGCATGAGGATGTCGCCGCGGCGGCCGTGGGCGCAGGTCTGCCGGGCGAACACCTCGTGGACGCCGTAGTCGTTGGCGATGGCGGTGGTCGAGGAGGTGTCGGCGTGCAGCGCGATCGCCGAGTAGGCGGGGCGGTCGTCGCGGTAGCGGCCGACGAGTTCGGCGGTGAGGTGCTGGGCCTGGGCGGCGCTGCCCCCGTTGCCGGCGACGAGGAGCCGGCCGCCGTCGGACAGGACGCGGGCCAGGGTCTTGCCCCAGCGTTCGGTGACGCCGGCGGCGCGGCGGAAGGCGGGGAGGGCGCGGGCGAGGTCGTCGCAGTGCTGGCCGGGGGCGATCAGCTTCATCGTGCCACCTCCGAGGGCTGGGGGGTCCGGACGAGTTCGGCGTAGACGCGGGAGACTCCGTCGGTCACCTCGTCCCAGGTGAACCGGGCGAGCGCGTGGGTGCGGCCGGCCGCTCCGTAGCGGGCGCGCCGGGCGGGGTCGGCGAGCAGGTCGCGGACGGTGGCGGCGAGGTCGTGGCCCTCGTCGTCGGCGGACGGCACGAGCGTGCCGGTCACGCCGTCCATGACGGTGTCCAGCTGCCCCCCGACGGCGGTGGCCACCACGGGAGTGCCGCAGGCCATCGCCTCGATGGGCACGATGCCGAACGGTTCGTAGCGGGGCAGGGACAGCAGCAGGTCCGCGCTGGACATGAGATGGGGCATCAGGCCCTGCGGTACGCAGCCGAGCAGCCGGACCCGCTCGGCGACCCCGTACTCCGCGGCGACCTTGCGCAGCCGTTCGGCCTCCGGGTCGGCGAACAGGAGCGGGGCGTCGGGCCCGCCCGCGATGAGCAGTTCGGCGTCGGGGACGCCGGCGAGGGCCTTGATGGCGCGGTCGAAGCCCTTGCGGGGGACGAGCCGGCCGACGGAGAGCAGCCGGTGCGGGGCGCCGGGCGGCCGGTCGGCAAGGGGCACCGGGGCGAAGTGCTCGGTGTCGACGCCGCAGGGCACGACGCTGATCCGGGAGCGCGGGATGCCCATGGCGGTCAGCTCGTTGAGCTCGTCCGCGCAGGTCGCGATGATCCGGTGGGCCTCGCGGCCGATCCGGGTCTCGATGTCGACGCGCTCGGGCGGGCTGGTGTCCTCGCTGCCCTGGTGACGCTTCTTCACCGTGCCGAGGGCGTGGTAGGTCTGCACGACGGGGACCCCGCCCTCGCGGGCCCCGGCGAGGGCGGCCAGGCCCGACATCCAGAAGTGGGCGTGGACGACGTCGGGGCGGTTGAGCCGCCAGAGCCTGGCCAGGTAGGCGCCGAAGTCCGGCATCCAGGCGAGCAGGTCGTCCTTGGGCACGGCCGTCGGCGGGCCGGCCGGTACGTGGACGACCTTCACGCCCGATTCGGTCCGCACCAGGGTCGGTTTGTCGGGCCGGTCGCGGCGGGTGTAGACGGTGACGTCGTGCCCCCTGCGGGCCAGGCATCCGGCGAGCTGGGCCACGTACACGTTCTGTCCGCCGGCGTCGGGGCCGCCGAGTTCGGCGAGCGGGCTGGCGTGCTCGGACACCAGGGCGATCCGGGCGGGTCGCGGCATGGGCTGCGTCATCGCGTGACCTCTTTCATGAGTCGGTCCCAGTCTTCCAGGAAGCGCTGGACCCCGTACCTGGCCCGGGCCGCTTCCCGTGCCAGGCGGCCGCTGTGCTCGGCGTGGGCGTGGTCGGCGGCGAAGTGGCGCAGGGCGTCGGTGAGGACCTCGGGCCGGTTGGAGACGACTCCGGCGCCGGGCGGCACCGCTTCGCGCACTTCCGTGGTGCCGAGTGCGACCACGGGCATGCCGAGGAACATGGCCTCCAGCAGGGAGAGCCCGAGCGAGGTCCACCGCACCGGGTGCAGATAGACCCGGCGGTGGGCCATGGCCCGGTGGAGTTCGTCCTGCGGGAGGTCGAAGGTGCGGCACTGCGCCCCGGTGAGGCCGAGGTGGTCCGCCAGCCCCTGCGTACGCATGCCGAAAACGTCCAGCGGGACGGTGGCGGCGAAGGCGGGCAGCAGGTCGGTGCCGGTGGTACGGGCGCGCCGCACGGGCTCGTTGACGACCACGGCGGCCCGGGGCTCGGTGCCCGTCCACTGGGGCCCGGGGTCGATGATGCCGTGTTCGATGACGCTGGTGGGGGCGCGGCCGTTGTCCCACATCAGGCGGTTGAAGTGGGTGACGTGCACGACGGGGATGTCGGACCGGTCGGCGAGCGTGTGCCGGGTGTCCACGGGTGTCTCGTGCGGGCTGTTGTGCTCGACGTACACGGCGGGCACGTCCCGGCCGGGGCGTCTGCCGGTCCACTCGTGGGTGAGCGCGATCTCGTGCGGGCGTTGCAGGACGACGAGGTCGATGCCGGCGTCGCGGAGTTCGGCGGGGGTGCGCTCCTGGACGGAGGCGGGCCAGTCCCAGGTACGGGCGCGGCCGAGGCCGTCGGGCCCCCGGTCGGGGGTGACCGGCACCAGGTAGGTGTGCGGGCCCTGGACGAAGGAGGTCAGCCACGAACCGTGGACGTGCCAGATGAGGATGTTCACGCTCTCTCCTTCCGGAGCTTGTGCACCGCGCTCACCACGTCGTGCGCGGTGACGCCGTTGAGGCAGGGGTGGCCCGGCTCCGGGCAGTGCACGGCCCTGGTGTCGGCGCAGGGGGCGCGCTGGTCGCCGAGGAGCACGAAGGGCACGCCGAAGGGCGCCCAGCGCGACGCCGGCACGACGGGCGCGAAGAGCGAGACGACCGGGGTGCCCACGGCGGCGGCGAGGTGGGCGGGTCCGGTGTTGCCGCTGACCACGGCGTCGGCGTGGCGCAGCACCCCGGCGAGGGTCCGGGGGCTGGTACGCCCCCCGAGGTCCACGGCCACGTCGCCGCTGACGAGCCGGGTGAGGGCGGCCTCGGCCGGTCCGCCGGTGACGACGACGCGGTGTCCGGCGTCGGCCAGCTCCTGGACGGCCTCGGCGTGCCTGCCGGAGTCCCAGGCCCTGGCGGGGGCGCTGGCGCCGGGGTGGACGACGACGTAGGGGCCGTTGCCGGTGAGCGCGGCGGTGTCGGGCGGCGGCAGGACGCGCAGCCGGCCGTTGTCGCCGGCGGGGAGGGCGAACCCCATGGCGACGGCGAGGTCGAGGGCGGCCTCGGCCTCGTGCCGGCCGGGGAGCCGCCGGTGGCGTACGTCGAGCAGCCGGCCGGGATGGTCGACGCTGTCGGCGCCGATCCGGGCCACCCCGGCCATGCGCAGCAGCAGTGCCGCCGGCAGCGGGCTCTGGTGGAACGACGTCAGCACGAGTGCGGTGTCGTACGCACCCCTGCGCAAGGTGGTGAGGAGGCCGGGGACGTCCGCCTCGTCCACGGTCGGCGGGTCGGTGCCCTCCCAGGGCGCCTGCCAGACGATGACCTCGTCCACGCCGGGGAGCAGCCGCGCGGCGGGTTCGCCCAGCGGCCCGCAGACCATGGTGACGTGCGTGGCGCGTGCGGCGACCGCGCGGACGGCGGGCCCTGCGAGCAGCACGTCACCGAAGCTGTCGAGTCGTACGACGAGCGCCCTCATGTGGTCCGCCCCTTCACGCGGGCGGCCGTCCCGGCGGGGTGCGGGCGGGCGAGCAGGCGGCGGACGGCGGTGAGGAGGTCGGGCGCGGGGTCCGCCTCCGCCCGGGTCTCCTCGGGCCTCGTCCGGGCGTTGGGTACGAGAATGCCTTCGGCACCGGCGGCCCGGGCGGCGAGCACGTCCGCCGCGATGTCGCCGATGACGGCGCAGTCGCCGGGGCGGACGCCGAGCCGCCCGGCGGCCTCGACGACCAGGCCGGGCAGGGGCTTGCGGCAGGGGCAGCCCTCGTCGGGGCGGTGCGGGCAGTAGGCCCAGACGTCGAAGGGGCCGGTCAGCTCGTCCACGCGGGCGTTGACCCGGCGGACGTCCTGGTGGGTGAGCAGTCCGCGTCCGATGCCGGACTGGTTGCTGACGACGCCGGTGGGTATGCGGGCCTCGCGCAGCAGCCGTACGGCGTCGGCGGCCCCGGTCACCGGCCTGACCAGGTCCGGGTCGCCGTTGTAGGGGACGTCGTGGACGAGGGTGCCGTCCCGGTCGAAGAGCACGGCGGCCGGCCGGGTGCGCGGGGCGGTGCGGCAGGGCTGGGAGCTCATCCGGCGCCTCCCCAGGCGGCGGCCCGGCGGTGGCGTATGCCGCCCAGGCCCCGGTGCAGTACGGCCAGGGGCGGGATGACCACGCTGGTGGAGAGCATGGTGGCGACCTCGGCGCCGGTCCGGGGCCCCGGCGCGATGCGGGCCCAGGCGAACTCGGCGGTCCCGGCGGCCCACAGCGCGCCCGCGACCGCCGCCGCCCGGCGCCGCCCGGACAGGGCCAGCGCGGCGGCGGCCAGTCCGGCGGCGGTGACCGCGAAGTGGCCGGGCAGCCGGCCCCGGGGGGCGTCGGCCCTGGTCCACCAGTCCGGTCCGTGGAGGCGGTTCATCAGGGCGTCGTCCGCGTTGCCGCGCTGGGTGCGCACGGAGACCCAGCGGTCGGCGGGGCGGACGGGGTGCACGGTGGAGCGGGTGCCCCGGGCCAGCGTCCAGCCGCCGCTCATCAGGCGCAGGGCGAGGTCGGCGTCCTCCCGGAAGGCGCGCGGGAAGCGCTCGTCGAACCCGCCGGCCCGGCGCACGGTCTCCGTGCGGTAGGCCATGTCGGCGGTGGCCCAGGCGGCGTCCTCCAGGCCGGCCGTGCAGCGCTCCCAGTCGGTGGGCCTGCGGTCGTCGGGCAGCGGGACCATCAGCCGGCCCTGCACCCCGGCCATGCCGGGTCCGGCCTGTCCGAGGTCGTGGGCGAGCAGCGCTCCCCAGCCGGGGCGCACCTGGACGTCGTCGTCCAGGAAGACCACCCACGGCGTGGCGACCTGGCGCAGCCCGGCGTTGCGGGCCGCCGCCGGGCCCCGGCCGCCCGTGGTGAGGACCGTGACGCGGTCCGCGAGCACCCCGGCCGGGGTGGGGTCGAGCGGGGGGTCCGGGACGGGGCGGTCGTCCACGAGGAAGATCGCGCGCGGCGGGGGGACGGCTGCCTCGGCGAGGGCGGACAGGCAGGCGCCGAGGCAGGGGCGGCCGATGGTGGGGACGACCACGGAGTAGGGGTCGGCGCCCGGCACGTCCCGGGCCCCGTCCGGCGCGGCGGTCGTCACGCGCTGTTCCGCGTCTCCGGCCGTCATGTGAACGCCTTCGAACGGCGGACGAGGAACGGCCCGATGGCCAGCAGGTCGACCGGGGCGGAGCCGAAGCACTCCAGCGCCTCGCGCGGGTGGTCGACCATGGGCCGGCCGGCGGTGTTGAGGCTGGTGTTGACGACGACCGGGAGCCCTGTGCGCTCCTCGAACGCCGTGAGCATCCGGGCGACCAGCGGTTCCGAGGCCGTGTCCACGGTCTGGATGCGCGCGGTGCCGTCCACGTGGACGACGGCGGGGATGCGGGGCTTCCACTCCTCGGCGACCTCGTGCACGAAGAGCATGTACGGGCTGGGCATCGGTCCGTCGAAGAGCTCGGCGGCCCGTTCGGCCAGCACCATGGGGGCCACCGGGCGGAACTCCTCGCGGCCCTTGACCGCGTTCAGCCGTTCCAGGTTCTCGGCGCGCCCGGGGTGGGCGAGCAGGGAGCGGTGGCCGAGCGCCCGGGGGCCGAACTCGCTGCGCCCCTGGAACCAGGCGACGATGCCGTCCTGCGCGAGCTCCTCGGCGACGGCCGCGGCGACGTCCTCGGGCTCCTCGAAGGGCAGCGCCGCCGTTTCGAGCATGCGGCGCAGTGCGTCGTCGCTCCAGCCCCGGCCGAGCGCGGCGGTGGTCATCGGGGCGACCGGGCCGTGCTCGGCGGAGACGTGGAGGGCGGCGCCCAGCGAGGTGCCGGCGTCGCCGGCGGCCGGCTGGACCCAGACCTCGTCGAAGGGTCCCTCGCGGTGGATGCGGGCGTTGGCGACGCAGTTGAGGGCGACGCCGCCGGCGAGCGCGAGGCGGGTGGCACCGGTGCGTTCGTGGAGCCAGGAGGCCAGGTGGAGGACGGTCTCCTCCAGGCACCGCTGGGCGCTGGCCGCGAGGTCCGCGTGCTGCTCGGTGTACGGGCCCCCAGGCCGGCGCGCCGGTGCGAACTCGCTCCACGGGACGCCGGAGGCGCGGAAACCGCCGCCTTCGGTGTGGTGGACGTACTCGGCGAGCCGCTGGGCGAACACCGGCTTCCCGTAGGAGGCGAGCGCCATCACCTTGAACTCGTCGCTGCTGCGCAGGAATCCGAGGTGGTCGGTCAGCTCCTCGTAGAACAGGCCGAGGGATTCGGGCAGCGGCTGTGTGCTGAGGATCTCCAGGGCGCCGTCCTGGTAGTGCCCGGCGAGCTGGGAGGCGCACTCGCCGCGCCCGTCCAGGACCAGGACCGCGCGGTCGCCCGGTGGGGCGGCGAGCCCGGCGGAGGCGGCGTGCGCGACGTGGTGGGGGACGAAGCGCACCTTGTCCGGGTCGAGGCCGGGCAGTGCCTCGGCGAGGAATTCGGGAGCGCGCCGGGCGTAGGTCTGGCGCAGCTCGTCCCAGGGGTCGTGGAGGCCCATCCGCTCGGCGGGGCGCGCCAGTTCGGGGTCGTACGAGTAGGCGACCGCGTCCAGGTCGGCGGGGTCCAGACCGGCGTTCTCCAGGCACCACCGGGCGGAGAGCTCGGGCAGTTCCCAGGCGGAGAACGGTACGGGCCGCTTGCCGTGCTTGCGCCGGCTGAAGCGTTCCTCCTCGGCCGCGGCGACGGTCTTCCCGTCGATGACCAGAGCGGCCGAAGGATCGTGGAAAAGGGCGTTGATGCCGAGCACGCGCATGCGCCGGCCTCCTTCAGAATTCGCGGGCCGGGATTTCGGCGGGGGAATCGTCCGGCCTACCGGGGAGCGAGGCGAAGAACGCGATGGTGCGTTCCAGTCCCTCTTCCCAGGAGACGCGGGGTTCCCAGCCGAACATCTCCCGCACCAGGGTGGTGTCGGGACGCCGCCGCTCGGGGTCGTCCACGGGCCGGTCGATGTAGTCGATCCGGCTGGCGGAACTGGTCAGTTTGACGATCCGGCGGGCGATTTCCCGTACGGTCGTCTCGTCGCTGCCGCCGATGTTCACCGGCCGCACGGACTGGCTCGCGGCGACGCTCAGTACGCCGTCGATGGTGTCGTCCACATAGCACAGGGACCTGGTCTGGCTGCCGTCCCCGGCGACGGTGAGCGGTTCTCCGGCGAGTGCCTGACTGATGAAAGTCGGCACGGCACGGCCGTCGTGGGCGCGCATGCGGGGACCGTACGTGTTGAACAGCCGCACGATTCCGGCATTCGTGCCCTTCGCGGCGGCGTGCGCGGTCACCAGCGCCTCGGAGAACCGTTTCGATTCGTCGTACACGCTGCGCGGCCCCACGGGGTTCACGTTGCCCCAGTAGTCCTCGCGCTGCGGGTGTACCAGCGGGTCGCCGTAGACCTCGGAGGTGGAGGCGAGCAGCAGGCGCGCCCCGTCCCTGGCGGCGATGCCGAGCATGTTGCGGGTGCCCAGGCTGCCGACGTCCAGCGTCTCCAGCGGCATTCTCAGATAGTCGGCGGGTGAGGCGGGGCACGCGAAATGCAGCACGAGGTCGTAGGGCCCGCTCAATTCCCTTGCGCAGGAAGCGTCGGAGATGTCCAGCGGAAAGAACCGGAACGACTTGTCCTCTTCCAGGTGTGCGATGTTCCGCAGTGATCCGGAGGCGAGGTTGTCGGCGCAGTCGACCACCACTCCCCCGGCCAGCAGGCGTTCGCACAAATGCGAGCCGAGAAAACCGGCACCGCCTGTCACCAGGGCGTGCCGCCAGGGCAACCGATCGGGTTCTGAGGACGTCACGTGCCCCATCTCCTTTCAGCCATCGCTTCTCCCCCCATGGATCCTGCCGGAGTAATCCATCCGCGCACCTTCGGGACTACCGTTGGAATGAATCCGGGAACAGGAGGCGACCATGGCGCGGAGCCTGGACGGCGTTCTCGACCCGCTCCTGCGTCCGCGCAGTGCGACGGGCCGTGTACTGGTCACCGGGTGGTTCAGCTTCCCGGACGGTGAGGTGACCGCCGGTGACTTCCTCGCCGAGCGGGCGGTGTCCGACGCGCTGGGCCGTTTGGGTGTCCCGCACGACTCCGCCTGGAGCCCGCACTTCGCCCCCGGCGCCCTGACCCTGGAGGCCGCCCGCCCCGGCCGGTACGAGCAGGTGCTCTTCGTCTGCGGTCCGGTGCACGGGGACCAGCTCACCCGGCTGCACGAGCGCTACGCCTCGTGCCGGCGGACCGCGGTCGGGGTGAGCGTGGTGGACGGGGAATCCCCGGCGGTGCGCGGGTTCGACCGGATCGTGGCCCGCGACCGCGACGGCAAGGGCCTCCTGCCCGACCTGGCGCTCTCCGCGCGCACCCGGCCGGACAAGCCCGTGGTGGGCGTCGCCCTCACACATGGCCAGGGCGAGTACGCGCGGCGGCGCGAGCACGACCGGGTCGCCGAGACGCTGTACGGCTGGCTGCCCACCAAGGACTGCGCGCCGGTCGCGGCGGAGACCCGGCTGGCCCACGGCGACTGGCGGCTGTGCCGGACCGGCGACCAGTTCCTCGCCCTGCTCGGCCGGCTGGACCTCATGGTCACGGACCGCCTGCACGGCATGGTCCTGGCGCTGAGCATGGGGGTGCCGGCCCTGGTGGTGGATCCGGTACGCGGCGGAGCCAAGGTGTCCGCGCAGGCGAGGGTGGTGCGCTGGCCCGCGGTGATCCCGGGCGAGACGCTGACCGCGCGGGCGCTCGACTCGTGGTGGACGTGGTGCCTGTCCCCCGCCGGCAAGGCGGCCGCCGAGCGCCGGCGCTCACTGTTCCGCTGACGGCCGCCGCGTCAGTTGGCCTGGCCGATCGGCCGGACCACCAGCGTGTTCACGTCCACGCCGCGCGGCTGCGAGATCGCCCAGACGAGCGTGTCCACCAGCTGCTCGGCGGAGATCATGGGACCGGCCGCCGCCGCACCGCCGGGACGCTCGTCCCAGAACGGGGTGAGGACGCGGCCCGGTGCGATCAGCGTCGTACCGACGCCGTACCCGGTGGTCAGCATGCGCACGTTCTCCGCGAGACCGGTCACCGCCCACTTGGTCATCGAGTACAGGTTGCCGGGCGTGTTCTTGTACCCGGCCACGCTGCCGATGAGCACGATCCGCCCCCGCGACTCCTTGAGCGCCGGGAGCGCCGCCCGGACCAGGAGGGCAGGCCCCAGCACGTTCGTCAGGACCATGCCGCGCCACTTCTCCGGGTCGCCGGTCTCGACGTGGGCGTCGGCCGAGTACCCCGCGTTGGCGATGGCGTGGTCGAGCCGGCCGAACGTACGCACGGTCTCCTCGACCGCCGCCGACACGTGCGTCCAGTCCCCCGCGTCTCCCTCGAAGGTCAGCAGCCGCTCACCCGCGTCCGTCTCCTCGGCCAGCACGGCCAGCTTCTCCGCGCTGCGCCCGGTCGCGGCGACCCGGTGTCCGAGGGCGAGGAGCCTGCGTACACTCTCCGCGCCGATGCCGCTGGAACCGCCGGTGATGAAGGTGACGGGCACTTCGGCGTCCCGCGTGGACGTGTGGTCGTCGCTGGTCATGATCTCCCCGTGTGCGTCCTGTGCCGCGCTCGTCGGCGCGCCGCTGTCCTTGTCGCGCCCGACGCTAGATCGCCGGGGGCGGGCGCGTCCACCGAGGGGGCGGGCGGCTACCAGCCGCGGCGCGGCTGCACCGGGCCGAGTCTGGCGGTGAGGGCCGCGAGGAAGACCGGAAGTTTGTCGACCATCGCCCTGGGGACGGGTGTGGACTGGACGGTGCCCTTGCTCACGTCCTCCACGACGAGGGTGTAGGTGCCGTTGTCCTCGATGAGTTCGGCGGCGAACAGCAGTGTCTGCGTGGAGGTTTCCATCAGCGCTCCCGGGAGGACTCGTTGAGCCACGCCGACCACGCCTCGGTGGCCCGCTGTTCGTCCGCGTCCTCGGCGAAGAGGTGGTGGCCGAGCCAGATCGGTACGTTCCAGGTGCTGCCGTTGAAGAACCGGTACAGCGCGTCCGGGCCGCGCAGGCCGACGAAGTCGGTACTGAGCCAGTCCACGGTCACCTCCACCGGCTCGGGGCCCAGGAGTGCGAACCGGTCGCCGACGGCCGCGTCGTCGGCCAGGCCGAGGCGGCGGCGCAGGGCGGCGAAGTCGGCCGGGTCGGCGGTCGGTCCGGGGCGGTGGGCCCGTACGTACACGGCGGGTCGCCCGGCGAAGTGGCGGAGGTATTCCGTCAGGGCGTGCTGGTGGAAGTCGACGTACTTCTCGGCGACGTCCGTCTTGGCGTCCCAGTTCCAGGCATCGTCCACCACACCCGTGTGCACCCAGTGGATGCCCATCCGCAGCTGGCTCGTGCCGTCGTCGGCCGGCTCGACGCGGTAGCTGAGCGTGTTGGAGAACCCGCCGTCCTGGGTGGCCCGCAGCGCGAGGTGGTGCGGCGGCTCCCAGCTCACGACGGTGGCGTCGCCCCGGGTGACCTTTCCGCCGACGCGCGGTTCGATCTCCATCGGGTAGAGCCAGCCGAGGTTGCCGGCGGCGGTGGCGACCGCGTCCCAGACCTGCTGTGGTGCGACGGGCAGGTCCTGCTGCCTGCGGACTTGGAATTCTCGGGCCATGGTCGGTGCTGCTCCTTCGTCGTCGTTCGTGGTCAGTAGGTGAGCGGGAGGGCGTTCAGCCTTCGCTGCAGCGGGTTGGGCCGCCAGTCCAGCTCGGCTCCGTCGGCCGGCCGCAGCCCCGGCAGCCGGCGCACCAGCGTGCCGACGGCCACCTCCGTCTGGAGCCGGGCCAGCGGACCGCCGAGGCAGAAGTGCGGGCCGTGGCCGAAGCTGAGGTGGCGGTTGCCGGGGCGGGTCAGGTCGAGCCGGTCGGGGTCCTCGAAGCGTTCGGGGTCGCGGTTGGTGGCACCGAGGAAGAGGTACACCAACTCGCCCTCGCGCAGGGTCCGTCCGCCGATCTCCAGGTCCTGCGCGACGACCCTGACGATCGCCTGGGTCACCGTGTCGTAGCGGGCCAGCTCCTCGACCGCGCCGCGCATGAGCCCGGGGTCCTCGCGCAGCCGGGCCAGCTGGTCCGGGTGGCGCAGCAGGGCGAGCACGCCGTTGGTGATGAGGTGCGTGGTGGTCTCGTCGCCCGCGGTGATGAGGACGAAGCAGGTGGAGAGCAGTTCGGAGTCGGTGAGCCGGTCGTCGTGCGTCTGGGTGGCGACCAGGGCGCTGATCAGGTCGTCGCCGGGTTCGCGCCGGCGCCGGCGGATGAGCCCGGAGAGGTAGTCCTCGTACTGGTCGATCGCCGCCTCGGACTTGGCCAGATCCTCGCTGAGCCGGCCGAAGCGGCGGAACCAGTCCCTGACCCGCGGCCGGTCCTCCTCGGGGATGTCGAAGAGTTCGCAGACGACGGACATGGGCAGCGGGGAGGCGACCGCCTCGATCAGCTCCATCTCCGGACCGGCGTCGACCGCCGCGTCGATGAGCCGGTCCACCAGGGTCTCGACGCGGTCGCGCAGGGCCTCGACGCGGCGGGCGGTGAACGCCCGGTTGGCGAGTTTGCGCAACCGGGCGTGGTCCGGCGGGTCGGTGTTGCTCATCACCCGGCCGAGTCGGTCGGTGAGCCGGCTGAACTCCTTGAGGTCGCCGCCGAGCGCGCTGTAGGCCCGGGTCATCCTGTCCCGGTCGTTGGACAGCCGCAGGTCGCCCAGTGCCGCCTCGACGTCGGCGTACCGGGTGAGGTACCAGACGCCCTGGGGGCTGCGGTGGACCGGGTCCTCGCGCCGCATGCGGGCGTAGAGCGGGTAGGGGTCGCGCCGGGCCTCGGGGGTGAGCAGGGCGGCGCCGAGGTCGTGGACCGGGGCGGGGCCCGCGGTGCCGCGGGCCCCGGCCAGGGTTTCGGTGGAGGTCATGTCGGCCGTGTTACCGCTGGGCGTCCATGGCGTCGGCGAGGCTCTTGGGCCGCATGTCGGTCCAGTTCCGCTCGATGTGTTCCAGGCAGGCGGCGTGGGTGTCGGGGCCGTGGGCGACGGTCCAGCCGGCGGGGACGTCGGCGAACTGCGGCCAGAGCGAGTGCTGGTTCTCGTCGTTGACGAGGACGAGGAAGGTGCCGTCCTGGTCGTCGAAGGGGTTGGTCATGGGTCAGTCCTCCTGAGGGGAAAGGGTGATGTCACCGGTCTCACCGGTGGCCTCGGCGATCCTGGCGGCCAGGACCGGTCCGATCTGGGCCAGCGAGCCGGCCCGGGTCATCTGGTCGTGCCGGGTGGTGATCTCGTGGGATTCGATCCGGCCCGTGATGTACGGGCGCCAGACGTCCGGTCCGGCGTCGTCCTGGCCCCGGTCGATCGTGGAGTTGAACAGCAGCAGGTCCCCGTCGTAACGGCCGGGGACGAAGTCGACCGCCAGCTTCGCGTTGTTGATCATGATCTGCACGATGACCTCGACCTGCCGCTCGTCGAGCCCGGCGAGGGCGCTGCCGCGCCGGTTCAGCACCTCGGCGACCTCCGCGTAGGTGATGTCGCGGTCGCCCAGCTCGGCGGGGTCGACGTCGAGCACGCCGACGAGCACGTCCCGCACGGTGGGCACGGGCTCGTCCTCGAAGCGGACGTCCTTCACCGGGTAGGCGTCGAGGACGGCCAGGAGCGCGGTCCGTTCGCCGCGCGCCTGGAGTTCGCAGGCGAGTGCGTGGGCGATCAGTCCGCCCGCGGACCAGCCGAGCAGCAGGTACGGTCCCTGCGGCTGGATCTTCTGGATGTGGTCGGCGTAGTCGGCCGCCATGTCCTCGTACGACTCCGGCAGCGGTTCGGGGCGTCCGAGGCCGCGCGCCTGGATGGCGTAGACCGGGTGCTGCGGGCCGACGTGGTTGAGCAGTCCGCTGTACGACCAGCTGATGCCGCCGCCGGGGTGGACGCAGAACAGCGGTGTCTCCGTCCCGGTCGAACGCAGCGGAAGCAGGACGTCGAGCGCGTCGTCCGGGTTGTCCATGGCGAGGCGTTCGGTGAGCCCGGCGACGGTCGGCGCCTCGAACAGCATCCGCAGCCCCAGTTCCAGGCCCAGGGTCTCGCGGACGCGTGCGGCCAGCCGGGCGGCCAGCAGCGAGTGTCCGCCGAGGTCGAAGAAGCCGTCGTCGATGCCCACGTGCTCGCGTCCCAGCACTTCGGCGAAGAGCCCGCACAGCAACTGCTCCTGCGGGGTCCGGGGCCCGCGTCCCACGCCCGACGCTCCGTAGTCCGGGGCCGGCAGGGCGGCCCGGTCCAGCTTGCCGTTGGCGGTCAGCGGCAGCGCGTCCACGGTGACGAAGGCGGCCGGGACCATGAAGTCGGGCAGTTCGCGGCGCAGCCGGCCGGACAGCTCGGCGGTCTCCGGCAAGGCGTCGGGCGCGGGCACCAGGTAGGCGACGAGGCGCTTGTCCCCGGGCCGGTCCTCGCGGGCGACGACGGCCGCCTGGGCGACCCCGGGGCAGCCCGCCAGGACGGCTTCGACCTCGCCGGGCTCGATGCGCTGGCCGCGCAGCTTGACCTGGTGGTCGACGCGCCCGGCGAACTCCAGCGTGCCGTCGGGGCGCCAGAGGGCGAGGTCGCCGGTGCGGTACATGCGGCTCCCGGCGGGGCCGTACGGGTCGGCGGTGAAGCGCTCCGCGGTCAGGCCCGGCCGGCCGAGGTAGCCGCGGGCCACACCCGTACCCGCGAGGTACAGCTCGCCGGCCAGGCCGGCCGGCAGCGGGCGAAGCCGGTCGTCGAGCACGTAGGCGCGCATGTTCGCCATGGGCCCGCCGATCGGCACGGTCGCGGCGTTCTCGGGGAGGCCGTGCACCGGGTGGCGGGTGGCCAGGGTGGTGGCCTCGGTGGGTCCGTAGCCGTTGACGACCTCGGTGCCGGGGCAGGCGGCGAGGACCCGGGCGACGGCGGCCGGCGAGACCACGTCACCACCGGTCCACACCTCGCGCACTCCGGCGAGCAGCCCGGGACGTTCCTCGGCGACGAGCCGGAACAGCCCGGCGGTCAGCCAGAGTCCGGTCACCCCGTGCGTGGCGACGGTGTGCTGGAGCAGGTCGAGGTCGAGCTGTCCGGGCGGTGCGACGACGATCCGGCCGCCGCTGAGCAGCGGCACCCACAGTTCGTACGTGGAGAGGTCGAAGGCGGTCGGGGAGTGCATCAGCACCCGCTCGTGGCCGCCGCCCCGCCACTCCGGAGTCAGTGCGAGGCCCACCACGTCCCGGTGCGTGACGGCCACGCCCTTGGGCCGCCCGGTCGAGCCGGAGGTGTACATGATGTATGCCAACTGGCCGGGTTCGCAGGGGACTTCCACGGTGCCCGGTTCGTGGCGCCCGGACCCCTCCAGCGCGGCCAGGACCTCCTGGGTGAGCACCAGGGCGGCGCCGCTCTCCCGGAGGATCAGCTCGATCCGCGAGGACGGGAAGCGCGGGTCCAGCGGGACGTAGGCGCCGCCCGCCTTGATGACGGCCAGGATCGCCACGACCAGCTCGGCCGAGCGGTCGAGCATGACGGCGACGGGTGTCTCGGGCCGGACGCCCTGGCGGACCAAGGCCCGGGCCAGTGTGCCGGCCCGCCGGTCGAGCTCCGCGTACGTCAGCTCGGTGCCGTCCGCCACGACCGCGACAGCGTCGGGGGTGGCCCGCACCTGGCGGGCGAACAGCGCCGGCACCGCGTCCGTGGGCAGCTCCGCGGCGGTGTCGTTGAACTCGTACAGCAGCCGGTGGCGTTCGGCGGCGGACATGGGGTCGATCCGGCTGACCGGCCGGTCCGGGTCGGCGACCGCGGCCCGCAGCAGGCGGGCCCACCGCTCGAACAGCAGCTCCACGGTGGCGGCGTCGAACAGGTCGGTGGCGTACTCCACCGCACCGACCAGCCCGTCGGCGCCGCCGTCCGGGCGGAACCGCTCGGCCAGGCTGAAGGTGAGGTCGACGCGGGAGGTCCCGGTCGGCGCCTCCAGGTGGCCCGTTTCCAGCCCGGGCAGTGCGAAGTCGCCCAGCGGCGCGTTCTGCAGGGCCAGCATGACCTGGAAGAGCGGGTGGTGGGCCAGGGACCGCACCGGGTTGGCCACCTCCACCAGGTATTCGAAGGGCACGTCCTGGTGGTCGTACGCGGTGAGCGCCTTCTGGCGGACCCGGCCGAGGAGTTCGGCGAAGCCGGGGTCGCCGCCGGTGTCGGTGCGCAGGACGAGGGTGTTGACGAAGAAGCCGACGAGCTCGTCCAGCGCCTGGTCGGTGCGGCCGGCGATCGGGCTGCCGATGGGGATGTCCGTGCCGGCGCCGAGCCGGGTGAGCAGCGCGGCCAGTCCGGCCTGGAGGACCATGAACATGCTGGCGCCGCGTTCGGCGGCCAGGTCGCGCAGGGCTTGGTGCAGCTCGGGGTCGAGCCGGACGACGACCCGATCGCCGCGCTGGGAGGCGACGGGCGGCCGGGGCCGGTCGGCCGGGAGCTGGAGCTGCTGCGGGATGCCGGCGAGCTCGTCGCGCCAGTAGGCGAGCTGCCGGGCGAAGAGGCTGTCCGGGTCGCCGACGTCGCCGAGCAGGTCGCGCTGCCAGCGGGTGTAGTCGGCGTACTGCACGGGCAGCGGGGACCAGCCCGGTTCCTCGTCCCGGCAGCGGGCGGCGTACGCGGTCGCCAGGTCGGCGGAGAGCGGGCCCATGGACCAGCCGTCGGCGGCGATGTGGTGCACCACGACGAGCAGCACGTGCCGGTCGGGGGCGAGCGCGAACAGCTCGGCCCGGACCGGGGGCTCCGCCGCCAGGTCGAAGCCGCGTCGGGCCGCTTCGGCCAGGCGTCCGGCCAGCGCGCTCTCGTCGAGCTCCACCACGGGCAGCGCGGGGCGCGCCCGCTCCGGGTCCAGCACGACCTGGTGCGGGGCGCCGTCGGTCTCGCGGAACACCGTGCGCAGGCTTTCGTGCCGGGCGACGACGTCCGCGAGCGCGGCGTGCAGGGCGTGCCGGTCGAGGCTGCCGTCCAGGCTCAGCGCGAGCGGCATGTTGTACGTGGCGCCCGGCCCGTCCATCCGGTGCAGGAACCACAGCCGGCGCTGGGCGAAGGACAGCTCCACGCGCTCCGGGCGGGGCAGGGCGGTCAGCGCGGGGCGAGCGGCCCCGGCCCCGTCGAGGCGGGCCGCCAGGCCGGCCACGGTGGGGGTCTCGAAGAGGGTGCGGACCTCCAGCTCCGCGCCGAGGGTCGCCCGGACCCGGGAGGCCAGGCGGGTCGCGAGCAGTGAGTGACCGCCGAGGTCGAAGAAGCTGTCGTCGACTCCGACCTGGGCGAGTCCGAGCACTTCGGCGTACAGCTCCGCGAGCAGCTGCTCCTGCGGGGTGCGGGGCGCCCGTCCGCCCGCGGCGGGGCCGGGGTCGGGAGCCGGCAGCGCGCGCCGGTCCAGCTTCCCGCTGGCCGTCAGCGGCAGCGTGTCCAGCGCCATGAACGCCGAAGGGACCAGGTAGTCCGGAAGCCGTTCGCGCAGCCAGTCGCGGAGTTCGCCCAGGAGGGCGCCGGTGCTCCGGCTGCCGGTCGGGCGGTTGGTCAGCGAGGAGAGCGCCCCGTCGGCGCTTCCGGCGGGCCGGTACTCGACCGGGGGGCCGTCCGGGTCGGCGAACACCACGTCCACGGCGTCGTCCGACGTGGCCGACCAGGTGACGGACACCGCGCGGCCGTGCTCCTGCCCGAGGGCGTGGAAGTCCTCGGGGTCGGGGAGGCCGTTCTCCTCCTCCGGGGCGTGCAGCCGTTCGAGCAGCTCCGTGAGGGCCCCGTCCTCCTCGTGCAGCGCACGGGCGAGGGCGGCTTCCCGCACAACGCGGCGGTTGGGGACTCCGGTGATCCGCAGGTCGTCGGCGGGCGGTTCGGCGAGCAGCGCGCGCAGGGCGTCCCGGCCGGCGATGTCCCGTCCCCAGGCCAGCTCGGCTGTCCGGGGCGTGGGCGCCGGGGCGGCCGGTGCCTTGTGCAGGGTGACGTCGTAGCGGTAGCGGCTCAGTTCGTTGTGGTGGCGTCCGCGCTTGACCTCCACGGCCACCGCGCCGATGTCCGCGCCGTGCGACCGCAGGACGGTGAAGAAGTCCGGGTCGACCAGGAGCTCCTTCTCCACCCTGACCGCCTGCTCCACCGCTCGGCGTACAGCGGCGGGGGCGGCGTCGTCGTCCGTCCGGTGCAGCTGGACGGCGGTCGCGAACGGACGCAGCAGCCGGAGGTTGCGTACGTCTCCGATGAACAGGGCACCACCGGGGGCGAGCAGTCCCATCAGCTTGCGGATGACGTCGGCGAGGTAACCGGCGGAGGGGAAGTACTGCACCACCGAGTTGATGACGATGGTGTCGAACGCTCCGGCCGGCAGTCCGTCGGTGTCGTGCGCCGGACGGGTCTGGAGCACCACCCGGCCGGTCAGCCGTGCCTCCCGGGCCACCTGGGCGGTCAGCGCGTCGATGGCGGTGGCGGAGAAGTCGGTCGCCCAGTAGGTCTCGCAGTGGGGTGCGACCCGGGAGAGCAACAGGCCGGTGCCGACGCCGACTTCGAGCACTCGGCGGGGTTCCAGGTCGAGGATGCGGGCCACGGTGGCGTCGCGCCATTCCCGCATCTGTTCCTCGGGGATGGGCCGCGCGTCGTAACTGCTGTTCCAGCCGACGAAGTTGTCGCCGAATGGCGCGGTGTCGGGGGCGATGGGCAGGGCGTCGTAGATGCCCTGCCACTCCCCCACCTGGTCCGCTTCGATCCCGCTGTCCCGGGCTGTGTCCTGGTGCGGGACGACGTAGCCGACGAGCCGGTCGTCCTGGGCGAGGACCGCGGTCCGGGCGACGGCGGGGTGTGCGGCGAGCGCGGCCTCGATCTCACCGGGCTCGACGCGGAAGCCGCGCACCTTCACCTGGTCGTCGGCACGGCCGGCGTACTCCAGCTGTCCGTCGCTCAGCCGCCGGACCAGGTCGCCGGTGCGGTACATGCGCTCACCCGGTGCGTACGGGCAGGCGACGAACCTGCCCGCCGTCAGTCCGGGCCGGTTCAGGTATCCCCGGGCGAGGCCCGCGCCCGCCACGTACAGCTCCCCGGTGACGCCGGGCGGCACCGGCCGCAGCCGGTCGTCCAGTACGTACACCCGGGCGTTGGCGATGGGCCGGCCGATCGCCGGCACGCCGGTCCCCGGGGTCAGCGGGTCGCTCATGGTCGCGCAGACCGTGGTCTCGGTCGGGCCGTACGCGTTGATCATCCGCCGTCCGGGCGCCCACCGCGCCACCAGTTCGGGCGAGCACGCCTCACCCGCCACCACCAGCGTCGACGCGGTCACCGCTCCGTCCGGCACGGCGGCCAGGACGGACGGCGGCACCGTGACATGCGTGATGCCGAGGTCCGGGTCGGTGAGTGCGGCGAGGGGCCCGGCCGCCGGGGGGAGGACGAGGGCCGCGCCGCTGAGCAGGGCGGTGCAGATCTCCGACACCGAGGCGTCGAAGCTGGGCGAGGCGAATTGGAGGACCCGGCTGTCGGGTTCGACCGCGAAGCGCTCGATCTGCCCGGCGACCAGGCTCGCCACACCACCGTGTCCGACGACGACCCCCTTGGGGCGGCCGGTCGAGCCGGAGGTGTAGATCACGTAGGCCGGATGCCGCACATCGAGCGCGACCTGCGGGTCGGTCTCCGGCCAGTCGCC
>NZ_JBEYCQ010000052.1:0-24958 GCF_040632905.1 Streptomyces sp. NPDC016469
TGGCCCAGCAGCTCGACACCGCCGTCGAACGGCACGGCAAGGGCGACCTGGCCGCACTCCTCGCCGGCAACGACAACTGGACCGTGGTCGGCTGAGAGCTCTGTCCATTTCTTCTGATACATCGGTTCTGATATAAGGTCGTCCGTGTGAATGGGGTACAGCTTTTCCTGCTGGGGCGCACACTCATGAAGATCGGTGAGGAGGCCATGCCCACCGACCGTCTCGGCAAGCGGCAGATGAGCACACGGTCGGTCCTGATCGTGATGCTCGACATCTATGCGCACCCGGACACGACGATCGGCGAGATCGCGACGCGTTCCGGTCTGCCGCAGAGTGCTGTGTCCGCCTGCGTGGCCCGGTTGCGGGAAACCGGCTCGGTGGTCACCCGGACCGACGCCCGCGACCGCCGCAGGACCCTGGTCCGCCAGAATCCCGAGGTGACCGACCGCCGTGCGGAGGTTGCCGCGACGCGTGTGGACGACGCTCTGGCCACAGCGTTGGGGACCGAAGACCCTGTGGAAGTGACCGAGGTGCTCGCCCTGCTGGAGGCCCTGGCCCGGCGGCTGTCGCCGGAGGTACTGGCCCGGCTGGCGCCCGAGTCGGCCTGACCCGCGGAAGACGGAAGCCGCCCGGGTGCTCGATGCCCGGGCGGCTTCGGTGTGCTTGGCGGCGGGGTTCTACTCGGCGATGTAGGTGTATCCGCTCCAGGCGTAGACCAGGAGCTCCAGTTCCTTCTCCGTGACCATGCCGTTCGTGGGCTCGAAGTGCTCATACCGGTTGCCCTTGAGCAGCTTCACCTTGGAGGTCGTGTCCTCGACGTAACGGATCCGGTCCTCAAGCTTGAGTTCGAGTGTCGCGGGTCCGCCGCTGAGGATCACGTTCGGGGGTTGTGTTGTCATGGCGTCGTCTCCTTGGGTCAGGGATCCGGAGGCAGTGAACGGCCCTGTGCGGACAGGATCGACCGTCCGGCTAAAGCCGTTCTAAACGCCTGTTGCCGCAGCCGCCTTCCCCGGAGCCGCTCCTGCGGGCCCTTCCGCCGTCTCCTTGGCCCGGCCGCGGATCAGCAAGCAGGCCAGAGCGCCGGCCAGCACCACGGTGATCGGCAGGACCGCCGTTACGTGCAGGGTCGCGACGAAGGCGTCCGCGTAGGCCTTTCCGCCGGCCAGTTCCGCAGCGAGCCGGCTCTGGAGCAGGGCGCCCACCGCGGCCGCGCCGATGACCGAACCGGTCTGGCGGATGGTGTTGTTGACCCCGGAGGCCGCCCCCGCGAGCCGCGGGTCGACGTTACGCATCGCTTCCGCGGACATGGGCGCGATCACGCAGCCGATGCCGAGACCCGTGATGAGGGTGGCCGGGACGAAGGCGTACCAGGAGGAAGCCGGGCCGGCGATCAGCGCGATCGCCGCCATCCCCACGGCGTAGAGGGTGAGGCCCGCCATCAGCAGGTACTTGCCACCGATCCGGTCCGAGAGCCGGCCGGCGAAGGGCCCCACCGTCATCGAGACCAGCGAGGACGGAGCGAGTACCAGGCCCGCCTTGATCGCGCTCAGGCCGAGGACGGACTGCAGGTAGAGGTTGAAGGGCAGGACCAGACCGATCATCGCCATCGAGACCAGGGCGACGAGCCCCGTCAGCACGGAGAAGTTGCGGTCCTTGAACAGAGCGAACGGCACAAGCGGTTCCCGGTCCTGACGGCCGCGCTGGTGGACGAGGAACCCGGCAGTCAGCGCGGCGCCCGCGGCGAGCAGCCCCCAGATCCCCGGGCCCCAGTGGTAGTGCTCACCCTCCTGGAGCGCGAAGGTCAGGCAGAACAGCGCGCCGGTGGCCAGGAGGACGCCGGAGATGTCGAAGGTCCGGGTCCGGCCAGTCCGCAGGTCGGGCACCACCAGAAAGGCCAGGGCCAGTGCGGCGATCCCGATCGGCACGTTCACCAGGAAGATCCAGCGCCATCCCAGAGTGGAGACCAGTACCCCGCCCACGGTCGGGCCCGACAGCGTGGCCAGTCCCGCCACCATGCCCCAGATACCCATCGCGGTGCCGCGCCGCTGCGCGGGGAAGACCGACATGATCAGCGTCATCGTCTGCGGTGTGAGCAGCGCGGCTCCGAGACCCTGCGCCCCGCGGGCGACGATCATCATCACCGGGCCGGTGGCCAGACCGCAGGCGACGCTGGCGGCGGTGAACACCACTACACCCGCGATGAAGAGGTTGCGGGGGCCCCAGATGTCGCCCAGCCGCCCTGCGGTGATCAGCAGCACCGCCAGCACGAGGGCATAGCCGCTGATCACCCACAGGGTCTGGTCGAGGGTCGCTCCCAGTCCTTCGATCATGTCGGGGATCGCGATGTTCACGATCGTCAGGTCCAGCAAGGTCATGAAGAAACCCAGCGACATGGTCGCCAGTACCGCCCAGGGGTTCCCGGCCCACTTCCGCATGTGTCCGCTCCTCTCGCGCCGTCTGCCGGACCTCAGCATAATGCATCTTCCCTGATGCATCAAAAAGTATGTATTGCTGGGCAAGGGAGTGCGTGCAGGGGAGGGCGATGACCGGCCGGCATGCCCAACTGCCCACCGGTGCGGGCCGGCTGCCGCGCTTCGGGCGACTGCCGGGCTCGCATTATTACGGCGTAATAATGCGAGCCCGGCGAGGTGATGGCGGGGATCGGGGTACGTGCCGGCCCTGAGAGCGGGGGAGGACCGCACCTACCGGCTGTCGCGGGTGCTGGCGGCCGAGGAGCTTCCGAGCCGGCGGGGCGGCCGGACGCGGTGGATCTCGAGCGGGATCTGCTGCGCACGGTGGTAACTGTGCGTGCCGCGGAGTCCGAGGGGGGCGGGCGGCTGCGGCTGGAGGTGACGTTCCAGGATCTGCGGCATGCGGAGTGGGCGCTGTGGCAGCTCGGAACCGACGTCGAGGTCCTGTCCCCTGCGTCGCTGCGTGAGGTTGTGTACGAGCGTGCCACCGCGCTCGCCGCGTATTACGCGCCCCGCCCGCCCATTATTACGCCGTAATAATCGAGGGGCCGGTCGCCGATTATTACGGCGTAATACTCCGCGACCGACCCTCTGCGGTGGCTACTTCTCGGCCCTCATCCGCTTCGACTCCTCGATCTTGAAGTCGACGAGCAGCTCCGTGAGCTTGCGCCGGGACGCAACGTCGAGCTCGTCGATGATCAGGGTCGCCAGGGTGTAGGCGTCGGTCGAGGGCAGGCGGGTGGGGGGCTCCGCGGGGGACTGCCGCTTCTGCTGGGGAGTTCGGGGCTTCCGGGCCCTGGTGGCCTTCAGGTGCTGGAGGTGGGCCTCCTGGTCCTCGGCCTTCTTCTTGCCGACCAGGCGCAGCGTGGCCGCGGATTCCTCGCCCGACTGGAGCTTCTCCTTGAGCGAGGGGGTCAGGGTCAGCAGCGCGAGGCGCTGGGACACCCAGCCCTGGGAGCGGTGGAGGCGGGCGGCGAGGGCTTCCTGGGTGCCGTGGATCTTCAGGAGCTGTTCGAGCGCCTTGGCCTCGTCCAGGTGGTTGAGCTCCTGGCGGTGGATGTTGGCGACGAGGGCCGATTCCAGTATCTCGTCGGGGTTGCTGCCCAGCTTGTCGTCGAGCATCACCTTGATCTCGGTGAGGCCGGCTTCGCGGGCGGCGGCGAGGCGGGAGTTGCCGTCGATGACGACGTACTTGGTGCCGGGTTCGAGGTGGTCCTCGCGGCCCGGGTTGCCTTCGAGGTAGGCGAACCGGCCCATGATGCTGATGGCGGTCTTCTGGCCGTGGTCGCGGAGGCTGTTGCCGAGGTCGGTGAGGTCGCCGAGGTCCGACCTCGGGTTGTCGGGGTTCAGGCTGATGATGTCGACGGGGAGCTGGACCGGGGGCGGGGCGCCCTCGGTGGGCGCGGCGGCGACCTGGTTGATGGCGGCGCGGCGGGCGCTGATGGACTGGGTCTGGCCGAAGGAGGATCCGGCGCCGAGCCGGGATGCCTTGCTCATGAGATCTCCCGGGCGAGGGCGCGCAGGCCGACGGCCTGGTCGCAGCGGGGGGAGTAGGCGAGCAGGGGCTGCTTCACGCGTACGGCCTCCTTCTGTTCCTTGAGGTCGCCGATGACGCCGACGACCCGGGGATCCTTTATGTCCATCCAGGAGTTGAGGGACGACGTCGCGATGTAGCCGCGGCGGGCGTCGTAGTGGTTGACGACGATGCCGAGGTAGTCCAGCTCCAGGTGCATGTCGTCGCGGAGGTCCTCGATCTGGGAGGTGAGGAGCCCGTAGGCGTCGGCGGAGCTGTCCTCGGCCTGGACGACGACGAGTACGCCGGAGTTGCCCGGGGCCTCGTCCTGGCGGCGGCGGCCGTAGTAGGCGGCGGCGTCCATGCTGAGGCCGAGGCTCGGCGGGCAGTCGATGATGACGGCGTCGTAGTCGGCCTCGATGGCGGACAGGGCGCGTTCCAGAGCTGCTTCGCGGGCCCGGACCCCGGAGAGCTTGACGTCCAGGAGGAAGGCGTCGGTGCAGGCGGGCAGCAGGTGGAGGCGGTCGCCGAAACGGGGGTCCTCGATGGGGACGACGAGGTCGGCGAGCAGGCCCTTGGCCTCTCCGGCCATGTGCTTGGTGAGGCTGTCGCCCTCGATGGGCAGCGGCTGGTGGCCGAGCTGCTTGGTGAGGTGGCACTGAGGGTCGAAGTCCACGAGGAGGACGCGCAGTCCAAGACCGGGAAGGTCCTCGTGATCGAGGGGCGAGGGGCCCTCGTCCTCGGCGAGGGCGGCCGCGAAGTGCTTGGAGATGCGGACCGGGTGGAGGGCGTCCGGGTCCTCGGCGAGGGCTTCGCCGGTGCCGGCGGCGATCGCGGTCTTGCCGACACCGCCCTTCTGATTGCAGGTGATGATGCGCTTCGGGTGCTCGGGGCGTACGACGGTCGGTGCCGGGTTCGTCTCCAGCCACATCACGACGGACTGGGCGAGGCCCTGGATGAGGGAGACGCCCCGGGAGGCGCAGTCGGCGCGGAAGCCGTCCCACTGGCCGTCAGGCAGGAAGGTGGCGAAGGACTTGGCCCCGGCGGTGTCGATGGGGGAGAGGTTGGATCCGAGCCGCCGCCACGCCTCAATGCCTGCTTCGACGGCGTGCTGAATGTCGATGTTGTGCTGAGCGGCCCGGATCTTCAGGTCCTGCTGCAGTACCGGGGGCAGCTTGGAGACGACCTTCTCGCGGTCGCCGGGGGAGGGCGAAGTCATGGCAGACACCTTACTAACTCCGATGATCCCTTTTGGTACCGGCGCGTTAGTTCTGCCTGTTCTTTGGTTGAGGAACGCCAGAGCCCGGCTCCTGGGCGTTCGTGGAGCCGGGCTCAGGTGCCTCGGGGGGAGGAGCCAGGGCGGTTATTACGGCGTAATAAGTCGGCGGGTGGGCGGGATCATTACGGCGCAATAACCCCGCCCGCCCCGTCAGCTGCCGGTCTCCGCCGTTGCGGCCAGGCCGCGTTGCGAGCGGGGCGTCTTGTCGCCGACGCGCTTCGGCTCGATGGTGCTCGGGTCGACCGCCTCGCCGGGGGCGCCCTCGTGGTACGGGCCGTCGGGATCGGCGTCGCGGTCGTGGGGGAGCAGGAAGAAGACCCGGCGCAGGTGGAGTCCGCTGTCGGGGTCGGCCTCGGTGTGGGCCTCCAGCTCGGTGTAGCCGACCATGCGTCCGTCGCGTTCGTAGCGGGGCTTTCCGCGGCGGCGGGTGGTCTTGTCGAGCGCCTGGCGTACGTAGTCGAGGTTGTCGGGATTCTCCAGCCAGACCACGGCATTCTCGTGGTGGAGGTCGCTCTCGTTCAGCAGCGAGCTCATGGCTGCAGCCCCTTTGTGTGTCGGCCGGCCGGGAGATGGCCGGGGTGGGTGTGAGCACGTTCCCTGGTGGGGGCACCGTGTTCATGGTAGGCCGGACCGGCGGATGTGTGCCGGGTGCGTACGTCAGGCATGGCCGGTTCTCGAGTCGTCGTCGGTGAGGAGTCCCAGGCCCGGGTAGTACTTCTTGCCGCTGGACTTCATCATGTCGGCGGGCGAGGCGAGGGAGAGTTCCTGGCGGACCCGGGTCGCGAACGCGCGGGCCGTCGCGGGACGGATGCCTTCGCCTGCTCCGCACCAGCTGCTGTACGCCGCGTAGAGCAGGCCCTGTTCCACGCGGAGGTCCGGGGTGTGGGTGGTGCAGCACTCGGCGAGGAAGCGGCCGATGTGGTCCTCGGTGGTGGCGTAGGCGGCGGTCGCCGAGCGGACCGTGGCGGGGCCGTCGAGCGGGTCCCGGGTGGCCAGGTAGAGCTTGGCGCCCTCGATGAGCCACTGCAGGATGCCGGGGCCCTCGCTCTGGACGAGCTCCTTGGCGAGGTTGTCGATCTTGCGGGCTGCGGGGACGACTCGTTCGAACGGGATGAGGCGGATGCGGCGCCAGAACGCGTGGCCGCCGGTGCCGACCTCGGGGCGGTGGTTGCCCAGCAGCCAGAGCTTGTGCGTGGGGTTGAAGCTGAAGAAGTCCTGGCGCATGCGGCGGGCCATGATGCGGTCGCCGCCGGTCAGCAGCTTCACCCGGGACTCGTCGAACTTGTCGTTCGGCTTGAGCTCCGAGCACACGACGATGCGCCGGCCGTGCAGTTCGGTGAGCTCGGTGGAGTGCTCGGAGAACTTGCCCTTCTCCATGAGGAAGCCCGGCGGGGCCGCCTGTGCGTAGTCGCCGAGGATCTGTGTCATGACGTCCAGCAGCACGGACTTGCCGTTCGCGCCGGTCCCGTACAGGAACGGGAGCACCTGCGCGCCGACGTCGCCGGTGACGGAGTAGCCGAGGAGCAGGTGGAGGAAGTGGATCGTCTCCTCGCCCTTGGCGTCGTCGCCGAACGTGTCGTGCAGGAAGCGGTGCCAACGCGGCGTCGGCGTCGCCTCGGGCGCGACGCTCGTGGCCCGGGAGTGCATGTCGCCCACGGGGTCGGGCTTGCGCAGGCGCCCGGTGTGGAGGTCCACGACACCGGCCGGAGTGCACAGGGCGTAGGGGTCGCCGTCCAGGACGTCGGGATCCAGGGCGAGCGCGGGGGATGCCTTCGCCTGCGTGAGCATGGCCTTGATGCCGGGCGTCGACATGGACCGGCGGCGGTGCGCACGCACTTCCCGGTCGGTGTACTGGCCGGTGGGATCGGTGGGCGGCATCTGCTCGGCAAGATCGCCCGCCGCCCAGACCGCGGCCTTCTCGCCGCCCGTGCGCTTCCAGCGGTACTGGTCCCAGTGGTACCAGCCCAGGCCCTCGACGTGGCGGAACTGGTCGCCGAACATGACGGCGAACAGCTTGGCGTTGCCCCGGTCGGTGAGGAGGGTGGGCAGGCGGCCCTCGGGCGGCGATGGTTCGCCGGCCACGGAGGCGTTCTGCTGGGCGGGCAGGCCGGGAAGGCCGCCCTCGGTCTCGAGGGCGAGCATCTGCTGCGCTGCGGCAGTGGCGTCGAAGCGCGGGCTGCTGTCGGCGCTGCTCATGGGCGTCCTTCGGGATCGAGCGGGCGGGCTGCGCCGGCGGACAAGGCTGAGGCGATGACGGTGAGGCTGTGCCGGTGACGGTTCGGGCGCGCGGCGTCGGCCGCTTCGGTGAGCAGGTCCTGGGCGCGGGACTCGCTGAGGCGTCCGGCGGCGACGAGTCCGCCCGCGGTGTAGGCGGCCCGGTTGAGCTTCTCCGTGAACGCGGTGCCCTCGGCGGCCGCGGCGCAGGCCCGGACCTCGGCGAGCAGGGGCTCCAGCACCCGGAGCGCGCGCGGGGTGCCCTGCGCGGTGCGTGTCGCGCGTACGGGGCGGGGCGCCGGGACTCGTACGGGCTCGGGGCCTGGTGTGTGGCCGGTGCGCAGGAGTTCGGCGGCGAGCCAGTCGGGGAGGGGTGCGGGCAGGCGGGCGGTGCCGACGGGGGTGTAGGTGCCCGCGGGGGTGCGGGTGGCCGGGGCGACGATGTAGCCGCCGGTGGCCCGGACGTCGACCTGCCAGGCCAGGGCGACCTTCGGGCTGGAGCCCACGGAGGAGCGGTAGCGCGGTCCGCCGGATGCGGTGAGGTACCAGATGTGGAGGCCGCCGGACGGGGTGCGGACGCGCAGGGTGGCTGCGTCGTCCGCAGGGCTGGGTTGGCCTCGCAGTGCGGCGAGCAGCGCGAGGGTGTCGAAGCCGGAGGCCAGGCCGGTGAGGTTGACGCTGTCGTGGATCGGGATGCCGGGCAGGAGCCGGTCGCGGTGCGGGACTTCGGCACTGTGTGCGTCGATGTCCAGTACGACGAGGCCGGCCGGACCGCACGAGACGCCGACGCCGAGCGAGGGGTTGCCGCCCCACCAGGCGGCCAGGCGCTCCGGGTCGGTGGTCGCGGCGTGGAAACCGTGACACCACTTGCCGGCAGGCAGGCAGGGGCAGTCCGCCGGACGGTGGGGGTCCTCGCGGCAGGCCGGGCAGTTGCCCGCGGGCGTCTTGCGGCCGACGGCCAGGGGGTGGACGGGCCAGCCGTTCGCCGCGCACCAACGGGCCATGTCGAAGGGACTCGTGGCTCCCGCCGCGCGCGGGCCACCGGTCTCTCTTTGACGCGGCACGCTGATCGTCCTTGCCGAGGGGCCAACAGGTTGTTCATTCCTGAACGATTCAGTCCCTCCAGAGAAAGCCCAGGTCAGAGCTGTTTCACTGCCGGGCCGAGGGACTGAAGGGACTGAGTTTTCAGATTCGGATCAGAGCCTACAGCAGCCCTCCCGCAACGAGCGGGACTCTTCGTCCGCGAGTCACTTCGGTCCCTTGCCCGGGGAGGAGACGTACGTCCGGGGCGGGCGTGTCGGGCAGCTGCGCCGGTCATGGCGCGGAGGGACCGAAGGGGAGGGACTGAACGTGGAACGGAGGGACTGGACGTTTCGGTCCCTCTTCGGTCCCTCGGGCAAAAGTGCAGGTCAGAGCCTTGCGGGCACAAAAGGGAGGGACTGAAGGGACTCAAGGTCGGTAGTTATCAGCGCTTCAGGACCAGAGTAGTAGGTACAAAGGGATATATAGGGTTGTTCTACGCGCGTGCGCATACACACGCCTGCATAATCGCCTATAACTACCAACCTTGAGTCCCTTCAGTCCCTTCAGACCCTGTCTCTTGCGAGACGCAAGCCTCTGACCTGCGTTTTTTCCGGAGGGACCGAAGAGGGACCGAACGGCGAGGGACTGAACGGACTTCAGTCCCTCGCGGTGGAGCCGGGCCGGAACGCGTCCAGGTGGTCGGCCGCCCAGTCGCGGAACGTCCGGGCCGGGCGCCCGAGCAGGCCGGGGAGGGTGGGGTCCACGCCCGCCTTGGAGCCGCTGTGCTGCCGCCTGGCGCTCTCCAGGAGGGCGGAGGCGATATCGGCCGGGTAACGCGCTTCGAGCGCCGTACGGGCCTGCTGAGGGCTCAGCTCCTCGAAGCGCAGCGGCAGGCCGAGGAGTCCGGCGAGCTGGGCCGTCTGCTCGGCGGCCGACAGGGCCTGAGGGCCGGTCAGGGTGTAGGCCGCGCCCGCGTGGTCCCGGCCCTGGCCGGTGAGGGCCAGCGCGGCCACCTCCGCGACGTCCCCGGGGTCGACGCAGGCGTTGGCGGAGGTGCCGTAGGGTGCGCGCACCACCTGGCCGGAGCGGACCGAGCGGGCCCAGGACAAGGTGTTGGACATGAAGGCGCGGGGCCGCAGCAGGGTCCAGCGCAGGCCCGAGGCGCGCAACAGGTCTTCGTTGCGGCGCTGGCGACGGGTGATCAGGTCGGCGGCGGCCGGGTCGGTGACGGCGGCGGCCGAGAGCTTGACGACGTGCCGGACGCCGGATGCGCGGGCCGGGCCCAGGAAGCGGGTGTCGTCGTCCCCGTCGGGATTCGTGACCAGGAAGACGGTGTGGACGTTGTGCAGAGCGTCCGTCAGAGAGGCGGGGTCGGTGAAGTCTCCGTGGACGATCCGGGCGGACGGAGGGGCGTCGGTGACCCGCCCCGGCTGCCTGGCCATGATGCGTACGGGCCGG
The DNA here is from genome assembly GCF_040632905.1 of Streptomyces sp. NPDC016469. NCBI lineage: Bacteria > Bacillati > Actinomycetota > Actinomycetes > Kitasatosporales > Streptomycetaceae > Streptomyces > Streptomyces sp. NPDC016469. Next base: position 9,959 of record NZ_JBEYCQ010000052.1, read on the forward strand.
TCCGCGGGGAGACGGCGGAGCACTTCACGGCCGATCGTCCCGGTTGCGCCCGTGACGAGGATCATGGTTTCCCTTTCCTGCCGGACATTTCCCCGACCAGAGGGGAGGGAAGAGGCCGGCCTGTAAGATACGAACTGGACGGTTTATTTATCTGCCCACGTCCGACCATCCCGAGGAGGGAGGAGACACAGTGGCTGAACAGCTGCGGGCCATCCGTACCCGGCAGACGATCCTTTCGGCGGCGGCCAAGATCTTTGAGGAGCACGGGTACCAAGCGGCCACGATCTCTCAGATCCTCACCGAGGCGGGGGTGACCAAGGGCGCGCTGTACTTCCACTTCCACTCCAAGGAAGACCTGGCCCAGGGCGTTCTCTCCGAGCAGGACCAGCGGATCATCGTGCCGATCCGCGCGTCCAAGGTGCAGGAGGTCGTGGACGTCGTGATGCTCCAGGCGCACCGCCTGCAGACCGACCCGATGGTGCGGGCGGGTGTCCGGCTGACGATGGACCAGCTGACGCAGAACCTCGACCGCAGCGGCCCGTTCCTGCGATGGGGCGAGGTCGGTCTCGACCTGCTCCAGCAGGCCCAGGCCCAGGGCGAGTTGCTGCCGCACATCTCGCCGCCGGAGACGGCCGAGGTCATCGTGGGCTCCTTCGCCGGTATCCAGTCCATGTCGCAGGCCGTGTGCGAGTACCGCGACCTGGTGGTGCGGGTCTCCGCCCTGATGCGTCATCTGCTGCCCAGTGCGGTGGTGCCGTCGGTGCTGGCCTCGCTGGACCTGTCCGAGACCCGGGGCGCCCGGGTGTACGCGGAGGCCGTGAAGGCGGCCGACCTGCGTGACGTCCTGGAGACCGCGAGCTGAGAGCGGTGGGGCGCCCCGCCGTCCGTGTGGTTCACCCGGCGGGGGCGCCAGGGCGGAGGTACGCCGTCAGCACCTGCCGTAGGCCGCCGTCGCCGGGGACCCAGGCGAGGTAGCCGTCGGGCCGCAGCAGCGCCGCTTCGTAGGGCACGCCCGGCGTGGGCCGAACCTCCACGATGCGCAGGAGGCCCGCCCAGTCGCGGGCCTCCTCCCGGTGGACGTCCGTTTTCTCGCCCAGGAGCAGCAGGAGCGGCCGCCCGTCGTGCAACAGGCGGATGACGTCGGTGTCGCCGTCCGGGGTGCTGAGCGCGGTGTTGCCGAGGTACGTCCCCGCAGCCGGTCCGCCCACGCCGGTGGGGTCGGGCAGAACGGTGTCCTGGGCGCTGATCAGGCCGCTGAGGTGACCGCTCCCGCTCTCGTCCGCGAGCAGGCCGGTGAAGACCGTGCGCAGGGCGTCCGCCTCGGGGCCCGGGCGCATCAGCGCGAGCTGGGCCCGCGTGCCGTCGAGAACGCGGCGGGCGAGCGGCCGGCGTTCCGCGTCGTAGCCGCCCAGCAGGGCGGGGCCCGCCGAGCCCCGCACCGTGAGGGCGAGCTTCCAGCTCAGGTTCAGCGCATCGAGCACGCCGGTGCTCAGGCCCTGGCCACCGATGGGGAAGTGGACGTGCGCGGCGTCGCCGACCAGGAAGACGCGGCCCCGGGCGAAGGTGCGGGCCAGGCGGGCGAAGTCGCTGAAGCGGCTCAGCCAGTGCGGGGAGTGCATCGCGATCTCGCGGCCCGCGATGTGCGCCACCTCCCGGCGCAGCTCCTCCAGCGTGACGGGCCGCTGCCGGTCGGGATGGGCACCGGCGCAGTTGAGCGTCCGCAGATGGGTGCGGTCCCCGTCGTGCTTGGCGACGATCCAGCCGCGCGGGGTGCGGTGCCAGCCCTTCGGCAGGGCCCCCGGATCGGCCAGCGTGACGGTCCCCATCAGGGCGGACACCGTCGCCGGAAAGGTGTCGGACTCGATGCCGGCCCGGGCGCGGACCGTGCTGCGGGCGCCGTCCGCCCCGACCAGGTACCCGGCACGGAAGAGCTCCGGCCCCTCGGGTCCCTCGGCCGTGACCCGTACGCCGTTCTCGTCCTGGGCGGCGTCGGTCAGGCGGTGACCGCGCAGGATGCGGGCACCGGCGGCGCGAGCCCGGGCCTCCAAGTGGCGTTCCAGGACGGCCTGGACGCACTTGAGGACCGGCTCCGGTTCATCCGGGGGAGCGGTGATGGTCAGGCCGGGGAGCCCCGCGAAGTGGAAGGCGCTGGTGGAGGGTTCGGACGCGTATGAGGGCGGGGGCGGCCCCGGGAGGTGGCCCCGGCGGGCCAGGGACTGCACCGCGCGGGCGTGCAGCGTGGTCGCTCTGGGCTGGTCGGAGACCTCGGTCCTGGCTTCGAGCAGTACGGTGTCGACGCCGTACGCCGCGAGTTCGGCCGCCACGAGCAGGCCGACGGGCCCTCCGCCGGCGATGAGCACCTGGGCCCCGGTGAGACGTTCCCCCTGCACGGCGGTGCCCTCCCTGTCCGCGGTTGCCCCCGACCCGAGGAATATACCGGACGTGCTGTTTTTTAACCATTCCGGCACGGGACCGCTCCGGGAGCGGCCGCGGGCGTACCGCTACGGCTGAAGTTCCCGGGCGGCCGCCGACGACATCGGGCCGCCCTCCGAGCGCTCGGTCTTGTGGCCCTTGCTGCCCGGCGCCAGCGTCCGTACGTCCACGGCCTCGGCCGGGGCGCCCCGCGCGTACAGCCCGTCGGGTTCGGTGTCCCGGTCGTGGGGGAGCAGCCAGAACACCCGGCGCCGGAAGGTGCCCGAGGAGCGCGACGGCTTGGCCTTCGGGCCGAGGAGGGCGTAGCCGACCATTCTGCCGTCGCGGTGGTAGGCGGGTTTGCCCCGGCGGGTCGGGAGGCGGTCCAGGCTCTGGCGGACGTAGTCGAGCACGCTGATGTCCTCAAGCCACACGAGGTCCACCTCGTGGACGATCTCGTCTTCTGCGATGAGGGCGCTCATACTGTCTCCTCGTCCGCGAGCAGGCCGATGCCCGGGTAATACTTGCGCTGGTTGGAAAAGATCATTTCCTTCGGTGATGCCAGCCCCACCACTTCGCGGATGTGCGCCGCGAAGGCTCGCGACGAAATCGCCGGAACGCCCTCATTCTGGCACCAGCGTTTGTACGCCGCGTAGAGCTGGGCCTGTTCGGCCCGGAGCCCGGCGTCGAGCCGGCAGGTCTCGCCGACGAACCGCCCGGTGTGGTCCTCGGTCTCCGCGTACACGGTCGTCGCGATCCGCACCCGCTCGGGCCCCGAGAGGTCCTTGTCGCCGCCCAGGTAGCGACGGGCGCCCTCGATCAGCCAGTTGAGGATGCCCGGCCCCTCCTGGGTGACCAGGAGGTCCGCCAGGTTGTCGATCTTGCGGTGGTCCGAGACGACGCGTTCGAACGGGATGAGGCGCATGCGCCGCCAGAACGCGAAGCCGCCCGTGCCGACTTCGGGGCGGTGGTTGCCCAGCAGCCACATCTTGTGGGTCGGTTCGAAGCTGAAGAAGTCCTGCCGCATCCGGCGGGCCTTGATCCGGTCCCCGCCGGTCAGGAGCTTGACCCGGGCCTCGTCGAAGCGGTCGCCCGGCTTGACCTCGCTGCACACGATGACCCGCCGGCCGTGCAGCTCGGCGAGGTCCGTGGGGTGGCCCTCGTACGGGCGGGACATCAGGAAGCCGGGCGGGGCCGCGTCCGCGTAGTCCCGCAGGAGCTTCATCAGGACGTCCAGCAGCACCGACTTGCCGTTCTTGCCGGAGCCGAACAGGAACGGCATCACCTGGCCGCCGACGTCACCGGTGATGGAGTAGCCGAGGAGCAGCTGGAGGAAGGAGATCATCTCCTCACCGTCCGGGCCCTCGCCGAAGGTGTCGGCCAGGAAGCGGTCCCAGCGCGGAGTGGGCATCGCCTGGGGGGCCGCCGAGGTGGAGCGGGAGTGGAAGTCCCTCGTGGGCTCGGCGGGGCGGATGAAGCCGGTCCGCAGGTCCACCACGCCCGCCGGAGTGCACAGCGCGTACGGATCGGCGTCCAGCAGCGCCGCGTTGAGGACCATGCCCGGCGCGGACCTGGCCTGGGTCAGCATCGCGTTCATGCCGCTCGTGCTGAGGGTGCGCCGGCGGTGCTGCTGGAGCGCGGCGGGTGTGAAGCCGCCCCTCGGGTCCGTGGTGGCGAGGGATTCCGCCAGGTCGCCCGCCGACCACATCACCGTGTCGTCCTCGTCGAACTGCCAGCGGGTGCCGTCCCAGCGGAACCAGCCGATGCCGGGGACGTGCCGGTAGTCATTGCGGTAGAGCCTGACGAACAGCTTGGCGTTGCCCCGGTCGGTGAGGGTGTCGGGCAGCAGCCCGTCCGCCGTGGCGTACGGCGGGGACGCGTCATCGCGTTGTCGCGGCTGCGGCACGGGCTGCGCGAGGATCTGCGCGGCCACGGCCTGTACGTCGAAGGAGGGGGAGGGGGAGGGCAGCACTCTGTCCTGGTCCGCGGTCACGCGCGCCCCCCGAGGGCCAGCGGCCGCAGCCGCCCCGCGCCCAGCCCGCCCCGGATGATGGCGAGGCTGCGCCTCGCCTGGTCCGGGCGGGCCAGCCCGGCCGCCTCTCGCAGGGCCCGCACGGCCTGGTCCTCGGTGACGTGCCCGGCGGCGACGAGGCCGCCCGCCGTGTACGCGGCCCGGTTCAGCTTCTCGGAGAACGCGGCGCCCTCGGCGACGGACGCGCAGGCGGCGACGTCCGCGAGGAGGCCCGTCAGCAGGCGCTCGCCCGGCACGTCGGACCGGCCGCCCGCCGCGAGCACCGCCTGCCGGGCCCGGGGCGGCACGGGTCTGGGCCCCGGCGTGGGGCTGATGGGCAGGTGTCCGGTGCGCTGAAGCTCCCGGGCGAGCCACGCGGGCAGCGGGGCGGGGGTGCGTACGGCTCCGACCGGTCGGTAGGTCCCGGCCTCGGTGACGGTGCCGGGCGCGACGATGTACCCGCCGTGCGCCCGGACGTCGACCTGCCAGGCGAGGGCCCGCCCGCTGCCCGAACCGGCCGAGCACTGCCAGCGGTGGCCGCCGTCGTTGCGGTACCAGACGTGCATGCCGCCCGACGGGGTGCGGACCCGGAGCGTGGACGCGTCGTCCGCGGGGCTGGTGGCGCCGCGCAGGGCGGCCAGCAGCCCCAGGGTGTGGAATCCGTTGGCCAGACCGGTCAGATCGATCCCGGAGGCTATTCCGACGCCCGGCAACAGGCGCTCCCGGCAGGGAAGTTCGCGGGTGTGCGCGTCGACGTCGATGACGACGAGCCCCGCCGGGCCGGTGGCCACGCCGACTCCCAGGCCCGGGCGGGCGCCCCACCACTGCCCGATCCGGTCGAGGTCGAGCGTCGCCGCGTGGAACCCGTGGCACCAGCGGCCCGCACGCAGACAGCGGCACCGGGCGCGGGCGTGGTCCGGGCGGCGGCACGCCGCGCAGTTGGCCACCGGTGTCTTACGCCCCGGCGCAAGGGGATGAACCGGCCACCCTCGGCGCGCACACCACCACGCTGTCGTCAGAGGCTGCGCAGCGACCGGCTCAGCCCCCGTGAACTGTCGTGAGTCGCCGCGCGAGACCCGCAGTTCAGCTGCCATTCACTTCCCCCATCAGCGACTGAAGCGACTCAACTCGCATAATCAGATTAGCGAAACCCTCGGGGAAGAAGAGGCTCCTGCGGCAGAACGGATGTGCCCATTGAAAGGTGCCCCCAGCTACTCGGTGACCGGGCCGTGAGCGATCCCCGGTCGCTCGGTCGCTCCCCGTGGTGTCCGTGAACCCGCAGGTCGCAGCTGTACGCCCGAGGGAAAAGCGACTGAAGCGACTGAAGCTCTCCATATATGACGCACACGCGCACACACGCCAATGGCCGCATATATCTGACCCATGGGTCGCTTCGGTCGCTCCGCATGCCGGCCGGGTGCGTGACCTGCGGTTCCTTCTCCGGGACGCCAGCTACCGAGCGGGTTCCCGGTCGCTTCGTTTCGGTCGCCGGATGCGCGAAAACAGTTTGGTCGTCTCCAGCCGGGTTGAACCCCGGCTCCAGCGGCGCCGAGTCGGCATGCGTAATCCGCGTGACATCCACGAGTGTTCCAGTGAGCGGTTCGATAGGGTGGCGTACGAGGTGATCGTTTTGTCCCACGAGGAGCAGCTGCTGTTCAGCGCGGTCGACGCGCTGCTGGAGCAGATCGCGCAGGACCCGCTGCCGCCGCCGGCCGAACGCAAGCGGCTGCGCGAGGCCGCCGGGCTGAGCCAGGACCAGGTCGCGAAGGCGCTGAAGAGCCGCCGCGAGTCGGTCGGCAACTGGGAGTCCGGGCGCAGTGAGCCCCGGCCGCCGAAGCGCGCCGCGTACGCCCGGCTGCTGGAGGGGCTTGCCGCGCGGTTTGCGCCGGAGGCGGAGGAGGGGTCCCCGGTGGAGGAGCCCGAGCCGGAGCCGGTCGAGCCGGAGCCGGTCGCGGCCGACGCGCTCCCCGCCGCCCGTGAGGGCGAAGCGCCGGTCACCGAGTCGGCCAACGAGCCTGCTGCCGCCGAACCGGCGGCCGAACCGGCCGTCGAGCCCCGTACGACCCCGAACGCCCACGCGTCCCGCTCCCCCCGGTACGACCACGGGCCGCTCGCCGTCGTGGACGTGGACGGCGGCGAGGTGTCCGCGTACTGCGTGGGCGGGCTGGTGCTCGACGTGCCCGCCAAGTCGCTGCCCGCCCTGGTCGAATGGGCCCTGGGCGAGGCGCGCCTCGGCGCCGAGCGGCTGCACCCCAGCGGTCAGGACGCCGATCCGCTGATCGTCCTCACCGAGGCGGCGTGCGAGCGGTTCGGGCTGCCCGTGCGGCTGTCGCGGGAGGAGGGTCTCGCCGGGAGGCTGCCGGAGGACCACAAGGTGCTCAAGCAGCTGGCCCGGGCGGAGTGGAAGCTGACCCGGCGCGGGTTCGGGCCGTGGGCCCGGATCTACCGGCCCGCCCGGGGGTCGCGCCGCAGCTGCGTCCAGCTCTGCATCCCCGCCTGGAACGCGCTCGACGTCCGCCACTGGAACGGAGCCTCGCAGCTCCCGCCGGCCGAACTCGTACGGCTGCTGGGAACGTACGCGTCGCGCGTGATGACGCCCCGGGGCTCCACCGCCGTCACCGGGCTCGAACTCATGACCTCGCTGCATCCGCCGACCCGGGCGAGCGCGCCCGACGCGGACGGCAAGCGGCACAGCGAGCGCAACCCCGGCTCCCTCGGCTCCGAGCCCGTCGAGTGCGCCCCCTGCGAGGCCCCCGACGGGCACCCGCTCCTCGCGGACCTGCCCCGCTTCCACCAGCGCGGTCCGGCCGAGATGCTGTTCGAGGAGGCGTACGACTGGGCGCGGCCCCTCACGGACGACGAGTGCCTGAAGCGCCACCTGGTCGGCATCGACGTCAACCTCGCCTTCGGCGCGGCCGCCAACGGGGCGGTCGTCGGTCTGGAGGCGCCCGTGCATGTGAACAGCCCCGCATTCGACCCGGCGCTGCCCGGCTCCTGGCTGGTGGACCTGTCGCACGTCGACCCGTCCCACGTCGTGATCGGCAAGCAGTGGCGGCGGCTCGACGGCGACCTGCTGCCGAGCCCGTTCACGCCGAAGGGCGACCATCCGGAGGGCCCCGCCTGGTACGCGACGCCGACCGTGGCGTACGCGGTGGAGCTCGGCTACGAGGTGGCGCCCGTCGAGGCGTGGGTGCGCCCGGCCAACGGCCGCTACCTGGACGGCTGGTACAAGCGGCTGCGCGACGCGTACGTGGAGACCATGGCGGACCTGGGTGTGGGCGAGGGGCTGGCGCCCGACGCGTTCCTGGCAGCGATGGAGGGGTACCGGGACCGGGATCCGCAGCTGGCGGTCGTCCTGTCGGCGATCAAGGCGACGGTCAAGGGGGGCATCGGCAAGCTGAGGGAGCGGCCGCGCGGCGGCGGCTGGCGGCCGGGCAAGCCGTGGCCCGCGCTGAGCCGGCCGACCTGGCGCCCCGACATCAGGGCCGCCGTCATCTCGCGGGCCCGGATCAACATGCACCGCAAGATGGTCCGGATGGCGGCCGCGACGGGCCAGTACCCGGTCGCCGTGCTCTCGGACTGCGCGGTGTACGCCTCCGACGGGCCCTCCCCGCTGGACTTCCTGCCGTACCGGGACGGCAAACCGCTGCCCGGGGGCTTCCGGCTCGGGATCAGCCCGGGAATGGTGAAGCACGAGGGCTCGCAGACCACTCTGTGGGCGGAGGCCGTCCGGGAGGAGTACGGTCCTGAGCTCAACCTGGCCCGGTACATCAAGGACGGCGCGGTCACCGCCAAGGACGACGGAGAGTAGGGGAACCAGCCGATGAACACGGTCGGGGAAGGTCTCGACGAGGCGGTCCAGCGGGCGTTCACCCGGCCCGCGCCCAAGTCGGCCGGTGCGCAGATGCGGTACCTCGTGAAGCAGCTCAAGGGCACCAGGGCCGTCGCCGAACTCCTGGGCATCACCCAGCGCACGGTCGAGCGGTATGTGCGCAACCAGCTGAAGAAGCCCCGCCCGGAACTGGCCGCCCGCATGGACCGTGAGGTCAAGCGGCGCTGGCAGCCGCAGATCCAGGCGAAGGCCCGCAAGGCCGCTGCGACCACCGGGGGCATCGTCATCGACACCCGGGCCAGGTTCGGCTACTCGGCGGCGCCCGGCTCCACCGACGACGCCCGCCTGCGCCACCTCACCGTGGCGCTCCCGCCGACGTACGCGGCCCGGCTCTTCGAACTCCGGGAGCAGGGCGGCAGCGACCGGCAGCTCCAGGAGGTCGCGGCCGAGGGCTTGCAGGAGATCTACTTCAAGGACGGCGGGCGCCGGGCGCAGGGGCTGCTGGTGGAGTACACCGACCTGGAGCACGTGGCCTTCGACCTCTGACAGGGCGTCGCGAAGGGGCCGTCCGTCGCGCCCGTACGCGGGAGGCGCGGCCCTCTCGTGGGCGGCCTCCCGCGTACGGGCGCGAGCGGGTACTTCGGTCGCTTCGGTCGCTGTGTTGTCGCGCGTACGGGCGTGACCTGCGGGTTCGCCGCGTGGGCGGGTCAGCGACCCAAGGCGGTGCGAGGGTGAGGTCCCGGGCGGCGGCAGGGCCGCCTAGTCGACCGGGCCGGTGAGCACCGAGGTGAAGACGTTCTTGCCGTCCTGGTGGCCGGTGATCTCCATCGTGACCAGATTGCCGGACTCGTGCTCCACCCGGGTCACCTCGATCCAGCAGGGCCGGTCGAGTTCGGCGTACTGGTGGAAGTCGTTGGCGGCGGTGGCCGGGGTGAACGTCCGGGGCGCCATCACGGCGCAGGCGGCCTGGCGGGCCGCTTCGAGCAGGACCATGCCGGGCACGTGGTCGCCCTTGTGGTCGAAGAGGATCGGGTGGTCGAGATCCGGGGTGAGCAGCCAGCGCGGTCTTCCGCCGGGTGCGGCTCCGGGGGCGGGGGAGAGTACGACGTCCGTGGTGAACGGTCGTCCGACGAGGGCCGGCGGCAGCGGATTGCGTGCCGGGTGCGGCTCGGTGACGGGCGGCTGGGCGGCGCGGTTCTGGCGTAACCGGTGGTAGACGGCCGGAGGGATCACGGAGATCTGCCCGGTGCCGCCCGCCAGGGAGCGGCCGCCCCGGCGGAGCGCGAACTCGAAGGCGACGCGGCTGGCGACGCCCCTGCGCCGGACGAGGTCCGTGCACCGGGTGTCGAGGTCGAAGTCGGTGGGGCCCGAGGCGATGCGCAGGTTCTCGGGATCAGCCGTGTACGTGATGCTCGACATCACGAAGTTGTGGCCGAGCGGCACACCCAGCTCCACGTGGGAGACGTAGATACCTGCCTGCCGGAACGTTTCCGCGATCTGGAGCGGGTCGTGGCTCGTGCCGTCCTGGCTCCGGAACATGGTGTGGGCGCGGGGCCATTGGCCGGTCAGGGCGAAGTTGGTCCCGTCCCGGGAGTCGCACCCGGTGAGGAACACCTCGGCGACCGAGTCGCGGTGCACGTACTCCTTCGCGACCGTGCTGGTCAGCCGCGGTGCGGCCGGGAGAGCGGTTCTGGCTTCAGCAGTGGTGAGACTCATGGGGCCCCCGTCTTGACTTGAAACCTGCGTTCGGCGACGCCACTTAAGATACGGACCTACCGGTTTTCTTCAATCGGCCCAAAAGTAAAGACTTTACCAAGAATCAAGCGTTTACTTGAACATCTCATTCCGTTTCATGCTGCCTTACGGACGCTTGACCCGGCCCAACGAGGCAGAAAAGCGGGCATAAGGCGCATGAGCCCCTGTCGCCGTGCGCGACAGCCACCCTCGCCTGGTAAGAAAAAACCTATCGGACGGTTTCTTTTGTGGGTTTGCGGTGCATTCTCCGAGGAGAACGACTGGAGAAACCAACTGTTTCCAGGCTTCGCACCCACGGACCTCGGGGGATGTAAACCAACCAGCCGTGCGGTTTGCTAAGGTGTGCACGAGTCAGTATGGAGAATCCAGGGTGAATCGGGCGACTTCACGCCGGTTCCCTCGCCCCGCCCGGAGGAGGACACGATGGTGAAGCAGGCGCGAGCGGCTGTGACGCGTCAGGCCCTCATCTCGGCCGCCGCGGAGGTCTTCGGCGCCGACGGGTACGCGATGGCGACGCTCCCCGTCATCAGCGGCCGGGCCGGAGTGAGTTCGGGCGCCCTGCACTTCCACTTCCCCAACAAGGACGCACTGGCGGCCGCCGTGGAGGACGCCGCCGCGCAGTCCGCCCTCGCGCTGACCGAGGAGAGCACGCGGACCGCCGAGGGCGGCCGGCTCCAGGGGCTCGTCGCCGCCGTGGGCGGGCTGATGGACGCGGTCACCGGCGACCCGGTCGTGCGTGCGGGCTTCCGGCTGGGCGGCGACCCCTCGCGAAAGAGCGAGGCCAAGCTGCACGAGTGGTGGTACGAGTGGGTGCGCGACGCCCTCGTCCAGGCCCGCGCCGACGGGGAGTTGGCCGAGGGCGTCTCGGCCGAGGACGCGGCGGTGGTCATCGTGGCGGCGACACTCGGCCTGGAGACCCTCGGCGCGGTCGACCGTTACTGGCGGTCCGCGGAGCGGCTGGTCCAGCTGTGGTCGTTCGCGCTGCCGCGGCTGAGTCCGGCGGAGTAGCGCCGCAGGTCCGTCCGGTGCGCTTCCGCCTACCTGGTCGACCGCCCGCCGCACGCTTTCGCCTCGGGTCCACCCCCGGCCCCGCCTCCTGAAACAGTCCACGCAGTCTGGTCATTCGGACGTCGATCGCCGGACTCGGGCCCGGCAACGCTCTTCTTTTTGTCCGTATTTGGGGAATCTTATCGGGTCAAGGTGGCTGTCCCTCAAGGATCGCTGGTCCTCCGCACGAGAGTAAACAGGGCGCACGGTTTGGTATTGACATACCGCTCGTGCTGTTTTTAAATCGTTCCGTCAGCAGAAGTTCCCGGCCGTCGAGGGCGGCCGGGGGGATGACGGGGAGACGGCGTGGACATCGACGTACTCGGCACGCTTGCCGTGCGGGAAATGGGCACTTCGATCACACCGACCGCGCCCAAGCCCCGGCAGGTGCTCGCCCTGCTGGCCCTGCATGCCGACGAGGTGGTGCCCGTGGGCACCCTCACCGAGGAGCTGTGGGGGAGCGAGCCGCCGCGCAGCGCCCGGCCCACCCTCCAGACCTACATCCTCCAGCTGCGCGAACTGATCACCGCCGCGCTCGAAGAGCATGGCGACGACACCCGCACCGCCAAGGACATCCTGCTCACCGTTCCCGGAGGCTACTTACTCAGGGGCGGCGAAGGCGGCCACGACGTGCAGGAGTTCGAGCGGCTGGCCGGCATGGGGTACCGGGCCATGGACGCCGAGGACTTCCCCGAGGGGGCGCGGCTGCTGCGCGAGGCACTGGCCCTGTGGACCGGCCCGGCGCTCGCCGACGTACACACCGGGCCGCACCTGGACACCCAGATCAAGCGGTTGGAGGAGAGCAGGCTGTGCGCCCTGGACCAGCGCATCGAGGCCGACCTCAAGCTGGGCCGCCACCGCGAACTGCTCTCCGAACTCACCGTCCTGCTCAGCAGGTACTCCACCCACGAGAGCCTGTGCGGCCAGTACATGCTGGCCCTGTACCGCTCCGGGCGGCGCGGCGAGGCGCTGGACGCCTACCAGCGGCTGCGCTCCACCCTGGTCCGCACGCTCGGGCTCGAACCCTCGCCCGCGCTGGCCAAGTTGCAGCGCTCCATCCTCATGGCCCGGCCCGAGGGCGTCACGGGGGCGAGCGGAGTGCGGCTCGCCTGAGAGGGCAGCCGTACCGGCTGAGGGAGGGCACGTGATGCGGCGCATGCGGAATCAGGGCCCCGATGAGTGACGAACCGGTGCTCGCGGTGGTCCTCGCACCCGTGCCCACCGGCTCCGGCCCGGCCGTCGAGGCGGAGCTGTGCGGCCCCCTCGACCCCGGCCGGGCCGAGGCGGTGGCGGCCCGGGTCACCCAGCGCCACGCGTACACGGTGACCGTGGAGCCGTCCGGTGCCGGGCGCCACACCCTGCGCGTCGAGCACGCGCACGGCGGCCCCGCCCGGCCCGGAGCCGCCGTGCTCGCCGACGTCCTGGCGCTGGCGGGCGGCGCGCGCGAAACCGTCACGGTGACCGGCCACCAGCAGGACCTGATCCGGGCGGCGGTCGAGGAACCGGCGGGCGGGCACGTCGGCCAGGTCGCCTGGAACTGGACGGGTCCGGTCGACCTCGCCCGGTTCACCGCCGCCTGGCTGTCCGTCGCCGACCGGGAGACCGTGCTGCGGGCGGCCTTCGACTGGACGCACCTGCCCCGCCTGGTGCTGCACGAGTGGGCGGAGATCGATGTCGCCCACCTCGCGCACGGCGCCGTCTCCTGGAGCGACCTGATCGAGCGCGACCGCCTGCGCGGCTTCGCACCGCACCGCCCCGGCCTGCTGCGGGTGACCCTGATGGAGGGACCGCCCCGCCCCGGGGGCACCCGCGCGCCCACCCGGGTCCTGCTCACCTACCACCGGGCGCTGCTGGACGAGCGCGGCGTCCACCTGCTGCTGCGGGAGTTCTACCGGGCCTACGTCCGCGGGGGCACCCTGCCCGGCCGCGAGCGGCGCCCCGACGTGCGCGACCACGCCCGGTGGCTGGCCCGGCAGCGGACCGAGAACGCCCGCGCCTACTGGGCGACGACCGCCGCGCCCCCGGAGACGGCCGCGCCCGAGGCCCCGGACGACGGGGCGCCGGACGGGCCCCCCGGTACCGGGCGCGTCCACCGGCGGCTGCGGCCGCCCCAGACCACCCGGCTGCGCACCTGGGCCGCGATGCGCGGGGCGGGGGAGTCCAGCGCCCTGCACGCCGTGTGGGCGCTGCTGCTGTACCGGGCGGCCGGTGCGACCGGCCCGACGCCGGTCAGCTTCGGCGTGCACCTGTCGGCCCGGGACATCCCGATGGAGGGTGCAGCGGGCATTCCGGGGCTGCTGGGCAACCCGCTGCCGATGACGGTCACCGTCGACCCCGCCGAGCCGGTGGCCGGTCTCCTGGGGCAGGCGCGCGACGCCGCGCTGGACCTCGCCGTCCACGCCTGGGTGCCGGCCGACCGGGTCCGGGTCTGGACCGGCCGGAACCCCGATGCCGAACTCTTCGAGACCGGCATCGTGTTCGACAACCGGGTCGAGCTGCCCCCGGCGCTGCTGGCGGAGCTGCGCGCCCAGGACGTCGAGGTGGACGCCCCGCGCAGCATCAGCGCCCACCCCGGACTGCCGCTCACCCTCGCGGCCCGGCACGAGGCGGACGGCGGGCTCGCCCTCACGGCGCGCTACGACCGCCGGTGCCTGGGGGACGTGGACGCGTCCGCGCTGCTCTCGCACTGCGTACGCCTGCTGCGGTCGTTGCCGGACCACCGCGATCCGCAGTCCGCCGTCGGCGATCTCCTCGAACTCCTCCAGGGCTTCGAGGTGCCCCGCGTGCTGCCCCGTCCGCCCGTGCCGGAGGGGCCCGACGTGGCGGTGCTGCGCGCCGGGGACCCCTCGGCCGACACGATCGTGCTGGTGCGGACACCGGGTGTGCCCGTGGGGGCGTACGAGGCCCTGGTACGTCATCACCGGGGCCCCGAACGGATCGTGAGCCTGCGGGCGGCGCGTCCGGGGGACGGGGACGGGGGAGGGGACGCTTCCGCGCTGCCGGGGCTGCTCGGGGCCGGGCGGCCGGCGGGGCCCGGGCGGCTGGTGCTGTGCGGCGCCGGGCCGGGGGGCGCGGCCGCGTACGAGATGGCGTGCGCGGCTGCCGAGGGCACGGTCGCGGCCGTGGTCCTGACGGGGGTCGGCAGCGGTCCGGGGTGTGCCGGCGCGCTGGCTGCCGGGCTGAAGTCGGTGCGGGCGAGGAGCCGTTGACCCCAGCGGTTCTCCAGTGGAGCCGGAGCGGTGCTCCAGCGGGGTGGCCGATGCTGCCGTAAACGCTGGAGGTGGGGTATGGGCGGTCCGGAACCGGCAGCGCCCGCGCTGCGTATCGAGCGCGGACGGGCCACCGAGGAGGAGCTGGCCGCGCTCACGGTGGTGCTGCTCACCCTGCGGGCGGACGCCGGCGGGCAGCGGGACGAGGCCCCGGCCGGGAGCGTCCCGGGGTGGAGCCCGGAGCCCGTCTACCGAGCTCCGCGCAGCTGGCGATAGTGCGGCCCAACGCATTCCAGGAAGGGACCTGACGACATGTCGATGACCACTTCCCCCGTCCCCGTCCCGGAACTGCTGGGGCAGGCCGGTCTCCGGGGCCGCGTGGCGGAACTGCGCGAGATCCACGCGGCGGCGGAGCGCGGGCCCGGGGACCGGGCGACCGAGGTGCAGCACGCGAAGGGCAAGCTGACGGCGCGCGAGCGCATCGAGCTTCTGTTCGACCCGGGTTCGTTCCATGAGGTGGAGCAGTTGCGGCGGCACCGGGCGACGGGTTTCGGCCTGGAGGCGAAGAAGCCGTACACCGACGGTGTGGTCACCGGTTGGGGGACGGTCGAGGGCCGGACGGTCTTCGTGTACGCGCATGACTTCCGGATCTTCGGCGGGGCGCTGGGCGAGGCGCACGCGACGAAGATCCACAAGATCATGGACATGGCGATCTCGGCCGGTGCGCCGCTGGT
>NZ_JBEYCQ010000053.1:0-24669 GCF_040632905.1 Streptomyces sp. NPDC016469
ACGATCGCCGAATCCAGGCCCGCCTTCACGCACTCGTCCAGGAAGACCGAGTTGAGCACCACGCGGGCGGCCGGGTTCAGGCCGAAGGAGATGTTGGAGAGACCCAGGGTCGTCTGGACGTCCGGGTGACGCCGCTTCAGCTCCCGGATCGCCCCGATGGTGGCGATCCCGTCCTTGCGGGACTCCTCCTGACCGGTGCAGATGGTGAAGGTCAGGGTGTCGATGAGGATGTCCGACTCGCGGATGCCCCAGGTGCCGGTCAGGTCGGCGATCAGCCGTTCCGCGATGGCCACCTTGTGCTCGACGGTGCGGGCCTGGCCCTCCTCGTCGATGGTCAGCGCGATCAGCGCGGCGCCGTGCTCCGCGGCCAGCTGGGTGACCTTGGCGAAGCGGGACTCGGGCCCGTCGCCGTCCTCGTAGTTGACGGAGTTGACGACGGCCCGTCCGCCCAGCCGTTCCAGGCCGGTCCGCAACACGTCCACCTCGGTGGAGTCCAGCACGATCGGCAGCGTCGACGCGGTCCCCAGGCGGCCCGCGAGCTCGTCCATGTCGGCGACGCCGTCGCGGCCCACGTAGTCCACGCACAGGTCGAGCATGTGCGCGCCCTCGCGGACCTGCTCCCTGGCCATCTCGACGCAGTCGTCCCAGCGGCCTTCGAGCATGGCCTCACGGAACTTCTTGGACCCGTTGGCGTTCGTACGCTCACCGATCGCCAGGTACGCCGTGTCCTGGCGGAACGGCACCGTCTGGTAGAGCGACGCGGCGCCCGGCTCCGGCTGCGGGGCCCGGTCCGGCGGCACGATGCCCCGTACGCGTTCCACGACGGCCCGCAGGTGGTCCGGGGTCGTCCCGCAACAGCCGCCCACCAGCGACAGGGCGTAGTCCCGTACGAACGCCTCCTGCGCGTCCGCCAGGCCGTCCGGCCCGAGCGGGAAGGAGGCGCCGTCCGCGCCCAGCACGGGCAGACCCGCGTTGGGCATGCACATCAGGGGGGTCGCCGAGTGGCGGGCCAGGTGGCGCAGGTGCTCGGTCATCTCGGCCGGTCCGGTCGAGCAGTTCAGGCCGATGAGGTCGATGCCCAGCGGTTCCAGGACCGTGAGCGCCGCGCCGATGTCCGAGCCGAGGAGCATCGTTCCGGTCGTCTCGAAGGCGAGCGAGCAGATCAGCGGGACCCGGACCCCCGTCGCGTCCATCGCGCGGCGCGCGCCGACCAGGCCGGCCTTCGTCTGGAGGAGGTCCTGCGTCGTCTCCACGATCAGCGCGTCGGCGCCGCCGGCGAGCAGCCCCTCGGCGTTCGCCTGGAAGCCGTCCCGGATCGTGGCGTACCGGATGTGACCGAGCGAGGGCAGCTTGGTGCCGGGCCCCATGGAGCCGAGCA
The DNA here is from genome assembly GCF_040632905.1 of Streptomyces sp. NPDC016469. Taxonomy (NCBI): domain Bacteria; kingdom Bacillati; phylum Actinomycetota; class Actinomycetes; order Kitasatosporales; family Streptomycetaceae; genus Streptomyces; species Streptomyces sp. NPDC016469. The sequence goes on from NZ_JBEYCQ010000053.1 coordinate 1,379, forward strand.
CCCAGCGCTGCTCACCGGTGGACGCGGTGAACGCGTCGGCGGCCTCGCGGGCGATGCGCGCACCGGCCTCGGACAGCTCGTGGACCCGCTCGGGGATGTCGTACTCGCCGAGCGCCGCGTGGTTGGCCCCGAAGGTGTTCGTCTCGACGCAGTCCACGCCCGCCGAGAAGTACGCGTCGTGGACCGAGCGCACGATGTCGGGGCGGGTCGCGTTGAGGACCTCGTTGCACCCTTCCAGCTGCTGGAAGTCGTCGAGCGTGGGGTCCTGGGCCTGGAGCATGGTGCCCATCGCGCCGTCGGCCACCACCACACGGGTGGCGAGCGCCTCCCGGAGCGCGGCGACCCGCTCCCCCGCGGTCATGACGCACCGCCCAGGACGGGAGCGAGCGCGGCCGCCGCCCCGGAGCCGTACTGCCGCCGCAGGATGTCCAGCAGGCGGCCGGCCTCCGGCTCGTACGCCTGGGAGCCCACGGCCCCCAGCGCCAGCGAGGCGACCGCGCAGCCCAGCCGGGCCGCCTGCTCCGGGCCGGCGCCCCGGACGGTGGCGGCGAGGAAGCCCGCGCGGAACGCGTCGCCCACCCCGGTCGGGTCGGCCGTCTCGACGCCCGCGATGCCCGGCACCGTCAGGGCGGGGGCGCCGGCGCTCTCGATGCGGACGCCCCGCGCGCCGAGCGTGGTGACCCAGCTGCCGACGCGGCCCAGCACGTCGTCGCGGTCCCAGGAGGCGCGTTCCAGCAGGAGCGCCGCCTCGTACTCGTTGGTGAACAGCCACCGGGCGCCGTCGACCAGCTCGCGCACCTCGTCCCCGTCCAGGCGGGCGAGCTGCTGGGAGGGGTCGGCGGCGAAGGGGACGCCGAGGGTCCGGCAGGCCGCGGTGTGCCGCAGCATGGCGGCCGGGTCGTCCGGCGCGACGAGGACGAAGCCGACGCCGCCGGCCCGGGCCGCCTCCGCCGCCAGGTCGATCTCCCGGGCCTCCGCCATGGCGCCCGCGTAGAACGCCGCGATCTGGTTGTCGTCCTGGTCGGTGATGCACGAGAAACGGGCGGTCTGCCGCTCGTCGCTCACGCGCACCGCACCGGTGTCGACCCTGTGCTCCTTGAGCCACACCTCGTACGTGGCGAAGTCGCTGCCGACGGCACCGACCAGCAGCGGATCCAGTCCGAGCGAGCCGAGCCCGAAGGCGATGTTGGCCGCCACTCCGCCGCGCCGCACCTCCAGGTCGTCCACGAGGAACGAGAGCGACACATGGGCGAGCTGGTCGGCGATGAGCTGGTCCGCGAACCGGCCCGGGAAGACCATCAGGTGGTCGGTGGCTATGGAGCCTGTCACCGCGATACGCATACGAATCCCTGTCCCTCTCGACTGGGCCGGTGGACGCCGGTCAGAGACCGGCGGCGGCCTTGAGCTGCTCGACGCGGTCGGTGCGCTCCCAGGTGAAGTCGGGCAGTTCGCGGCCGAAGTGCCCGTAGGCGGCGGTCTGCCGGTAGATGGGGCGCAGCAGGTCCAGGTCGCGGATGACGGCGGCCGGGCGCAGGTCGAAGACCTCGCGGATGGCGCTCTCGATCCGGGCCTGCGCGACCTTCGCGGTGCCGAAGGTCTCCACGAAGAGACCGACCGGCTCGGCCTTGCCGATCGCGTACGCGACCTGGACCTCGCAGCGGGTGGCGAGGCCGGCGGCGACGACGTTCTTGGCGACCCAGCGCGTCGCGTACGCCGCCGAGCGGTCCACCTTCGACGGGTCCTTGCCGGAGAAGGCACCGCCGCCGTGGCGGGCGTAGCCCCCGTACGTGTCGATGATGATCTTGCGGCCGGTGAGGCCGGCGTCGCCCATCGGGCCGCCGATCTCGAAGCGGCCGGTCGGGTTGACCAGGAGCCGGTAGTCGTCGGTCTCCAGCTTGATGCCCTCGTCGGCGAGTTCGTTCAGGACATGCTCCACGACGTGCTCGCGGATGTCGGGGGCGAGCAGGCCCTCCAGGTCGATGTCCGCGGCGTGCTGGCTGGAGACGACGACCGTGTCCAGGCGCACCGGGCGGCTGCCCAGGTAGCCGATCGTCACCTGGGTCTTGCCGTCGGGGCGCAGGTAGGGGACGGTGCCGTTCTTGCGTACCTCGGTGAGGCGGCGCGAGAGCCGGTGCGCCAGGTCGATCGGCAGCGGCATCAGGCTCGGCGTCTCGTCGCACGCGTAGCCGAACATCAGCCCCTGGTCGCCGGCGCCCTGCTGGTCGAGCGCGTCGTCGCCGGAGCCGTCGACGCGCTTCTCGTACGCCGTGTCGACGCCCTGCGCGATGTCCGGGGACTGCGCGCCGATGGAGACGGAGACCCCGCAGGAGGTGCCGTCGAAGCCCTTGGCGGAGGAGTCGTAGCCGATGTCGAGGATGGTCTCGCGCACGATGCCCGGCACGTCCGCGTACGCCGACGTCGTCACCTCGCCCGCGATGTGGACCTGCCCGGTCGTGATCAGGGTCTCCACCGCGACGCGGGAACCCGGGTCCTGTGCGAGGAGCGCGTCCAGGATCGCGTCGCTGATCTGGTCGGCGATCTTGTCGGGGTGTCCCTCGGTCACGGACTCCGAGGTGAACAGACGTGTCGTCATGACTCTCCTGAGGTGTGAGGTGGGGCGGTTGGCGTGACCGCGGCGGTCACCGGGTGCGGCGGACCACCGCTTCGAGGATGTGGGCGAAGGTCCCGGCCGGCGTCGCGGTGCCGGTGAGGACCACTCCGGGCGGCCTGCGTCCGGCCGCGACGAGTTGCCTGGCGAGCGCGTACGCACGCTCGCCGCCCCCGCAGAACGCGCCGAGCACGAGAGGGCCGCCGAGGTCGGTCAGCGCCCCCACCACGGCCTCGGCGGCCGGTGCGGAGGCGTCCGCGTACGGCGGCGGCCGCAGCAGCACCACGGCCTCGGGCCCCCGGTAGGCATAGGCGACCCGGGTCAGCGAGGACAGCGGGGTCCCCGGCGCCCGGACCAGGCAGACGGTGCCGGTGCCGGGGCGCGAGGCGGGCCGCAGCTCCGTCAGCGCGGCCCCGCGCCGGGTGCCCGGCCGTCCGCGCGGCGCCCGGTCCGGCGGTCCCGCGAGGAGCGCGAGCGCCCCGCCGACCGTCATCGCGGGCGTCGCCGTACGCGGCAGTTCGCGCAGGGCGTGCGCGGTCCTGGTGAGCAGGTCCTCGGCCTGGGCGAGGCCCGTCCCGAGGCAGGTGGCGGTGAGCACGAGGCCCCCCTCGTCGTCCCGGTGGGCGACGAGCGTGAGCGGGAAACCGGTGCGCGCTCCCAGCGTCTCGGGGGTGCTGACGCGGACGCCCAGCGCGGCGAGCGCCGGTGCGAGGTCGCCGGGCGGGCGCGGCCGGTTCTCGAAGACGACGAGGCTGCCGGTGCGCGGGACGGCCGTCGGCGCGGCGGGGCCGCCGGGCCGGGTCCAGGACCGGATGCGCCCCTGCGACACCCACTCGTACCCGGACACGTCCAGGACCTGGTCGCGCAGGCGGGCCGGGAGTTCGGTGAGCGGGGCGTACGGGTTGACGCCGGCGGTCATCGGCAGCGGGTTGCGCAGGGCGGCGGGCAGCCGTTCGACACCGTCGAGGAGGATGCCCCGGCCGGAGACCGCCGCGCTGAAGCTGATGTCGGCCGCGCCCTCGTGGCCGCCGGCCCGGTAGAGGGCCAGCGCCCACACGGCGTGCAGGGCGCTGCTCTCCGGGCAGCCGAGGCCCCCCGCCCACGCGGCGAGCCGTTCGCTCTCCTCGGGCGTGATCCGGGTACGGACCTGGCCGGTGCCGCCGCCGGCGGGCGGATACGTGGCGGGGCCGGGCGGAGCGCCGCGCCAGAACTCGCGGGCCGGGGCGGTGTCCTGGGCCGCGAGCCAGCGCGAGTAGTCGCCGAGGTCGGGGCGGCGGGCGCCGCCGGGCAGCTCACCGCCGGCCAGGTAGGCGCGGTAGAACTCGTGCAGCAGCAGCCGCACGCTCCAGTCGTCGAGAAGCGCCGGGTGGAAGCTCAGCAGGACGCGGGTCCTGCCCGCCGCGTCCGGGCCGCCGCCCAGGAAGGTGACGCGCAGCGGTCCGGGCCGGCGCGGATCGAGCCCCCGGCGCCGGTCGGCCTCGACCAGCGCGTGCCAGTCCACGCTGCCGAGCGGGAAGCGCAGCACTTCGGTCCCCGCGCCCTCGTGGCAGACGATCCACGGCTCGGGCCCCTCCTCGAAGGCGGCCCGCAGCACGCTCTCCCGTTCGGCGACGGACTGCCAGGCGGCGGCGAGCCGTGCCGGGTCGAGCGGCCCGGACCAGGTGACCGCGAGCTGTTCGCACCAGCCCTCGGTGCCGGGGTGCGCGTCCGCGTCCGCGAGGAGTTCCCGTTGCAGCGGCGTCGGCTCGATCCGGGGTGCGGGCCCGGGGCCGCTCTCCGTGACGGTGAGCAGGTCCGCGAGGAGCCCGGCGGGAAAGGGCGCGTCGCCGGCCGGCGGCCCGTCCGGGGTCAGGCGCAGGGTGTGGTGCCCGTCATCGGCGGGTTCCAGGCGCGGCCGCCAGGCGGGGGCGGGGCGCGTACCGAGCCGGCCCAGGCGGTCGAGGGCGGCCTCGACGCGGTGCGGGTCCACGGGGCCGCGCAGCTCCAGGACGGGCGGTCCGGCCGGGTCCTGGTCCGTGAGGTCGAGGACGACGGTCATCGGGCCGCCGGGGGTGGCCCGGGCGGCGGTGGTGTGCGAGGAGTGGTCGGTGGTCATCGTCCTGCGGGGCACACATGCGGGAGCGCGGCGGACCGGCTGTGGCGCGCATGCGGGAGACCCCCTCCCTCCCCTCTGTCGGCGAATGCGGAACGAGTATGCGAGGGCCCGCCCACACGGCACTGACACGGCACTGACACGGCGGTGGTCCGGTGGTGGGGCGCCGCGGTCCCGCAGGATTCCGTCGGGGAGGCGACCGGTTCCGTACCGTACGCGGGCATGCGAAGGCCCCGCGTCTTCCTCCAGCGGGACTGGACGCGGGGCCGAGCAGCGCACGATTCAGCCCAGCAGTTCGGTGACCGCTCCCGCGAAACCGGCGTCCAGCATGGTGCGGACCGTGGTGTCGGCGGAGGCGGCCAGGCCCGTGTCGTGGCAGGCGACGCTCAGCATGTACCGGCCGCCCAGGACCCGGTGGGTGGCGAACGCCCACTCGCCGTCGGCGGCGGGCCGGCCGTCGGGCGCGAGCAGTTCGCCGCCGCCCTCGGCGAAGCCGAACTCGGTGAAGTCGAGCCGCAGCCCCTGCCCGAGCGCCTTGGTGTACGCCTCTTTGAGCGTCCACAGACGCAGCAGCCGCGCCGCCCGCTCCCTCTCCGGGAGGTGTTCCAGCGCCCCGCGCTCGGCGGGCGTCAGTACGTGTCCCTGGAGCAGGTCGTACGACATGGGCCGGGTGGCGGGTTCGACGTCGACGCCGATCCGGCCGTTGCGGCTGATGCCGACGGCGATCATGTCCTCGGTGTGCGTGAGGCTCACGTCGATCTGGTCGAGGCTGCGCAGATACGGCCGGCCGCCGATCCGGTACGCGAGGTCGAGCTCGGCCGGTCCGGTGCGCAGGGCGGCCGCCGCCGTGTACTTGGTGACGAGGCGCGAGGCGAGGAACCGGTAGCGCAGCGTGGGGTCCTGGGTGCGCCGGTAGCGCTGCCAGTCGCCGCCGAGCAGGTGGCGCAGGGCCGGCTGGGTGACGGCCGCCCCCAGCCACTCGCCCCAGGTGGTGTGGACGACGGCGTTGCCGTGTCGGTCCATGGCCTCGCGCACCAGGTGCCAGGGCGCGCCGGGCCCCGCGACGTGGAGGGGTGCGCTGATCCGCCCGGCACCGGGCGCGGGGATGCTCGTCATGGCCTGCCTTCCTGGCCTCGGGGGGTCACGGCGCGTACGGGAGCGCGTCGAGGTCGTAGCCCAGTCCCTCGCCGTGCCGGCGGACCAGCTCGTCGAGCACCTGGTCCTGGACGCCGTCGGGCAGGGCGGGCACGGGGATGCCGAGGCGCTGCCCGGCCCGGGTGAGGGCGAGCACGGCCCAGGCGGGATCGGCGAGGAACGGGTCGGCGCCGTCCTGGCCCTCCCAGACGGCGAGCACGGCGGCGGCGCCGACGATGCGGCTGTAGCGGTCGCTGAGCCGGACGACGGCCGGGTCGGCGAGGGCGGAGGGACCGGCCGGGATGCGGCGGCACTGGGCGCGCAGCCCGCGCAGCTCGGTGGCGAACGCCTCGGCGAGCCCGGCCAGAGCGCCGGTGTGCCCGCCGGCGTCGCGGAGCGGGGCGAGCCGTTCGGCGGTCGCGACGAGGGAGGCGGCCATGAAGTCGCCGCCGCCCGCGATGCCGAGGAGCCGGTAGTCCAGGTGGGGCAGCTCGGCACCGGCGGTGAACAGCTCGGCGGGCGGCTCCGGTTCGGCGAACCAGGAGCGTTCGGCGAGGCCGCGCAGCTGGGGCACCAGGACGGACTGGCAGGAGGCGCTTCCGGCGTGCCCGAGCCCGGCGACGGGCAGGTCGCGGCTGAGCTTGCCGAGCGCCCCGTACGCGGGGCTCGCGTGGTCGTAGCCGCGGGCGCCGAGCACCGTGGCGAGCTCTTCCAGGTTCTCCCGCAGCAGTTCGGGCACCACGTATTTGACGGCGGCGGCGAAGAGGTGGGCGCTCGCGGGCAGCAGGCTCAGGGCGCGCAGGACGGTGGTGGACATCGCGTCGCAGGCCAGGAGGTCGGCGAAGACTCCGGTGAGCGGCTTGTGCCGGCGCCGGGAGACCCCGTTGCCGCGGCCCTCCGTCGCGGCGCGCGCGGCGGAGTGCAGGACCGTTCCGGCGGCGGCGGTGACGAGCCCGCAGATGAGACTCCGGTTCACCTGGAAGGCGCGCAGGGCGATGCCGGCCCCGTCGCCGGGGTGGCCGACGAGCGCGTCATCCGGCACGGGCAGCTCGGCGAACTCGAGTCCGGAGAAGAGGGCCCCGCGCATTCCGGAGCTCTCGACCCGGGGCAGGTGGCGCAGGTGTGCCGGGTCCTGTCCGGCCGGGTCCAGCAGCAGGACGGAGTGGCTGCGCGGGCCGGGGGCGTCGTCGGTGCGGGCGTAGACGACGTGGAGGTCGGCGCGGGAGGCGTTGAGGATGACGTCCTTGCGGCCGCTGATCCGGCGTCCGCCGGGGGCCGGGCGGGCGGTGAACTCGTGGCGCAGGATGGCGTTGGCGTGGGCGAGTTCGTGGTGCAGGATCGCGATCCGGCCGCCGCCCAGCAGCAGACGGGCGGTCTCACGGCGCTGCGGCTCGTCCCCGGCCGCCCACACGGCGCCCGCCGCGAAGAGCGAGATGAGTCCGTGGCCCATGCCCAGCCCCAGGTCACGCCGGAACACCGGCCGCACGGCCCGGGCCAGCAGATCGGCGCGGGTCAGCCGGCCGCCCAGGGCGACGGGCACGCATTCGGCGCCGAGCCCTTCGTCGGTGAGCAGCGCCTCGGTCGCCTCGGGCGGGGTGCGGCGGGCGTCGGCGTCGAACAGGGCGGCGAACCCGTGCGGGTTGGCGGGGTCGTAGGGGTCACCGAGCCGTGCTTCCAGGCGTCGCGCCCGGTCGAGGGCGTCCGCGTCCGCGCGGCCGGGGGCGGGGGAAGAGGAGGAGGGAGTGGGGGCGGGGCGCCCGGGGAGCTCTGCGATGGTGGTCATGACGGCGGCGTCCGCCTCCTTCGTCGTACGGGCACGGGGTGCGGGTGGGCGTGGCTCGACCCTGCGGGCGGCCGCTCGCGACGCGGTGGAGACCCGCTCGGGAACCGCTCCACGACCGGTCCGGACACGCCCTGGGGGTGTCTCACAACATCCGGATCGCGGTCTCCGCGTGCCGCTTGGCCAGGTTGAGCGTGGCCGTCGAGTTGCGGCCCAGCGCCTCGCGTACGTACCGGCGGGCCTCGGGCAGGCCGGCGCCCGCGCCCAGCACCCGTTCGACGGCGCTCTCGCGGAGGACGACGGTGTGCTGGGAGACGACGGTGACACCGGTCTCGTCGGGCACCACGGACCACTCGCCGGTGTGCGCCTCCATCAGGGCGGGGGTGGCGGTCTGCTTGTAGACGATGCGCCCGGCGTGCGGGAAGCAGATGCGGACGGACTCGGTGGTGTGCGTGCTGCCGTCGGCGGTGACGGTGTCCATGGCCATGACCTGGACGCCGGGCGCCGGCTCGGTGAGGTCGAGGCGCGAGACGTGCGGGACCAGCTCGGGCCAGTCGCCGACGCGGTACAGGAAGTCGTACACCAGCTCCGCCGGCCCGTGAACGCGCACCGAGTCCTCGAAGGACAGGACGAGGTCGTCCAGGAGGGTCCAGCGCTCCGCGATCCCCTTCAGACTGGCCAGCTCGGCGCGGGAGTTGGTGTCGCAGGCGGTCTCGACCCAGCGCACGTCGTCGGGGCGGTCCCCGGCGACGGTGAAGTCGTGCAGCAGGACCAGCCGGGCCCCGCCGCCGGGGCGCTCCTCGACGATCCAGGTGCCCTCCATGGTCTCGACCGGGGCCTGCGGCCGGGTCTGCCGGAAGGTGATGCGGCGCGCCGCCGGGTCCTGGGCCCGCTCGGAGAGCCAGGACCGCACATCGCCGTTGGCGGTCGCCCACATGCGCAGCCGCTCGTCCCGGCCGTCGAACTCCAGGCGCTCCACATGCACGTTGGGCGGGAAGAACAGCGGCCAGCGCTCGGCGTCCGCGATCAGCCCGTAGACGACGCCCGGCTGGGCGTCCACGTCGACACTGTGCCTCGTCCGGTGCACACGTACGTCCGACACCACACACCTCTTTCTCGGTTGTTCGTGCTCACTGACTGGGGACGGTCAGAAGTTGCCCAGGCCGCCGCAGACGTTGAGGGCCTGCGCCGTGATGGAGGCGGCGGGCCCGGACGCCAGGTAGCCGACCAGGGCCGCGACCTCCTGGGGGGTGGAGTAGCGCCCGAGGGGGATCTTCGCCTCGAACCGGGCGAGGACGTCCTCGTCGGTGGTGTCCCAGGCGGCGGCGTACCCCGCGCGCACCCGCTGGGCCATCGCCGTCTCGACGTAACCGGGGCAGACGGCGTTGACGGTGACACCGGTCGGCGCCAGCTCGCGGCCGAGCGCCTTGGTGAAGCCGACGACGCCGTGCTTCGAGGCGCTGTACGGGGCGCCGAGCAGGACGCCCTGCTTGCCGGCGGTGGAGGCGATGTTGATGATCCGGCCCCGGGCGGCGGCGTCCTGGAGCCCGCCGTTCGCCAGGGCCTCGCGGGTCACCAGGAAGACGCTGTTGAGGTTGGTGTCGATGACGTCGTACCAGAGCTCGTCGGTGAGCTCGGCGGTCACGCCGCCACCGCTGCGGCCGGCGTTGTTGACGAGGACGGTCAGCGGCCCGTACGCGGTGACGGCGGCGCGCACCAGGGCGGCGACGTCCTCGCGGGAGCGCACGTCGGCGGCCTGCCCGGAGACGTCGAGGCCCTCGTCGCGCAGGGCGTCGACGGTCTCCTTGACGGCGGCGTCGGTACGGGCGCACAGGAAGACGCGGTGTCCGGCGCGGCCGAGCGTACGGACCACTTCCAGGCCGATACCGCTCGTGCCGCCGGTCACCAGGGCGACGGGACGGGTCTCGGGGGTGGCGGTCATGGGCGGTGCTCCTTCGTCGTGGCCAGGGATACGGAAACGGCGCGCGGCTCCGGACGGGCCGGCAGCGCGAGCGGGGCGGACGGCCCGACCGGGGCGAGGGCCCGGTCCAGGGCGGTCCGGCTGAGCACGGGCCCGCGCGCGGCGACGTACCCGTCGGGGCGCACCAGGAGCCAGGAGCCGGGGCGCAGGCCGAGCGCGGTGCGCAGCGCGGCGCCGGGGTCCGTGAGCGGTGCGGGGCCCTCGGAGCCGTCGGCGCGACCGCCGACGGTGCGCACGGAGAGCCACTCGGCGTACTGGGCGGCCGCGGTGACGGCGACGCCCACGGGCACGTCGCCGGGTCCGGTGCCGCCGGCCCCGAGCAGCAGGCTCCACCGCACGTCCCGCAGCTCGGCGGCGAACGCCTCGCGCACGGTGGGTTCCAGTCCGTCCAGCGCGACGGCCCTGGCGCGCACGCCCGGGGCGGGCCCGGTGGCGGCGTTCCCGGGGGTGGTGAGCGGGGATGCGCCGTAGCCGATGCGCAGCCCGGACATCCCGCCGAGGACCTTGCGCTGAATGGCGCGGCGCAGCGGGGTGACGTTGCGTACGACGGTGAAGACGACGGGCAGCACGGCCGCGGCGAGCAGGTTCTTGAGCTGCACGAGGACGGTGGCGGTGCGGGTGGAGTCGAGGAGGGCGGCGCCGATGGGCACGCGCTCGGCGCCGTAGCTGTCGAGCAACGGTTCCGCGGCGTGGCCCTGTTCGACCTGGGCGAGCTTCCAGGCGAGGTTGTACGCCTCCTGGATGCCGGTGTTCATGCCCTGGCCCGAGGCGGGGCTGTGCACATGGGCGGCGTCGCCCGCGACGAAGACCCGGCCCTCCCGCATCCGGTCGACCCGGCGCTGCTGGAACGTGAAGACGGACGTCCACTCGCTGGCGCCGACGGTGACCGGGCGGCCCAGGCCCTTGGACAGCTTCGCGCTCAGGCGTTCCTCGGCACCGGCGGGGTCGCGGTCCGGCACGGTGTCGAGGAGGCGCCAGTGGCCCTCGCGCGCGTAGGGCACCATCATCAGGGCCTGTCCGCCGGTGTGCGCCCAGTAGATGGTGTCGGGCGGCAGGTCCATCGTGACCGGTGCGTCGGCCAGCATCCACGTCTCGCTGCTGATGCCGGCGAGTTCCAGGCCGAGGAGCTTGCGGACGGTGCTGTGGCCGCCGTCGCACCCGATCAGCCACGAGGCGTCCGCGGTGCGCCGGGTGCCGTCGGCGTCCTCCAGGGTCACCCGCACCCCGTCCGGGTGCTGGTCGAGGCCGGTCAGCCGGACGCCCCACTCGATGTCGACGCCGAGCCGGGCCACGGCGTCGCGCAGTACGGCCTCGGTCTCGGTCTGGCCGATGACCAGCGTGAAGGGGTACGCGGTCGGCATCGACGCGTAGTCGGCCTGGAGGCGGACCAGCCGGCGGCCCTCGGCGTACATGGTGAAGGCGGCGTTCCGGCGGCCCCGGGCGAGCATGGCGTCCACGACGCCCATCTGGTCGTACGTCTCCAGGGTGCGCGGGTGGGTGGCGACGGCGCGGCTGGTGCGCGCGGGGCCGGGTGCCGCGTCGATCAGGCGGACCCGCAGGCCGCGGCGGGCCAGCTCGTGGGCGGCGGTCAGGCCGACGGGGCCGGCGCCCGCGATCAGCACCTGCGGCGGGGCGGCCGGCTCCGTGCCGGAGTTCACCATGGTCGGTCTCCCGGGGTGGTGAGGCGGATGGTCGTCGGGGCGGTCACAGGGCGGCGCTGGCGCGCAGCTTCTGGCGGACGGCGCGCCGCCGGGGCTTTCCGGTGGGGGTGCGCGGCACGGTGTCGATGGCCTCGGCGAAGCGGATCTGCTCGAAGCGGCCGAGGCGTTCGTTGGCGCGTTCGGTGATGGCGTCGAGCACGTCGAGCACGCCGTGGCCGTACGGGTCGCCGCCCGCCCCGGCGTCCTCGCGCAGCACGATCCCGGCCCACACCAGGGCGCCGTGCTCGGGGTCGGGCCAGTCCGCGACCAGGCAGTCGGCAACCCGGGGGTCGTCGGCGAGTATCCGCTCGACGCGGCTGGGCGACACGATCTCGTTGTCGTACTTGAAGACGTCGGCGAGCCGGTCGACCAGGCTGAGGTTGCCCTCGTCATCCAGGCGGCCGACGTCCCCGGTGGCGAAGAAGCCGTCCGCGTCGACCCGGGCGGGGTGCGCGTCGCCCAGGTAACCGGCCATCAGCTGCGGCCCCCGCACCATCACCTCGCCGACCGACCAGGGGCCGAGCGGGCGCCGGGTCGTCAGGTCCACGATGCGGCACTCGGTGCCGGCGACGACGGAGCCGACGGTGCCGTGGCGGTAGCGGCCGGGCCGCTGGCTGTGCGTGAGCGGGGACAGCTCGGCCATGCCGTAGCCCTGGATGACGGGCACGCCGAGCCGTTCCTCCAGGACGCGCGCCGCCTGCGGCCGCAGCGCCGATCCGCCGGAGAGCACGGCGGTCAGCCGCAGCCCGTCCGGCGCACCGCCCGCCGCCAGGCGCTCGTCGGAGGCCAGGGCGTGCAGCCGGGCGGGCAGCCCGTAGTAGTGCGTGGCCCCCGCGCCGGCGGCGGCGCCGAGCGAGGCGAAGGGGTCGGGGTCCTGGCAGAGGACCTGGCAAGCCCCCGCGTACAGGGCCGAGTTCAGGTGCATGACGTGGTACAGCGGCAGGTGGTTGAGGGTCACCGACGCGCCGGTCAGGCCGTGCGCGTCGGCGGTCTGCCACGCGTTGGCGACCACGTTGCGATGGGTCAGCAGGACCCCCTTGGGGGCGCCGGTGGTCCCGGTGGTGAACTGCACGCACGCCACATCGTCCGGGGCTGCGGCCGGCCCGGTGTACGGCTGTGCCCCGGCAATCAGCTCGTGCAGCGGGACGGTGCCGGCGGGGGCCCTCCCGTCCATGACGACCACGGTGCGCAGGGTTGGCAGCCCGGATGCGATCCCCGTGAGGGACGCGGCGGTGGCGGCGGGCGCGAGGACGATCTCGGCGCCCGACGTGCCGAGCACATGGCGCAGCCCTTCCCGCGGGAGCAGCGGGTTGACCAGGACGACCGTGGCACCCGCCCGCACGACCCCGTGGTACGCGGCGGCGAACTCCGGGGTGAGGACGTGGGTGACCCCGACCCGGGTACCGCGGCCGGCGCCCGCCGAGGAGAGCCATCCGGCGATCCGGTCGGCGTAGGCGTCGAGTTCGGCGAAGCGCAGCACGCGGGTCGCGGTGCGCACGGCGGTGCCTTCGGGGTCGCGCCGCGCCGCGCGCCGCAGCAGTCCGTCCACCAGGAGTTCGCCGTACGGGGTGTCGCGCACCGGGGTCCCCTTCCGTCGTCCACCGGCGGCCTTTACCTCCGGATTGCCATCACCCTCCGCCGGTGCGCTTGAGGAATCTTTGAAGAGCGCTCGATCAGCACCACGGAAGGTGGGTGAGAACCGCCCGAAGAACCGCCCGAAGACCCCTGCGGATGAGAAGGAAGACACGATGACGGCCGACACCACGCACCTCACCGGACCCGCGCCGGACACCTCGGACTTCGGTTCGCTGTATGCCGAGGTGCAGCAGTTCTACGCCCACCAGATGCAGCTCTTCGACCGGCACGAGGCCGAGCGCTGGGCCGCCACGTTCACCGAGGACGCCGTGTTCAGCGTGCCCACGCTGGACAGCCCGGTGCACGGGCGTGCGGAGCTGGCCGCCAACGTCCACCGCAACCGGGCCCGTCAGGAACGGGAGGGCGGGCAGCTGCGCCACTGGATCGGGATGCTCGACGTGGACGTCCGCCCGGGCGGCGTCCTGCACACCCGCGCCTACGCGCTGGTCTTCGCGACGCCCCGGGGCGGCGTGCCCGCGGTGCACCGGTTCTGCGTGATGGCGGACGAACTGGTGCGCTGCCGGGGCCGGCTGCGGGTGCGGAACCGGGTGGTGTCACGGGACGACCTCACGGCCGGCTACCCGGCCCCGGTGCTGGTGTAGAAGGCGTCAGGCGCGGCAGACCGGCAGACCGCCGTGGTACCGGGCCATCTCCTGGAACAGCGCCCCGATGTCGAGGGGCGCGCCCGGGAGGGCGCCGCGCTCCTCCGCGTAGGCGCGGTGCAGATTGGGCACCAGGCGCTCGGAGTCCAGGAGCCCGGCGTACGGGCCGGGTCCCGCTTCCCGGGCGACGTCGTACGGGGTCAGGCCGGCGGCGACGCCCTCGCGGGCGAGCTCCTGGAGGCGGCGGAAGTACCCCGCGTCGGCGTCGAGGAGTTCCGGGCCGCCGACCGGTCCGTGGCCGGGTACGACCGTGAGCGGTTCCAGGGCGCGCAGCTCGGCGAGGGCGCGCAGGGAGCCGCTGACGGAGCCCATGGGGCAGAACGGGGTGACGCCGTTCATCACCACGTCACCGGCGAACAGGACGCGCTGCCCGGGCAGCCACACCACGGTGTCGCCGCAGGTGTGCGCGGGTCCCACGTGCAGGAGTTCGGCCCGCAGCTCCCCCACGTACAGCGTCATCCGCTCCTCGAAGGTGACCTGCGGGACGACGACCTCCAGGTCCCCCCAGCGCACCTCGGGCCAGAGCCCCGTCAGGTGCAGGCCGGCCGCGGCGGCCTCGTCCCGGGCCCGCGCGTGGCCGACGACGACCGCTTCCGGGAAGACGCAGTTGCCGAAGGTGTGGTCGCCGTGGAAGTGCGTGTTGACCAGGTAGCGGGGCGGTCCGGCCGTGACCGCCAGGACCCGGGCGCGCAGGGCGCGGGCCCGGTCCAGGGTGGCGACGGTGTCGACCAGGGCGCTCTCACCGCCGCCGGCGAGCAGCCCGGAGTTGTTCAGGCACCAGCCGCCGTCGCCCTGGACATGGGCGTGGACACCGTCGGCGATCTCGGTGAGCCGGCCGTCCCGCATTCAGGCCGCCGACCGGGAGCTCAGCGCCCCGTTGACGAGGTCGAGGTACGCGCGCGGGGTCTGCGCCTCGTCCAGCGCCTCCTCGTCCAGTGCCACGTCGTAGTCGCGCTCGACGACGCCGGTGACCTGGAGCAGAGCCAGCGAGTCGTACCCCAGGTCGAGAAAGAGGGTGTCCAGGGCGGCCTCGTCCAGCGGCACGCCCTCGTCGCTGCCGGCGGCGTCGCGCAGGAGGGCGGCAAGGTCGGTCAGGTGCAGGCGGTCCACGGTGTTCCTTCCTGGTACGGGTGTGCGTACGGGTGGTGCTCAGCGGTGTACGGCGCTCACGCGCGAGGCGCGCGCACCACGGCCGCCGCGTTGAACCCGCCCCGGCCGCGTGCGAGGACCAGGGCGTGCCGCAGCCGCGCCGGGCGGGGCGCGCCGGTCACCAGGTCCACCGGGCAGTCGTCGGCGAGCCGGCCGACCGGTGCGCCGGGCGGGACGACCTGGTCGCGCAGGGCGAGCAGGGCCGCCGCCAGATCGAGGGCGGACCCGCCCGAACCGAGGCGCCCGAACAACGACTTCGGGGCCGTGACCGGCACCCCGTACGGGCCGAAGAGGGCGGCGAGCGCGGCGGCCTCGGCGCGGTCGGCGTCCGGGTCCCCGGCGGCGTCCGCGAAGACCACGTCCACGTCCGCCGCGTCGGTCCCGGCGTCGGCGAGGGCGAGGCGAGCGGCGTCGAGCAGGCGGGGTGCGCCGCGTCCGGGCGCGGGGTCGAAGGTGGCGGCGCAGCCCTCGACGGTGCCGAGGACGCGGGCTCCCCTGGCGTGCGCGGCGTCGCCGTCCTCCACGACGAGCAGGGCGCCGCCCTCCCCCACGACGTGCCCCGAGGCGTCTGCGGAGAACGGGAGGTAGGCGTCGGCCGGGTCGCGCCGGGTGCTCAGGCCGCCGGCGGCGAGGTGGGCGGTGAAGCCCCAGGGGCACACCGTCGCGTCGAAGCCGCCGGTGAGAACGGCCCGGCCGCCCCTGCGCAGCTGGCGCCGGGCCTGGGCCATCGCGTCGAGGCCGCCCGCCTGCTCGGAGACGACGACACCGCTGGGGCCGCGCAGACCGTGCCGGATGGAGATCTGCCCGGAGTTGGCGGCGTAGAACCAGGCGAAGGACTGGAAGGCGCCCACGTACCGGCTGCCCTTGCTCCACAGCTCCTGGAGCTCGCGCTGGCCGAACTCGAAGCCGCCCGCGCCGTTGGCGGTGACGACGCCCATGCCGTACTCGGGGAGGGCGGCCGGGTCGATGTCCGCGTCGGTGATGGCCTCGGCCGCCGCCGCGAGGGCGAGCCGGGTCACCCGGTCGGTCTGCGGCAGCAGCTTGGCCGGGACGTGCGCCGCGTCGTCGAATCCGGTGACCTCCCCGGCGAGGACGGCCGGGTAGCCGGAGGCGTCGAACCGGGTGACGGGGCCGATGGCGCGGTGACCGCGCAGGACCGCCGACCACCAGGTCTCGGTGCCGACGCCGCCGGGTGCGGCGACGCCGATGCCGGTGACGGCCGCGGTCGCGGTCCGGGCGGGTGCGAGTGCGGTCATCGGTGCGCCTCCGTCCGGGGTGCGGTGAGCACCATCGCGCTCTGGAAGCCGCCGAACCCGCTGCCGACGCTGAGGACGGTGTCGGTGCGCTGCTCGCGGGCGACGAGCGGTACGTAGTCGAGGTCGCAACTCGGGTCCGGGTCGTGCAGATTCGCGGTGGGCGGCACCGTGTCGTGCTCGATGGCCAGCGCGCACGCGGCGATCTCCAGAGAGCCGATCGCGCCGAGCGAGTGCCCGATCATCGACTTGATGGAGCTGACCGGCACCCGGTAGGCGTGCTCGCCCAGACTCGCCTTGAACGCGGCCGTCTCGTGCTTGTCGTTCTGCTTCGTCCCCGAGCCGTGCGCGTTGACGTAGTCCACGGCGGTCGGGTCGAGCCGCGCCTCGTCCAGGGCGATACGGACGGCCTCGGCCATCTCCCGCCCGTCCAGGCGCAGTCCGGTCATGTGGTACGCGTTCGAGCGGCTGGCGAACCCCGCGATCTCCGCGTACACGTGCGCGCCCCGGCGCACCGCGTGCGTGTACTCCTCCAGGACGAGCACGGCGCTGCCCTCGCCGAGGACGAAGCCGCCCCGGGTCCGGTCGAAGGGGCGCGAGGCGGTCTCCGGCTCGTCGTTGCGCGCGGAGGTGGCGCGGATCGCGTCGAAGGAGGCCAGGGTGATCGGGGTGATCGGGGCCTCGGACGCACCGGCCAGCATCACGTCGGCGCTGCCCTCCCGGATGAGCTCCGCGGCGTGCCCGAGCGAGTCCAGGCCGGAGGTGCACCCGGTCGAGACGACGGCGACGGGGCCGAGCGCCCCGGCGTCCCGGGCGACCTCGGCGGCCACGGAGCTCGGCACGAGGTAGTCGCCGAGCCGTTCCTCCGCGCGGGCCGGGTCCAGCAGCCAGCGCTCGCCGCCCTCGCTGACGTGCGCGTACACCTCGTCGAGACCGCTGCTGCAACCGACCGCGGTGCCCAGGGCCACGCCCGTGCGCTCGCCCCCGGCCGCCAGGTCGAGGCCGCTGTCGGCGACGGCCTCGCGGGCGGCGGTCAGCGCGAACTGCGCGACCCGGTCCAGGCGGTGGGCGTCGCCGGCGCCGAAGCCGTGGCGCGCGGGGTCGAAGTCGGCCTCGGCGGCGATCCGGGACCGGAACGACGTGGCGTCGAAGCGGGTGATGCGACGGGTGGCGGTCCGGCCCTCCGTCAGCAGCGACCAGAACGCGGCGGTGCCGATCCCGCCCGGGGCGACCACCCCGACACCGGTGATGACGACCCGCCTCATCGGACACCCGCCGGCTGCGGGGCGAGACGGCGCACCACGCGTGCCGCGCGGCCCACCAGGCGGGGCAGGTCGTGGCCCCGGAGGAAGAAGTGGTCGCCGGGCACGGTGCGGACGGCGAAGGGGCCGGTGGTCCAGGCGCGCCACCGCGCCATGGCCTCGGGCCGGGCCAGCGGGTCGTCGGCGCCGGCCACCGCGAGGACGGGGACCGCGAGGGGCCCGGCGGGCGAAGGTTCGCGGGCGGCCGTCCGCAGCTCGTGGGCGAGGACGAGGTCGTCGCGGAGCACCGGCAGCACAGCCTGGTGCCAGAAGTCGCCGGGCCGGGCGCGCTCGGGCAGGGCGTTGGCCTCGCCGAGGAGGCGCAACAGCTCCTCGTCGCCCGCCCGGCACTGGTCGGCCAGGGCGGACAGCTCGTCGGGCGGGGGGCAGGCGCCGACGACGAGCAGCGCGGGCCCGGGGAGCCCCGCCTCGTGCAGGGCGCGGGTGACGCTGTACGCGACGAGGGCGCCGAGGCTGTGCCCGTACAGAAGGTACGGAGCGCCGCCGCCCTCGCCGGTGAAGTGGGGCAGCTGGTCGGCAAGCAGGTCCGCGGGGCGGGTGAGGCGCGGCTCGGAGCGCCGGCGTTCGCGGCCGGGCAGCAGGTGCGGCACGGTCTCGACGCCGGGGCCGAGGCGCGGGCCCCAGCCGTAGTAGGCGGAGACGCCCGCTCCGGCGTGCGCGAAGCAGTGGAGCCGTACGGGCCGTTCGTCGGACATGGGCCGTCCTCTCACGCGGTAGGGGTGTGAGCCCTCTCCGACCGCAGCCTGGCAATCCCCGCTCGAACGGTGCTCGCGCTCCGCCTGGATTCAGGCCGCGTACAGATCGAACGTGGACAGTCCGCGCGGCCCGCTGAGCACGTCGAGCGCGGGGTCGACGGTGAGCATGGCCCGGTGCAGCCGCTGCATCTGCGGTGACGGCTCCACGCCCAGCTCCTCCACGAGGCGCAGTCTCAGCCTGCGGTAGACGTCGAGGGCGGTGGCCTGGCGGCCGGACCGGTAGAGGGCGACCATCGCCTGCGAGTGCAGCCCCTCGTGCTGGGGATGCCGCATGATCAGGTCGGTGAGCTCGGCGAGGACCTCGGTGTGCCGGCCGCAGCGCAGGTCCGCGTCGATGCGCCGCTCGACGGTGACCAGACGCGACTCCTCCAGCCTCATCACCTCGATGTCGAGGACGGGGCCCAGCCGTACGTCGACCAGCGCCGACCCCTGCCACATGGCGAGCGCCTCACCGAAGAGCGAGGACGCCCGGACGTCCTCGCCCCGGTCGAACGCGCCCCGCCCGGCCGTCACCAGTTCCTCGTAACGGTGCACGTCGACGGCGTCCCGCGGGATCTGGAGCAGATAGCCACCGTGCCGGGTGGCCAGGACCTCCTTGGCGGCGCCGGGGGTGTCGGGCCCCATGGCGGTGCCGAGCCGGCGGCGTAACTGGAGGATGTAGGTCTGCAGGGTGGTCATGGCGCTCTGCGGCGAGTTGCTGCCCCAGATCTCTTCCATCAGGGTGGGCACGGGCACGACGCGGCCCGGATGGAAGGCGAGCAGCGCGAGGAGCTGTCGCGGCTTGCCCGCGGTGGGCACGATCGACATCCCGTTGACCTCGGCGCTCAACGGACCCAGAACCTGTATTCGCACGGTGGCCTCCCAAGGACCGGCCAGGGTGGACCCGGCCGTGATCGCCTGTGCCGGCGCCTTCGCCCCCGTGGCCGAAAGCCGTCGGCGCAAGGCACGCTAGCCCCGGGCACACCGCGCGCCTCATTCTCTCGATCAGCGTTCGAGCAGCTCTCCAAGCAGGGATTGCGGCCGAATTGCGGCCCCCGGTGTGCCGCCTCAAGAACACGCAGACGACGGCTGGAGGGGCACTCGGGCGGTATCCCCCGGCCATCGGGCGGTCGTTACCGTCCATGCCGTGACCGGATTCCGAGGGAGGGCCACCCGATGAGCGTCCTCGCCACTCCGCGCCCGAAGGCGGCGCGTTCCGCCGCCGCGAACAGCCCTGTCGAGTTCCGGCTGCTGGGCCCGGTCATGGTCCACGACGGCACCGGCGGCACGGACATCGTCCCGGCCGGTTCCAAGCAGCGGGCACTGCTCGCCTCCTTCGTCACCCACGCCGGGGTGCTGCTCGACGTGGACCGGCTGGCGGCGGAGCTGTGGGACGGGGCGCCTCCCGGTAACGCGGCGAACGCCCTCCAGGCCCATGTGGCGCGGCTGCGGCGGCTGCTGCCCGCGCCCGGGGACTACGGCCACGTACGGATCAGCACCCTGCCGACGGGGTACCTGCTCGACCTGGGCGGCGCCTCCACCGACGTCCAGCGCTTCACCCGGCGCTCGGCCGAGGGGCGGGCGGCCGTCGCCACCGACCCGGCACGGGCGGCGAAGATCCTGCACGGCGCCCTGGAGCTGTGGCGCGGCCCGGCGCTCCAGGACTGCCGCAGGGGGCCGGTGTGCGCGGCGGAGGCCGACCGGCTGGACGAGATGCGGCTCACCACGCTGGAGGCGCTGTACGAGGCGAGCCTGCGCTGCGAGCGGCACGGCGAGTGCATCGGCGACCTGGAGCGGCTGACCGCCGACCACCCGCTGCGCGAGCGCTTCTACGACCTGCTCATGGTCGCCCTGTACCGCAGCGGCCGCCAGGCCGAGGCCCTCGGCGTGTACGAGCGGGCCCGGCGCCGCCTGGTCGCCGCCCTCGGCATCGAACCGGGCCCGGCACTGCGCGGCCGCCTGGAGTCGGTGCTCACCCACTCCCCCGGCCTGTCCGCGCCCGTGGCCCCCGGCGTCCTGGACGAACTGGACCGGCTGCGCCGCCGGGTGGACGAGCTGGGCAGGCAGCAGCTGGAACTGACCCGCCGGCTGAACGCGGCGACGGGCACTCAGGCGGTGGCGAGGTGAGCGGCGAGCGCGGTGAGGTCCGGGTGGTCGTGGAGGACGACGGCACGTTCCCGTAGTCCGTACAGCCGGTTGACCGCCGTCATGAACTCCGCGCCCGCCCGCGCGTCGACACCCAGATCGCTGAACGGGGCGCACGGGTCCAGGTCCCACGGATCGCAGGCCAGGACCTGCGCCAGCTCCTCGCGCAGCTCGTCGGCCGACGGCAGCGGACGGCACGGCGGCGCGGCCGGGGCGGCGACGGGCCGGGGGCCGGCCACGCACCGCGTCTCCCGGGCCACGTGCAGGGCGAACGCCTCAAGGCTGGGGTGATCCAGGACGGCCGCGCCCTTGATGGCGGTGCCGAAGCGGGCGTTGACGGTCGCCACGAACTCCGTGCCGAGCAGCGAGTCCAGGCCGATCTCCGGGAACGGCTGCCAGGGGTGCAGGGTGCACGCCTCGCGCCCGGTGACGCCGGCCAGCAGGCCGAGCAGCGTGGCCAGGACGTCGGCGGGGGCGGCCACGCAGTCCCGCGGTGAGAGGGTCATGGGGCGTTCTCCGGACAGGCGCCGGGCCGACGCGATGGGGGCGGAGGGCATGTCACGCGGCCCGCACGGCCTCGGCGCAGGGCCGTGGCGGCGCCGTGCGGTAGCGGCCGGTCCGCCCGGGGCCCACGAGCACCGGCAGCAGCAGCCGCCACAGGGACCCGCCGTCCTCCGGCCGCGGCCCGGCCCCGGCGGACCGGTCCGTTCCGGGCGGCGCCATCCCGTACATCAGGGCGGCGAGCAGCGCCTCGGCGCCGTCGCCCCGGGCCTCCCCGCTCAGCTCCCCGGCCGCGTCGGCCTCGTCCAGCAGGCGCCGGGCCTCGGCGAGCCACGCCCGGCGCAGGCCGCTGGTGCCGGACGGCCCGGCCACACCGTCGTCGGCCAGCCGGAAGGCGGCCCGGACGACCGGGTCCTCGCGCCGGACGAGGGCGAGCCAGTGCGTCAGGTCGATGAGGTTCTGCACCGGCCTGCCGCCGGTGGCCCGCCGCTCGTCCAGGAACTCCCCGAGCAGGGTGCGGCCGTGGAGCGCCACCGCGTCGGCCAGCGCCTCCTTCGACGGGAAGTGGAAGTACAGCGCGCCCTTGGTCACGCCCGCGGCGGCGGCGATCCCGCCGAGCGTGGCGCTCGCGTACCCGCTCCGGGTGAACAGCTCCGCGGCGGCGTCGATGAGCCTGCGCCTGGTGCGTTCCGACCTCTCCTGCATTTCGCCCTCCCAGGACCGTGGGACCCCGCGCTCAGCCGACCTGGGTCAGCCGCTCGCCGGTGTCGGCGGCGGCCGTCCCGGGTGCCGGTGCGGACCCGGCCCTCAGAATGGAGCGCTGCAGTCGTTGCAGCCCTGCGGATGGCTCGAGCCCCAGCTCACCGACGAGCCTGGCCCGCAGCCGGTGGTAGGCGTCCAGCGCCTCGCTGCGCCGGCCCGAGCGGTGCAGGGCGACCATGTAGTGGGCGTGCAGGTTCTCGTGCGTGCGGTACCGGCTGACCAGGACCGTGAGTTCGCTCAGCAGCTCGCGGTGCCGGCCGAGGCGCAGGTCGGCGTCGATGCGCTGGTCGAGGGCGCACAGCCAGGTCTCCTCCAGGCGCCGGATCTCCATGTCCAGCCGCGGCCCCGTCCGTACGTCCAGGAGGGCGGAGCCGGTCCACAGGGCGAGCGCGTCCCGCAGTTCGCGTGCGGCGCGCCGGAAGTCGCCGGCGTCGCTCGTGCGGTAGCCGCAGCCGACGAGCCGTTCGAACTCGCGGACGTCGACGGTGCCGCCCGAGGTGTGCAGCGTGTACCCGCCGGGTGCGGTGACCAGGACGTCCTTGGCGGTACGCGACGAGGCGTCACCCGGGGCCCGTTCCAGGGCCGCGGCGATGAGCTCGCGTACCTGTAACACGTAGGTCTGCAAGGTGGTACGGGCGCTGCGCGGCGGATTCCCGCCCCACAGCTCCTCGATCAGGTCGGGCACGGAGACGACACGGTCGGCGTGCACGGCCAGGAGCGCCAGTACCTGCCGGGCCTTGGGCGCCGTCGGGGTGACCGAGAACCCGCCCTCGGTGACGACCAGCGCGCCCAGTACTTCGATGTCCATGGTGCTCCCCCTCTTCACGCATGAGTCATCAGCGAAGCTAAAAACAGGACGCGCGGTTTGTCAATACCAAACCACGCGCCCCGTTTACAAGAGGGCTCCAGGGACCTCTACTGCGGGGGGTTGCCGTGCTTGCGGGCCGGCAGGTCGGCGTGCTTGGTGCGCAGCATCACGAGCGAGGCGATCAGGACCTCGCGCGTCCCGGCCGGGTCTATGACGTCGTCCACGAGCCCCCGCTCGGCGGCGTAATAAGGGTGCATCAGCTCGGTCCGGTACTCCTTGACCATGCGGGCACGCATCGCATCGGGGTCCTCGGCCTCCGCGATCTGCCGACGGAAGACGACGTTGGCGGCGCCCTCGGCACCCATGACCGCGATCTCGTTGGTGGGCCAGGCGTACGTGAGGTCCGCGCCGATCGACTGCGAGTCCATGACGATGTAGGCGCCGCCGTACGCCTTGCGCAGGATCAGCGAGATGCGGGGCACGGTGGCGTTGCAGTACGCGTAGAGCAGCTTGGCACCGTGCCGGATGATCCCCCCGTGCTCCTGGTCGACGCCCGGCAGGAAGCCGGGCACGTCGAGGAGCGTCACGAGCGGGATGTTGAAGGCGTCGCAGAGCTGCACGAAGCGCGCGGCCTTCTCGGACGCCTCGATGTCCAGCACCCCGGCCAGCGACTTCGGCTGGTTGGCGACGATGCCCACCACTTCACCGCCCAGCCGGGCGAGGGCGCAGATGATGTTGCGCGCCCAGTGCTCGTGGACCTCCAGGTACTCGCCGTCGTCCACGAGTTCCTCGATGACCTCCGCCATGTCGTACGGGCGGTTGCCGTCCACCGGCACCAGGTCGAGGAGGGTGTCCGAGCGGCGGTCGGCCGGATCGGTGGTCGGTGCCACGGGCGGGTTCTCGCGGTTGTTCTGCGGCAACAGGGACAGCAGGTAGCGGACCTCGGCGATGCAGGTCTCCTCGTCGTCGTACGCGAAGTGCGCGACGCCCGAGGTCTCGGCGTGGACGTCCGCGCCCCCCAGACC
>NZ_JBEYCQ010000054.1:0-22998 GCF_040632905.1 Streptomyces sp. NPDC016469
GAAGTCGGACTCCAGGAAGTTCGCGTTGCCGTAGCGGTGCGAGGTCTGGAGGCCGGCTCCCCGCCCGTCGGACGGAGCAGGGGTTCTACCGCAGGAAGGGGTCCACCGCCACGGCCACGAAGAGCAGCGACACATAGGTGATCGACCAGTGGAAGAGCCGCATCTCCTTGAGCTTCGCGCCCGTCACCCCGGCCTTGGCCCGGCTGAGCAGCGCGTGCGCCTCCCAGAGCCAGAAGCCGCCGGTCAGCAGCGCCACGGCCGTGTAGAACCAGCCGGTGTAGCCCAGCGGAGTGAGGAGCAGCGACACCGCGACCATCACCCAGCTGTAGGCGACGATCTGGCGGGCGACCACCCGGTTGGACGCGATGACCGGGAGCATCGGGACGCCGACGCGCGCGTAGTCGTCCTTGACCTTCATCGACAGCGGCCAGTAGTGCGGCGGCGTCCAGAAGAAGATGACGGCGAAGAGGATCACCGCGGCCCAGGACATCCCGTTCGTCACGGCGGACCAGCCGATGAGGACCGGCATGCAGCCCGCGATGCCGCCCCAGACGATGTTCTGCGAGGTGCGGCGCTTCAGCAGCATCGTGTAGATCACGACGTAGAAGAGCAGGGCGCCCAGCGACAGCGCCGCCGACAGCCAGTTGACCAGCAGCCCGAACCAGACCGTCGAGACCACCGCGAGGGCGATGCCGAAGGCCAGGCACTCGCGCGGGCTCACCATGCCGGTGACCAGCGGGCGCTGCGACGTCCGGTCCATCAACGCGTCGATGTCGCGGTCGATGTACATGTTCAGCGCATTGGCACCGCCGGCGGACAGATAGCCGCCGATGGTGGTAGTGAGCACGAGCCACAGGTCGGGTACACCCTGAGCGGCCAGGAACATCACCGGAACAGTGGTGATCAGCAACAGCTCGATGATCCGAGGCTTGGTCAGTGCCACGAATGCCTTGACACGGGCCCCGAACGGGCGTTGGCCCCCTGGGCTCGGAGTCAAGGCGACCCCTGCGGGTCGGGACTCGACGGCCGTCACGCACACCCCTGACAGAGAAATCCCAGCAAGCTCCGGGCATGAGGGCCCAGTGAAGACTTGCGCGAACCCGACCACTGTAGACGTTGGGGACAGGCCGCCCTTCGCGGGGGTGCGGTCGTGTTGATGTGGCGCGAAGAGCCGTCCCGGCGGTGCCGCGGGGCCGGCCGCGATGTGCCTCGTACGCATGAGTGACGCACACCTGTCGGAGTGGTCGGCCCGGGGGTGACCCAGGGCACTTCCGGGGCTCCCGCAACCGCGCTCGGGGCCGCTCTTAGGAGCGCCCAGGAGTGGGTCCGCGCGCTCATCGGAGAAGCCCATCGGTGAGCCCTTCCGCTCATACGGGAGGCGGATTCCGCGGGCCGCCCGCACCCTGGTAGGAGCCGGAAAACACGGGTACGGACGGGGGTAGGCTCGACAGCATCCGGTGCGGTCACAGTCACCGGTCTACAACAGTTGGAGAGGAGCCCTGACTCAGGGTGAGCACCAAGCCGACCACCACAGACCTCCAGTGGACCGAATTGGACCAGCGGGCCGTGGACACCGTCCGCGTCCTCGCCGCGGACGCCGTACAGAAAGTCGGAAACGGCCACCCGGGCACGGCGATGAGCCTGGCTCCCGCCGCGTACACCATCTTCCAGAAGGTGATGCGGCACGATCCTGCGGACGCGGACTGGACCGGCCGCGACCGGTTCGTGCTCTCGGCGGGCCACAGCAGCCTGACCCTGTACATCCAGCTCTACCTGGCCGGCTACGGCCTGGAGCTGGACGACCTGAAGTCGTTCCGCACCTGGGGCTCCAAGACCCCGGGGCACCCGGAGTACGGCCACACCACCGGGGTCGAGACGACGACCGGTCCGCTGGGCCAGGGTGTCGCCAACGCGGTGGGCATGGCCATGGCCGCCCGCTACGAGCGCGGCCTGTTCGACCCGGAGGCGGCCCCCGGCACCTCCCCGTTCGACCACATGGTGTGGGTCGTCGCCGGTGACGGCTGCCTCCAGGAGGGCATCTCGGCCGAGGCGTCCTCGCTGGCCGGCCACCAGAAGCTGGGCAACCTGGTCCTGCTGTGGGACGACAACCACATCTCCATCGAGGGCGACACGGAGACCGCGGTCTCCGAGGACACCGTCAAGCGCTACGAGGCGTACGGCTGGCACGTCCAGCGCGTCGACCAGCTGCCCAACGGCGACCTGGACCCCGAGGGCCTCTACAACGCACTGCTGGCCGCCAAGGCCGAGACCGGGCGCCCGTCGTTCATCGCGGCCCGCTCGATCATCGCCTGGCCCGCCCCGCACGCCCAGAACACCGAGGCGTCGCACGGCTCGGCGCTCGGCGACGACGAGGTCGCCGCGACCAAGAAGGTGCTCGGCTTCGACCCGGAGAAGTCCTTCGAGGTCGCCGACGAGGTCATCGCGCACACCCGCCGCGCCCTGGACCGGGGCCGTGAGGCGAAGGCCGAGTGGCAGAAGGGCTTCGACGCCTGGCGCGCCGCCAACCCGGAGCGCGCCGCCGACTTCGACCGGATCGCCGCGGGCGAGCTGCCCAAGGGCTGGGAGGACAGCCTGCCGGTCTTCGAGACGGGCAAGGGCGTCGCCACCCGTGCCGCGTCCGGCAAGGTGCTCCAGGCGCTCGGCGGGATCATCCCCGAGCTGTGGGGCGGCTCCGCCGACCTGGCCGGTTCGAACAACACCACGATCGACAAGACGTCGTCGTTCCTCCCGGCGGGCAACTCGCTGCCGGAGGCCGACCCGTACGGCCGCACGATCCACTTCGGCATCCGCGAGCACGCCATGGCCGCCGCCATGAACGGCATCGCGCTGCACGGCAACACCCGCATCTACGGCGGCACCTTCCTGGTGTTCTCCGACTACATGCGCAACGCCGTGCGCCTGTCCGCACTGATGCACCTGCCGGTGACCTACGTGTGGACGCACGACTCGATCGGCCTCGGCGAGGACGGCCCGACCCACCAGCCGGTCGAGCACCTGGCCTCGCTGCGCGCCATCCCGGGCCTCAACGTCGTGCGCCCGGCCGACGCCAACGAGACCGCCATCGCCTGGCGCGAGATCCTGCGCCGCTACACCAAGGTGTTCGGCGAGGGCGCCCCGCACGGTCTGGCGCTGACCCGCCAGGGCGTGCCGACCTACGAGGCGAACGAGGACGCGGCCAAGGGCGGCTACGTGCTCTTCGACGCCGAGGGCGGCGAACCGCAGGTCGTGCTGATCGGCACGGGCTCCGAGGTCCAGCTCGCCGTCGAGGCGCGCGAGGAGCTCCAGGCGGCCGGAATTCCGACCCGTGTGGTGTCGATGCCGTGTGTCGAGTGGTTCGAGGAGCAGGAACAGGGTTACAAGGACTCCGTCCTGCCGCCGTCGGTCAAGGCGCGTGTGGCCGTCGAGGCGGGCATCGCCCTGACCTGGTACCGCTACGTGGGGGACGCCGGCCGGATCGTCTCGCTGGAGCACTTCGGCGCTTCGGCGGACGCGAAGGTCCTGTTCCGCGAGTTCGGCTTCACCGGCGAGAACGTCGCCGCCGCCGCCCGGGAATCCCTCGCCGCCGCAACGCGCTGACGCCTTTATACGACTAGTAGGAGATGCAATTCCCATGACAGACGCACTCAAGCGCCTCTCCGACGAGGGCGTGGCGATCTGGCTCGACGACCTCTCGCGCAAGCGGATCACCTCGGGCAACCTGGCCGAGCTGATCGACCAGTCCCACGTCGTGGGGGTCACGACCAACCCGTCGATCTTCCAGAAGGCCATCTCGCAGGGCGACGGCTACGACCAGCAGCTCGCCGACCTCGCGGCCCGCAAGGTGACCGTCGAGGAAGCGATCCGCATGATCACCACCGCGGACGTCCGGGACGCGGCCGACATCCTGCGCCCGGTCTTCGACGCGACGGACGGCCAGGACGGCCGGGTCTCCATCGAGGTCGACCCGCGCCTGGCGCACGACACGACGGCCACGGTCGCCGAGGCCAAGCAGCTGGCCTGGCTGGTGGACCGCCCGAACACGCTGATCAAGATCCCGGCGACCAAGGCGGGCCTGCCCGCGATCACCGAGACGATCGCCCGGGGCATCAGCGTCAACGTCACGCTGATCTTCTCGCTGGAGCGCTACCGCGCGGTCATGGACGCCTACCTGGCGGGCCTGGAGAAGGCGAAGGCCGCGGGCCTGGACCTCTCCAAGATCCACTCGGTGGCGTCGTTCTTCGTGTCCCGCGTGGACACCGAGATCGACAAGCGCCTGGACGCCGTCGGCGGCGACGAGGCGAAGGCCGCGAAGGGCAAGTCCGCCCTGGCCAACGCCCGGCTGGCCTACGAGGCGTACGAGGAGGTCTTCGCCGGTGAGCGCTGGGCCGCCCTGGACAAGGCGCACGCCAACAAGCAGCGTCCGCTGTGGGCCTCGACCGGCGTGAAGGACCCGGCGCTCAAGGACACCCTGTACGTCGTGGACCTGGTCGCGCCGAACACGGTCAACACCATGCCGGAGGCGACCCTGGACGCGGTGGCGGACCACGGCGAGATCACCGGCAACACCGTCGCCGGTGCGTACGACCAGGCGCGCGCCGACCTCGACACCATCAAGAAGCTCGGCGTCGACTACGACGACGTCGTGCAGGTGCTGGAGGACGAGGGCGTCGAGAAGTTCGAGGCCGCCTGGAATGACCTGCTCAAGTCGACCGAGGCGGAGCTGCAGCGCCTCGCCCCCTCGAAGGGCTGACCATTTTGTCTGGTGTTCCCGGAGCCAACCCGCTCCGTGACGCCCAGGACCGACGGCTCCCGCGCATCGCGGGGCCGTCGGGCCTGGTCATCTTTGGCGTCACGGGCGATTTGTCCCGTAAAAAGCTGATGCCCGCTGTCTACGACCTGGCCAATCGCGGCCTGCTGCCGCCGGGCTTCTCGCTCATCGGTTTCGCGCGCCGCGACTGGGAGGACGAGGACTTCGCCCAGGTCGTCCACGACGCCGTCAAGGAGCATTCCCGTACCCCCTTCCGCGAAGAGGTCTGGCAGCAGCTCAGCCAGGGCATGCGCTTCGTGCAGGGCAACTTCGACGACGACGTGGCCTTCGAGACCCTGAGGGCCACGATCGAGGAGCTGGACAAGGCGCAGGGCACGGGCGGCAACTTCGCCTTCTACCTGTCCGTCCCGCCGAAGTTCTTCCCCAAGGTCGTCCAGCAGCTCAAGAAGCACGGGCTGGCCGACCAGAAGGAAGGCAGCTGGCGCCGCGCCGTCATCGAGAAGCCGTTCGGCCACGACCTGAAGAGCGCGCAGGATCTCAACCAGATCGTGCACGACGTCTTCCCGCCGAACGAGGTCTTCCGGATCGACCACTACCTCGGCAAGGAGACCGTCCAGAACATCCTGGCGCTCCGCTTCGCCAACACGATGTTCGAGCCGATCTGGAACCGCAGTTACGTCGACCACGTGCAGATCACGATGGCCGAGGACATCGGCATCGGCGGCCGGGCCGGATACTACGACGGCATCGGCGCCGCCCGCGACGTCATCCAGAACCACCTGCTCCAGCTGCTCGCGCTGACCGCGATGGAGGAGCCCGGCTCCTTCCACCCTAAGGCCCTGGTCGCCGAGAAGCTCAAGGTGCTCACGGCGGTGGAGCTGCCCGAAGACCTGGGCAAGCACACCGTGCGCGGCCAGTACACGCACGCCTGGCAGGGCGGCGAGGAGGCCCTCGGCTATCTGGAGGAGGACGGCATCGACCCCAAGTCGAAGACCGACACCTTCGCCGCGATCAAGCTGACGATCAACAACCGCCGCTGGGCGGGCGTGCCGTTCTACCTGCGCACCGGCAAGCGGCTCGGCCGCCGGGTCACGGAGATCGCGGTCGTCTTCAAGCGCGCCCCGTACCTGCCCTTCGAGTCCGGCGCCACCGAGGAGCTGGGCGGCAACGCCCTGGTCATCCGGGTGCAGCCGGACGAGGGCGTCACCGTGCGGTTCGGCTCCAAGGTGCCCGGCACCTCGATGGAGGTGCGGGACGTCACGATGGACTTCGCGTACGGCGAGTCCTTCACGGAGTCCAGCCCGGAGGCGTACGAGCGGCTCATCCTCGACGTCCTGCTCGGCGACGCCAACCTCTTCCCCCGCCACCAGGAGGTCGAGCTCTCCTGGAACATCCTCGACCCGATCGAGGAGTACTGGGACAAGCACGGCAAGCCCGCTCAGTACCCGGCCGGCACCTGGGGTCCGGCCGAGGCGGACGAGATGCTCGCACGCGACGGACGGAGCTGGCGCCGGCCATGAAGATCGATCTCACGGAAACCACGTCCAGCAAGATCAACCAGGCGCTCATCTCGGCCCGGCGCGCGGTCGGCGCCCCGGCGATCGGGATGGTCCTCACCCTCGTCATCGTCACCGACGAGGAGAACGCCTACGACGCGCTGAAGGCGGCGAGCGACTCCTCGCGGGAGCACCCCTCGCGGATCATCGCGGTCATCAAGCGGCTCAGCCGGTCGCCGCGCACCCGCCGCGACGCGCGGCTCGACGCCGAGATCCGGGTCGGCTCCGACTCGGGCTCCGGCGAGACCGTGGTGCTCCGGCTCCACGGCGAGCTGGCCAACCACGCCCAGTCGGTCGTCCTGCCGCTGCTGCTGCCGGACGCCCCGGTGGTGGTGTGGTGGCCGCAGGACTCCCCCGCCGACCCGGCGAAGGACGCGCTCGGCGCGCTGGCCCAGCGCCGGATCACCGACACCTACTCGGCCGAGCACCCGCTCGACGAGCTGGGGGTGCGCGCCGCCACGTACCGGCCCGGTGACACGGACCTGGCGTGGACGCGCATCACGCCGTGGCGTTCGATGCTGGCCGCCGCGCTCGACCAGCAGCCGGCGGAGATCGTCTCGGCCACGGTCGAGGGCGAGTCGGACAACCCAAGCTGCGAGCTGCTGGCCATGTGGCTCGCGGACCGGCTCGGGGTCCCGGTGGAGCGCACCACGTCCGGCGGCCCCGGTCTGACGGCCGTCCGGATGGTCACCAAGAACGGCGACATCGTCCTGGACCGGGCCGACGGCTCGCTCGCCACGCTCTGCATGGTGGGCCAGCCGGACCGCGCGGTGGCGCTCAAGCGCCGCGAGACGGCGGAGCTCCTCGCGGAGGAGCTGCGGCGCCTGGACCCGGACAACATCTACGAGTCGACCGTGAAGTTCGGTCTGGACCGCCTCCACAAGGCGGGCTCCGGCGAGTCGGCGAAGGCGGAGGCTCCGGCCCCCGCCGCGAAGAAGGCCGCCCCGGCGAAAAAGGCGGCGGCGAAGTGACCGGAGTCCCGCAGCTCGTCGTGCACCGCGACAAGGAGCTGATGGCGCAGGCCGCCGCGGCCCGGCTGATCACGAAGATCGTGGACGCCCAGGCCGCGCGCGGCGACGCCTCGGTGGTGCTCACCGGCGGGCGCAACGGCAACGGCCTGCTGGCCGCGCTCGCCGCCGCGCCCGCCCGGGACGCGGTCGACTGGTCGCGGCTCGACCTGTGGTGGGGCGACGAGCGGTTCCTGCCGGAGGGCGATCCGGAGCGCAACGTCACGCAGGCCCGCGAGGCCCTGCTGGACGCCGTGCCCCTGGACCCCTCGCGGGTGCACGTGATGCCGGCGTCGGACGGCCCCTACGGTCCGGACGCCGACGCCGCGGCCGCCGGGTACGCGGCCGAGCTGGCGGCGGCCGCCGCGCCCCAGGACCACGGCCCGGTGCCGGAGTTCGACGTGCTGATGCTGGGTGTCGGCCCGGACACGCATGTCGCCTCGCTCTTCCCGGAACTGCCCGGGGTGCGGGAGACCGAGCGCACCGTCGTCGGTGTGCACGGAGCGCCCAAGCCGCCGCCGGTCCGGGTCTCGCTGACGCTGCCCGCCATCCGGGCGGCGCGCGAGGTGTGGCTGCTGGCCGCGGGCGAGGACAAGGCGGAGGCGGTCGCGATCGCCCTGTCC
Source organism: Streptomyces sp. NPDC016469 (assembly GCF_040632905.1). Taxonomy (NCBI): domain Bacteria; kingdom Bacillati; phylum Actinomycetota; class Actinomycetes; order Kitasatosporales; family Streptomycetaceae; genus Streptomyces; species Streptomyces sp. NPDC016469. The sequence goes on from NZ_JBEYCQ010000054.1 coordinate 7,955, forward strand.
GGGGCCGGAGAGATCCAGGCGCCGGCGGCCGGGGCGTACGGCCGCGCCCGCACGCTGTGGCTGCTGGACGCGGCGGCGGCCTCCCGCCTCCCGCGCGCCCTGTACCCGCCGGCTTCCGCCTGACCGCCCGTCAGCGGGGCTGCCCACGGGCCCGGTTCGCCCTTCGGGGCGGGCCGGGCCCGGCGCGTTCCCGGGGCGATACGTGAAAGGCTCGGCCGCATGCGTATCGGAACCGTGGTGATGGGCGCGTCGGACGTGGCGCGCGCGGCGGCCTTCTGGAAGGCGGCCCTGGGTTACGTGGAGCGGGAACCGGCCCGGGACGACTGGGTGGTCCTGGTCCCCGCCGAGGGGCCCGGGGCCGGGCTCGCCCTCGGCCGCAGCGATTCCCCGGTCCAGGAGGTGCCCCGGGTCCACCTCGACCTGTACACGGAACAGCAGGACGCCGAGGTGGCCCGGCTGCTCGCACTGGGCGCGGCGGAGGTCGACTGGGAGCTGTATCCGGAGAACCCGGACTTCGTGGTCCTGGCAGATCCGGAGGGCAACCGCTTCTGCGTCATCGACACGACACACGGCTGAGGGGCCCGCCGGGGCGGTGCGCTCCGGCGGGCCCGGGCGGGGCTCAGCGCCCGCGCAGCTCGCGGTAGGTGGAGACGAGCGCGGCGGTGGAGCTGTCCAGCTGCTCGCCGCCCTTGCCCTCGGTCAGGACGGGCTCGATCTTCTTGGCGAGGACCTTGCCGAGTTCGACGCCCCACTGGTCGAAGGAGTCGATGTTCCAGACCGCGCCCTGGACGAAGACCTTGTGCTCGTACAGGGCGATCAGCTGGCCGAGCACCGACGGGGTGAGCCGGTCGGCGAGGATCGTCGTCGTGGGGTGGTTGCCCCGGAACGTCTTGTGGGCCACCAGCTCCTCGGGGACGCCCTCGGCGCGCACCTCGTCCGGCGTCTTGCCGAAGGCCAGGGCCTGGGTCTGGGCGAAGAAGTTGGCCATCAGCAGGTCGTGCTGGGCGACCAGCCCGGGCAGCAGGTCCTCTACCGGCTGTGCGAAGCCGATGAAGTCGGCCGGGATGACCTTCGTACCCTGGTGGATCAGCTGGTAGTAGGCGTGCTGGCCGTTGGTGCCGGGGGTGCCCCAGACGACCGGTCCGGTCTGCCAGTCGACGGGGTTGCCGTCGCGGTCCACGGACTTGCCGTTGGACTCCATGTCCAGCTGCTGGAGGTACGCGGTGAACTTGGACAGGTAGTGGCTGTAGGGCAGCACCGCGTGTGACTGGGCGTCGAAGAACGCGCCGTACCAGACGCCCAGCAGGCCGAGCAGCAGCGGGGCGTTCTCCTCGGCCGGGGCGGTCCGGAAGTGCTCGTCGACGAGGTGGAAGCCGTCGAGCATCTCGCGGAACCGGTCCGGGCCGATGGCGATCATCAGCGAGAGGCCGATGGCGGAGTCGTACGAGTAGCGGCCGCCCACCCAGTCCCAGAACTCGAACATGTTGGCCGTGTCGATGCCGAAGTCCGCGACCTTCTCCGCGTTGGTCGACAGCGCCACGAAGTGCTTGGCGACGGCCTCCTGACCGGCCCGCAGGCCGGTGAGGAGCCAGTTGCGGGCGGAGGTGGCGTTGGTGATCGTCTCGATCGTGGTGAAGGTCTTCGAGGCGATGATGAACAGCGTCTCGGCCGGGTCGAGGTCGCGGACGGCCTCGTGCAGGTCGGCGCCGTCCACGTTGGAGACGAAGCGGAAGGTGAGCGAGCGGTCCGTGAAGGAGCGCAGCACGTCGTACGCCATGGCGGGGCCCAGGTCCGAGCCGCCGATGCCGATGTTGACGATGTTCTTGATGGGCTTGCCGGTGTGGCCGGTCCACTCCCCCGACCGGACGCGGTCGGAGAAGGCCGTCATCTTGTCGAGCACCGCGTGCACGGCCGGCACCACGTTCTCGCCGTCGACCTCGACGACGGCGTCACGCGGGGCGCGCAGCGCGGTGTGCAGGACCGCCCGGTCCTCGGTGGTGTTGATCTTGTCGCCGCGGAACATGGCGTCACGCAGTCCGAACACGTCGGTGGCCGCGGCGAGTTCACGCAGAAGCGTCAGCGTCTCGTCGGTGACGAGGTGCTTGGAGTAGTCGAGGTGCAGGTCGCCGACCCGCAGGGTGTACCCGGTGCCGCGCTCCGGGTCGTCCGCGAACAGCTGGCGCAGATGGGTCGACCCGAGCTGCTCACGGTGCTTGCCCAGCGCCGCCCATTCCGGCGTCTGGTTGAGCCTGGTACGGCTTGTTGCGTTCATCCCGGACATCAGCCCACTTCTCTCGTAACCGCAGTTCCCCGCTGCCCCTCCAACCTAATTGATCAGGCGGCCGGACAGTGACAACGGCAGGCTGCGGCACGAGGAAGCATTCCGGCCGGGCACCCGAGGGGTGTCCGGCCGGTGAACGTCTCTAGATCTCGCCGCGCAGTTTCGCCAGGGCCTCGGCGAGGATGGCCTCGCCGTCCGCGTCGCTGCGGCGCTCGCGTACGTACGCGAGGTGCGTCTTGTACGGTTCGGTGCGCGGCGGGTCGGGCGGGCTCTCCGGGTCCTGGCCTGCCGGGAAACCGCAGCGGGGGCAGTCCCAGGTGTCCGGTACCTGCGCGTCATGGGCGAAACTGGGCTGCGTCTCGTGCCCGTTCGAGCACCAGAAGGAGATGCGGAGCCGTGGTGCGGACTCGCCGCGCTCGGCCTCCCCCATCGGCCCCGCCCCGACCCGGCTTCCCCGGATCGCGTTGCCACTTGCCACGGTCGTAACTCCCTGCGTGATGGTGCTCGAAGATGCCCCAGTCTACGTAAGGCCCAACGCGCGTCCAGGGGAAGGAGTTACACCGTCACCGGGAAACGCGTACGACGGGTCAGTTGTCGAGCTTGATGAGCAGACCAAGCACCACGATGCACGCGAACCAGCCCAGACCGACCACGACGGTGATGCGGTCGAGGTTGCGCTCGGCAACCGAGGAACCGCCGACGGAGGACTGCATGCCGCCACCGAACATGTCGGAGAGACCGCCGCCCTTGCCCTTGTGCATCAGCACCAGCAGCATCAGCAGCAGGCTGAAGACGATCAGGGCGATCTCGAACCCCAGAATCACGGCTGGTCCCTACTTTCCGGAAATACCGACTGCGTGTGACGAACAACGGGGGCCGGGAGGTCGCCCTCCCCGGCCCCCGCAAGGGTACGACGGATCCGCGCTACCGCATACTCACTGGTCGCGGAAGCGGACGATCTTGACGAACTCGTCCGCGTCGAGCGCCGCGCCGCCGATCAGGGCGCCGTCGACGTCGGGCTGGGCCATGATCGCGGCCACGTTGCCGGACTTCACCGAGCCGCCGTACTGGATGCGGACCGCGTCGGCCAGCTCCTGCGAGTACAGCTCGGCGAGGCGGACGCGGATCGCACCGCAGACCTCCTGAGCGTCCTCCGGGGTGGCGACCTCGCCGGTGCCGATGGCCCAGACCGGCTCGTAGGCGACCACGATGGACTCGGCCTGCTCGGCCGGGATGTCCTTCAGGGCGCCGTCGAGCTGCGCGAGGGTGTACGCGACCTGCTCGCCGGCCTTGCGGACGTCCAGGCCCTCGCCGACGCAGAGGATCGGGGTCAGGCCGTGCTTGTACGCGGCCTTCACCTTGGCGTTGCAGACCTCGTCGGACTCGCCGTGGTACTGGCGGCGCTCGCTGTGGCCGACGGCGACGAAGGTGCACTTCAGCTTGGCGAGCATGGGGCCGGAGATCTCACCGGTGTACGCGCCGGAGTCGTGCGCCGAGATGTCCTGGGCGCCGTACTTGATCTTCAGCTTGTCGCCGTCGACCAGCGTCTGCACGGAGCGCAGGTCGGTGAAGGGCGGCAGGACGGCGACCTCTACGGCGTCGTAGTCCTTGTCGGCCAGGGCGAAGGCGAGCTTCTGGACGTGCGCGATGGCCTCGAGGTGGTTGAGGTTCATCTTCCAGTTGCCCGCCATCAGCGGGGTGCGAGTGGTCATGAAAGGTCAGTCCTCCAGAGCGGCGAGGCCGGGAAGCGTCTTGCCCTCGAGGTATTCGAGGCTGGCGCCGCCACCGGTCGAGATGTGTCCGAACGCGTTCTCGTCGAAGCCCAGGATGCGGACCGCGGCGGCGGAGTCGCCACCGCCGACCACGCTGAAGCCCGAGGAGTCGACGAGGGCCTGGGCGACGGCCCGGGTGCCCTCGGCGAAGTCGGGGTGCTCGAAGACGCCCATCGGGCCGTTCCAGAAGACGGTGGCCGCGTCGGCGAGCTTCGATGCGTAGAGCTTGTTGGTCTCCGGACCGTTGTCCAGGCCCATCTGCCCGGCCGGCATGGCGTCGGCGGGGACGGTGTCCGGGTGGGCCGGGGCCTTGGTCTTCAGGTCCGGGAAGGCGGGCGCGACGACGACGTCGACGGGGAGCACGAACTCCACACCCTTCGCCTCGGCGCGCCGCAGGTACTCCTGGACCGCGGGGATCTGGTCCTCCTGGAGCAGCGAGCTGCCGACCTCGTGGCCCTGGGCCTTGAGGAAGGTGTACGCCATGCCGCCGCCGATGAGGATGCGGTCGGCGCGCTCCAGCAGATGGTCGATGACGCCCAGCTTGTCGGAGACCTTGGCGCCGCCGAGGACCACCGCGTAGGGACGCTGGACGTCGTCGGTGAGCTTCTTCAGGACGCCGACCTCGGTGGCGATGAGGTCGCCCGCGGCGTGCGGGAGGCGGGCCGGGAGGTCGAAGACCGAGGCGTGCTTGCGGTGGACGGCGCCGAAGCCGTCGCCCACGTACAGGTCGGCCAGCTCGGACAGCTGGTCGGCGAACGCGCCGCGCTCGGTGTCGTCCTTGGAGGTCTCGCCGGGGTTGAAGCGGAGGTTCTCGATGACCGCGACCTGGCCGTCGGTGAGCGCGGCGACCGTGGCGCGGGCGGACTCGCCGACCGTGTCGGTCGCGAACGCCACGTCGGCGCCGAGCAGTTCGCCGAGCCGGGTGGCGGCGGGGGCCAGCGAGAACGCCGGGTCCGGGGCGCCCTTGGGGCGGCCCAGGTGCGAGGCGACGACGACCCGGGCGCCGGCCTCGGCGAGCTTCCGGACGGTCGGGGTGACGGCGCGGATGCGGCCGTCGTCGGTGATGGTGGTGCCGCTCAGCGGCACGTTGAGGTCGGCGCGGACGAATACCCGCTTGCCGGCGACCCCTTCGGCGAGAAGTGCGTCGATCGTCTTCATCTGTCTGGACTCCTTGGAGGACGAGTGAGCATGCGAGGGGGCTCGAACAGCGCAGCGTCGCGCTGTTCGAGCCCCGTGCTCACATCGAGATGCCTGCCGGTGCGGCGGTGCTCAGAGCTGGCCGCCGACGAAGACGGTGAGGTCCACGAGACGGTTGGAGTAGCCCCACTCGTTGTCGTACCAGCCGAGGATCTTCACCGTGTTGCCCTCCTGGACCATCGTCAGGGAGGAGTCGAAGGTGCAGGACGCCGGGTCGCTGACGATGTCCGAGGACACGATCGGGTCCTCGGTGTAGTACAGGATGCCCTTGAGGTCGCCGTCGTCGGCGGCCTTCTTGAACGCGGCGTTGACCTCGTCCTTGGTGACCTCGCGCTGGAGGGTCACGACCAGGTCGGTGGCCGAACCGGTCGGGACCGGGACGCGCATCGCGATGCCGTCGAGCTTGCCCTTGAGCTGCGGCAGGACCAGGGCGGTCGCCTTGGCGGCGCCGGTCGTGGTCGGGATGATGTTCTCGGCGGCGGCGCGGGCGCGGCGCAGGTCCGAGTGCGGGAAGTCCAGGATGCGCTGGTCGTTGGTGTACGCGTGGACCGTCGTCATGAGGCCCTTGACGATGCCGAAGTTCTCGTCCAGAACCTTGGCCATCGGGGCGACACAGTTGGTCGTGCAGGACGCGTTGGAGATGACGTGGTGGTTGGCCGCGTCGTACTTGTCCTGGTTGACGCCCATCACGATGGTGATGTCCTCGTCCTTGGCCGGAGCCGAGATGAGGACCTTCTTCGCGCCACCGGCGATGTGCTTCTCGGCGTCGGCCTTCTTGGTGAAGATGCCGGTCGACTCGATGACGATGTCGACGCCCAGCTCACCCCAGGGGATGTCGGCCGGGTTGCGCTCGGAGAGCACCTTGATGGTGTGGCCGTCGACGGTGATGGTGTCGGCGGTGTGGCTGACCTCTGCCTTGAGACGACCCAGGATGGTGTCGTACTTCAGCAGGTGGGCCGTGGTCGCGGTGTCACCCAGGTCGTTGACAGCCACGATCTCGATGTCCGCACCCTGCTCCAGCAGCGCGCGGAAGTAGTTGCGACCGATGCGGCCAAAGCCGTTGATGCCTACGCGGATCGTCACGAACCGATCTCCTCGTTAGGTACGCCGGTTTTCGACGCCGGCGAGTTGTATGGGATGTCCCCGACCGCCTCCGACCCTACCTCTCCGGAGCCGCCGGGGTGACATCGAGCGGGGCCGGAAAGCGCGCGGAAGGCCCGTACTCCCCAGTAGGGGTACGGGCCTCCGGGTGCCGTACGGCCTTCCCTGCGGCGATTACGCAGCGTCAACGGCCGCGGGCCGGCGGGCCGTTCCCCTCCCGGGGCGCGCGCCGCGGGCCCGGCTCAGCCGACCAGGCCGTCGGCCAGCTCTTCGCTGAGAGTGGATTCCGTGCCGGGGATGCCCAGGTCCTGGGCGCGCTTGTCGGCCATCGCGAGGAGCCGCCGGATGCGGCCCGCGACCGCGTCCTTGGTCAGCGGCGGGTCGGCGAGGGCGCCCAGCTCCTCCAGCGACGCCTGCTTGTGCTCCATGCGCAGCCGCCCGGCCGCCGCCAGGTGCTCCGGGACCTCCTCGCCCAGGATCTCCAGGGCGCGGCCGACCCGGGCGCCCGCGGCGACCGCGGCCCGGGCGGAGCGGCGCAGGTTCGCGTCGTCGAAGTTGGCGAGGCGGTTGGCGGTGGCCCGGACCTCGCGGCGCATCCGGCGCTCCTCCCAGGCCAGCACCGATTCATGGGCGCCGAGCCGGGTGAGCAGGGCGCCGATCGCGTCGCCGTCGCGGACGACGACCCGGTCCACGCCGCGCACCTCACGGGCCTTGGCCGCGATGGAGAGCCGGCGGGCGGCGCCGACCAGGGCGAGCGCGGCCTCCGGGCCCGGGCAGGTCACCTCCAGCGAGGAGGAGCGGCCCGGCTCGGTGAGCGAGCCGTGCGCCAGGAACGCCCCGCGCCAGGCGGCCTCGGCGTCGCAGGTGGCCCCCGAGACCACCTGCGGGGGGAGACCGCGGATGGGGCGGCCCCGGCCGTCGACGAGCCCGGTCTGGCGCGCCAGCTGGTCGCCGCCCGCCACCACCCGTACGACGTAGCGCGAGCCGCGCCGCAGCCCGCCGGGGGCCATCACGATCAGCTCCGAGCTGTGCCCGAAGATCTCCAGGATGTCCCGCTTGAGCCGGCGCGCCGCCATCGCGGTGTCCAGCTCCGCCTCGATCACGATCCGGCCGCTCACCAGGTGGAGGCCGCCCGCGAACCGGAGAATCGCCGAGACCTCTGCCTTTCTGCAGCAGGTCCGGGTCACGGGAAGCCGGGAGACTTCGTCCTTCACCGCCGGCGTCATCGCCATGGGCCGATCCTTCCATGCATCCGAAAAATACGGTCGTACGCGGCGGCCAACAGCTCCGGATCATGGATCGGAACGCCGTCGGGTGAGGCCACGGGCGCCAGCTCGACCGCGGCACCGAGCCGTTTGGCTGCGTCGGCGAGTGACTCGCGGTCGGGCACGGCGGCCTCGTCGGCCAGCACCACGTCCAGGGCGAGTTTAGGGGCGTGTCGTCCCAAAACCTCCAAATGACGCTGCGGTGAGAAGCCTTCTGTTTCACCGGGCTGCGGTGCGAGATTCAGCGAGAGGACCTTGCGGGCCTTCGTCTCGATCAGCGCGTCCAGCAGTTCGGGGACGAGCAGGTGCGGGATGACCGAGGAGAACCAGGAGCCGGGGCCGAGGACCACCCAGTCCGCGTCCCGGACGGCGGCGACCGCCTCGGGGACGGCCGGCGGGTCGGCGGGGACCAGGTGCACGGACTGGACCTCGCCCGGGGTGAGGGCGACGGTGGCCTGGCCGCGCACGGTGTCCACGTCCTCCGGGCGGTCCGGGTCGTGGCCCTTGACGAGGGCCTGGAGCTCCAGCGGCACGGCGGACATGGGCAGCACCCGGCCGTGCGCGCCGAGCAGCTTGCCGACCAGGTCCAGGGCCTGGACGTGGTCGCCCAGCTGCTCCCAGAGGGCGACGATCAGCAGATTGCCGACCGCGTGCTCGTGCAGGTCGCCCTTGGACTGGAAGCGGTGCTGGATGACCTGGGCCCAGGTCTGGCCCCACTCGTCGTCGCCGCACAGGGCGGCCAGCGCCTTGCGCAGGTCGCCGGGCGGCAGCACGCCCAGCTCCTCGCGCAGCCGCCCGCTGGAGCCGCCGTCGTCGGCGACGGTGACCACGGCGGTCAGATCGCCGGTGATCCGGCGCAGCGCGGTGAGGGAGGCCGACAGGCCCCGGCCGCCGCCGAGGGCGACGACCTTGGGCTGGGCGCCGCGCTTGCGCACGGAGAGTGCGGGCGCCGTGCCCCGCAGCCGGCGCAGGCGCAGATTGCGACTGCTCACTCGCGCCCCATGTCCCTGTGTACGAGCACGGTCTCGATCCCCTCCGTGGCGAGCCGGGCCGCCAGCTTCTCGGACATGGCCACCGAGCGGTGCTTGCCGCCCGTGCAGCCCACCGCGATGGTCACATAGCGCTTGCCCTCGCGGCGGTAGCCGGCGGCGACGAGCTGGAGCAGCTCGGTGTACTGGTTGAGGAATTCCTTGGCGCCGGGCTGGTCGAAGACGTACGAGGAGACCTCCTCGTTGAGCCCGGTGAAGGGGCGCAGCTCCGGCACCCAGTGCGGATTCGGCAGGAAGCGGCAGTCGACCACCAGGTCGGCGTCGACCGGCAGGCCGTACTTGAAGCCGAACGACATCACGGTGGCACGCAGCTCCGGCTCCTCGTCGCCGGCGAACTGGGCGTCCATCTTGGCGCGCAGCTCGTGGACATTGAGGCTGGAGGTGTCGATCACCAGGTCGGCGTCGCCGCGCAGCTCGCGCAGCAGGTCGCGCTCGGCGGCGATGCCGTCCACGATGCGGCCGTCGCCCTGGAGCGGGTGGGGGCGGCGGACCGACTCGAAGCGGCGGACCAGGGCGTCGTCGGAGGACTCCAGGAAGACCACCCGGCGGGTGACGCCCTTGGCGTCCAGGTCGGCGAGGGATTCGCGCAGGTTGTCGAAGAAGCGGCGGCCCCGCACGTCGACCACGACGGCGATCCGGGCCACGTTGCCCTGGGAGCGGGCGCCGAGCTCCACCATGGTGGGGATCAGCGCGGGCGGCAGGTTGTCCACGACGAACCAGCCGAGGTCCTCCAGACACTTGGCCGCGGTGCTGCGCCCGGCGCCGGACATACCGGAGATGATCACCAGCTCCGGGATGGCCGCCACGGCGTCGCCCGTCTCGGTCGGGGTGCCCGTACTCACGTGTGCTGCTCCGTCTGCTCGGTCCGTGCGGTCGTGCCCGTGTTCGGGCTCGTGCTCGGTTCGTTCGTGCTCGGTCATGTCGTGCTGCCCCCGTCGTCCTCTTCCATGATCTCTCCTGTGGCCGTGTTCACGGCGGGTGCGGCCGGGGCGGCCGCCGCGAGGGCGACGGCCACGGACTCCGCTGTCCTGCGGCCTATCCCGGGAACCTCGCAGATCTCCTCGATTGTCGCCTGCCTCAGCTTCTTGACGGAGCCGAAATGCTTGATCAGGGCCTGCTTCCGGGTGTCCCCCAGGCCGGGGACGGCGTCCAGCGGGCTGGCGCGGATGCGCTTGGCCCGCTTGGCGCGCTGGTAGGTGATGGCGAAGCGGTGCGCCTCGTCGCGGATGCGCTGGAGGAGGTACAGGCCCTCGCTGGAGCGGGGCAGGACCACCGGGTCGTCGTCATCGGGCAGCCAGACCTCTTCGAGGCGCTTGGCGAGACCGCAGACGGCGATGTCGTCGATGCCCAGCTCGTCCAGGGCCCGCTTGGCGGCGGCGACCTGCGGCTGCCCGCCGTCCACGACGAGGAGTTGCGGCGGGTACGCGAAGCGCTTGGGGCGGCCGTCGTCCTCACGGGCCTCTCCGGCGGCCGGGGCGCCCCCGTCGCCGTCGTCCGGGACCGCCGGGACGGGACCGGTGGGCGCCGGCGTCTCCTCCCACTCGCCGGTGCGCTCCTTGTCCTGGAGGTAGCGGCGGAAACGGCGGCTGATCACCTCGTGCATCGAGCGGACGTCGTCCTGCCCCTCGAAGCCCTTGATCTGGAAGCGGCGGTACTCCCCCTTGCGGGCGAGACCGTCCTCGAAGACCACCATGGACGCGACGACGTCCTCGCCCTGGAGGTGGGAGATGTCGAAGCACTCGATGCGCAGCGGGGCGGTGTCGAGGTCCAGGGCCCCGGCGATCTCCTCCAGGGCCCTGGAGCGGGTGGTGAGGTCGGAGGCGCGCTTGGTCTTGTGCAGACCGAGCGCCTGCTGGGCGTTGCGCTGGACGGTGACCATCAGGTCCTTCTTGTCGCCGCGCTGCGGGATGCGCAGGCTGACCTGGGAGCCGCGCCGGTCCGCGAGCCACTGGGAGACCGCCTCGGGGTCCTCGGGCAGGGCCGGGACCAGGACCTCCTTGGGGACGGCGTCGCCGCTCTCCTCCCCGTACAGCTGCTGGAGGGCGTGCTCCACGAGGCCGGAGGTGTCGACGTTCTCCACCTTGTCGGTGACCCAGCCGCGCTGGCCGCGGACCCGGCCGCCGCGCACGTGGAAGATCTGGACGGCGGCCTCCAGCTCGTCCTCGGCGACCGCGATGAGGTCGGCGTCGGTGGCGTCGGCGAGGACGACGGCGCTCTTCTCCATCGCGCGCTTCAGGGCCTCGACGTCGTCGCGCAGCCGCGCGGCCCGCTCGTACTCCATCTCCTCGGCGGCCGCCATCATGTCCTTCTCCAGGCGGCGGATGTACGTGCCGGTGCGGCCGGCCATGAAGTCGCAGAAGTCGTCGGCCAGTTCGCGGTGTTCCTCGGGGGTGACGCGGCCGACGCAGGGGGCCGAGCACTTGCCGATGTAGCCGAGGAGGCAGGGGCGGCCGGTCCGCGCGGCGTTCTTGAAGACTCCGGCGGAGCAGGTGCGGACGGGGAAGACGCGGAGCATCAGGTCGACCGTCTCGCGGATCGCCCAGGCGTGCCCGTACGGACCGAAGTAGCGCACGCCCTTCTTCTTGGCGCCGCGCATCACCTGGACGCGGGGGAACTCCTCGTTCAGCGTGACCGCGAGGTACGGATAGCTCTTGTCGTCGCGGTACTTGACGTTGAACCGGGGGTCGAACTCCTTGATCCAGGAGTACTCCAGCTGGAGCGCCTCGACCTCGGTGGACACCACGGTCCACTCCACGGAGGCGGCCGTGGTCACCATCGTGCGCGTACGCGGATGCAGACCGGCCAGGTCCTGGAAGTAGTTGGCCAGACGCTGGCGCAGGTTCTTGGCCTTCCCGACGTAGATCACCCGGCGGTGCTCGTCGCGGAATTTGTAGACCCCCGGGGAGTCGGGGATCTGTCCCGGCTTGGGGCGGTAGCTGGAGGGGTCTGCCATGCTCCCCACCCTACTTGCGGGCAGTGACAGCGCGGTGCGGCCGGACGGCGCCGCGCTCCGGGGCAGGGGTGGGGTCACCTGTCCCGGAGCGCGGGTCATGGGCCGGGCCCCGGTTCACCCGGTCCGGCGGCGGCCCCTCAGGCGCAGGGCGGCGACGCCGCCCAGGGCGAGTACGGCGACGGCGCCCCCGGCGGCCGCGGTGGAACCCGCGGTCAGGGCGGACCCGGTGGAGGTGGAGGCCGCGGCGATGGCGGGGCCGGAACGCTCCTCCGCCCCGGGCCCGTAGCCGCCCGCCTCGCCCTTGCGGGCGTACGCGGAGCCGGGGAGCTTGTCCGCGTAGGCCGCGTGGACCCGGGTGCGGTAGGCGGAGAGCGTCGTCCCCCGCTTGCCGACCGCCCGGACGGCGTCCCGGTCGAGCGGGAGGACCCGGTCGCCCTTCTGCACGTACCAGGCGTCGATCTGAGGCTCGTGGAAGACGAGGCCGCCGGGCAGCTTGCGGGCGCCCGCCTCGGAGTAGCGCGCCTCGTCGTCGCCGGTGGCGATGTTCACCACCTGCCAGTCCCCGCCCCTGCCGGGCTCGGGCAGCGTCCAGAGCGACGCCTTCTGCCCGTCCGAGGAGACGGCGGTGCTGGCCAGGTAGTCGACGGAGGCGACGGGGGCGCCCTGCTCACCCGCGACGAACGCGGCGGACAGGGTGCGCACGGGCACGGCCTCGCCCTGGATGCGGGGTGCGGCGGCCTTCTCGCTGACGGCGCCCTCGCGGGCGAAGAACCGGGACAGGGTGTTCAGGGTGGTGGTGTCGGTGGCCGCCTCGTGGGCCGCGGCCAGGGCGGCGGGGCCGGTCCGGGGGCCGTCTGCCGCGGCCGCCTGCGGGGCGGCGGTGAGCAGGGCCGTGCCGGCGAGGACACCGGCGGCGGCCAGGGCGGCGGCGAGGGGGCGGCGGGCGGGCCGGAAACTGGTGGTGGTCATGGCGTCACGCCCCGATCCGGTAGAGCGAGTGGGTCCAGGAGAACTCGCTGTTGTTCACGTACCAGGCGTGCGAGGCCCAGTTGTAGCGGTTGCTGGAGGGCCAGGGGTCGCCCCAGTAGACGAGGCTGTTGGCGTCGTCGTAGCCGTACAGCACGTGCATGTGGCCGCCGCCCGACGACCACTGGATGCGGGTCTCGACCGGGCGTCCGGCGGCTATCTCCGTCTGCACGGTGGAGTAGCGCAGCCAGCCGTTGACGTACGAGCCGGGGCTGATGCCCGCCCAGTACAGGGCGTTCTGCACGTTGTCGAGGGCGGCCTGCGAGTTGGGGCACTCGTACCCCTGGGCGCGGCCGAAGGCGGCGTTGCAGAACTGGTTCTGGCTGTAGTCGCGGCCGAACCAGGTGGCGATGGTGTTGCCGGACGCGGCCCAGCACCAGTTGGACTTCTGCTGCGCCTGCATCGTGATGTTCAGCCGCCTGGTGGCGGCGAGGGCGGCCGTCGGGGCGGCCGCGGTCCGGTCGGCGGCCCGGACCGAGGCGGTGGCGGTGCGGGGCTGGTCGGCGGCGGTGGCGGTCGCCGTGGGGACGGCGAGCAGCACGGCGGCCAGTACGGCTGTCACCGACAGCCGGGCCGGCCTGGTTCCTGGGTTGCGCATGGCGTTCCTCCCGGGGCGGGGGGTGGGGGTTCCGAGGAGCGCGTCCGGACGCTGTGGAGGAGCATCAACCGTTGTCGGGGACGGGTCAACGCGCTTGAATGCGGGTGAACACCGCGGTGTGAACGCCCGGGGCCGAGGTGTGAACGCGCGCCCCCGACCACCTGCGGACCGGCACCCGCCGCCGCGGCCCCGTGCCCGGCCGGCGTGAACGTTCACCTGGAGGACCCATGCGGCACACCGAGGCCGAACTGGCGCAGGTGCTGCACACCGGACCGTTCCACCTGGCCCTGCGTACCGCGCTGTCGGTGCGCGGGCTGCCGCTCCAGCGGGTCCGGCACCATCTGGCGCACAGGGGGATCAAGCTCGGCGTGACCAGCCTGAGTTACTGGCAGCAGGGTGCCCGCCGCCCGCAGCGCCCGGAGTCGCTGCGCGCCGTGAAGGCCCTGGAGGAGGTCCTCGCCCTGCCGCCGAACTCGCTCCTCGGCCTCCTGGACGCCGAGGAACCCCGCCCGGACACCGAGCGCCCGCCCGCGCGCACGTACCGCTCGCTGGTGGAGACCTCCGGGGTCGTGGAGCGGCTGCTCGCGGGGCTGGAGTCACCGGCGGACGGCGGGCTGCACACGGTGGGCCACCAGGAGCGGGTACGGATCGGGCCGGGCCGCCAGATGCAGCAACGGACCTCCCAGCACGTGGTGCGCGCCCACCGGGACGGCATCGACCGCTATCTCGCGGTGTACGTCGGGGACCCGGGGTGCGATCCGGCGCGGGTCGCGGTGCGCGCCCGGGAGAACTGCCGGACGGGCCGGGTCCGCTGGGACCGCGAGACGGGCGTCCTGGTCGCGGAGCTGCTGTTCGACACCCGGCTGCGGGCGGGCGACACGTACCTCTTCGGCTACGGCTTCGAGGACGGCACGGGCGGGCCCTGCGGCGAGTACATGCGCGGCTTCACCTTCGGCGGCGGGCAGTACGTGCTCCAGGTCGGCTTCGCCGAGGAGGCGCTGCCGGTACGGTGCCGGAGCTTCGCCCAGGCGTCGGCCGGCGCGCCCCGGGGCGCCCGGGCGGAGCTCACGCTGACCGGCCGGCACCGGACCGTGCATCTGGTGGAGCAGGGGGTGCGGCCGGGGCTGGTGGGGATCGACTGGGACTGGGAGTAGACCGGGAGCGATTCCCGGATCAGGCGTCGGGCCCCGCGATCAGCTTCCCGCCCTCGACGCGGACCGGGACGGCGGGCAGCGGCACGGTCGCGGGGCCGTGCAGGGCCTTGCCGGTCGTGGTGTCGAAGCGGCTGCCGTGGCAGGGGCAGTGGCCCTCGTTCTTCTCGACCTTGTCCAGCAGACAGCCGGCGTGGGTGCACTGGGCGCTGAACGCCTTGAACTCCCCCTTGGCCGGGCAGGTCACGACGACGCGCTGCTCCCGGTAGAGCTTGGACTGGCCGACGGGGATCTCGTCGGGCGTGCCGAGCTCGACGGGGGCGGTGGGGGTCGGCGTCTGGGCGTGGCCGAGCTTCGAGTCGGTCGAGCAGGCGGCGGCTCCCAGCCCGGCGACGCCCGCGAGAGCGGCGCCCTTCAGCACGGTGCGGCGGGCGGCGGGCTGGCCGGACATGCGGTCTCCACGGGTCGGGCGGTCAGATCGGGAAACCGTGCCGGAGCTGCCCGGGGCGGCCTCGGCATCGGTGACGTAACCGACGATACCGGCGGAGACGGACGCCCCCGCGCGCGGGCCGGTCGTGGCTCGCGGAGGGCGGGAACGCGGCGAGGCGGCGGCCCCCGACCGCCCGCAGGATGTAGTCGTCCTCGCCGAAC
>NZ_JBEYCQ010000055.1:0-22985 GCF_040632905.1 Streptomyces sp. NPDC016469
GTGGACGACATGCAGCGGCGCTTTGTTCCTCTCGCGCGTGCGGCCCTCGACGAGTTGATGGACGAGGCCGACCAGCGGATGTAAGCCTTGCCCCAGCCCCACCCAGAAGCGGACATCACCTCACGAACCTCCCTCTCAGGGCCCGAGCCTGGAACGGCGCGGAGCTCCCGGCCCGTTGCTGTGACGGCACCGCCCCGGGAGCTGCGGCGTGCTATCGCCAAACGGGGTCGGCCCGGGCGGAGCGGTTTCAGCTTCCCTCGTAGAAGGTGACTGCGTCGTGACGCGCGGCCCTGCGGGATGCACATCACCTGATCAGCGTTCATCGGTGAGGGCTTCGGACTGCGGCAAGTGCACTGGGGGATGGTGCCGCAGCGTCAGTAGCGTTTGGTCAGGGCGATGGTGAGGCCAAGGGCGGCGACGAGGAAGCCGACGAAGCTGAATATCGCGGTGATGGTTTCAGCGAGGCCTGGGCGCTGCCGGGCAGGAACCTTGCATGGGTAATTTGCCCGCAAGGGCCCAATGCGAGACAGTCCAAAGTCCACGGTCATGCCCGGAGCGGGGTTTTTCAGACGGAGGAGAAGCCTGGTGCCGAGTCGCCGTTGAGGACCCACAGGGCGGCGGTGTACCAGAGGAGGGCCACACCGAGTACGAGCAGGGCGCCCACCGCTGGGAGCAGCCAGCCGGGCAGGCGCCTGCTGCGCACAACGATCAGCTTGGCCACGAAAGCACCGTAGAGGGCGCATCCGGCGAAGGAGTGGATCGCGACCCGCGGGGACATCGTCTCGATCCCGTAGGTCGTAAGACAGTGGTAGGCGATCGGTAGCGAGAAGAGGAAGCTGAAGAACCCGAGCGCGCGGTGTCCCCGGCGCACCGGCCGGGGCGCGGAGCGGGTACCGGGCACGCGGCCGTACATCCACAGGGCGAGGCCGAGCTGAATGATGGCGAAGCCGAGCAGGGCGGTGCTGAGCTGGGCCTTGAGTTCGACTGCGGCGTTGCCATGCTCTCCGAAGAGCCCGTTGCTGTAGCGCGGGGTGTGGTGGGTTCCGAAAAGGTAGATCCCGACAGCTACCGCGCTAGGCAGCAGCACGACAAGCACGAGACTGGTTGAGAAGGCTTTGCGGTCGGCTTCGCCGTGATGTGAACTCATGCCGTTCTACCGGCTCAGCTCTCGACCTGCTTGCCCTTGGCGTCCAGGACGTACCACTCGGCGCCGAACTGGTCGAGGGCCTGGCCATTCGTCTGGCCAGGCTTCTTGTCGCCGGCGTAGTAGTACAGGGGATGGCCGTTGTACGTGACCTGCTGGTCTCCGCCGGAGCGTTTGGTGATGTCGAGCAGTTTCTGGTTCACGCCTTTGCCGGCCTTGGCGTGCCCCTTGCTGAGCAGCGGAGGCCAGGCTTTGGCGCAGTCACCCGTGCAGTTCGATTTGTTCTTCTTGTCGGCAAGGAAGAGGTAGAGGGCGCGGCCCTTCTCGTCGACGAGGATGGCGCCGAGCTTGTCCACGGACTTCGTGTCGACGTCGGCCGGTTTCGAGGGCGAGGCAGTTGGAGTGGAGCCGTATGCCTCCTGCGATGTGTCGCTCGTACTCTCGGAGCACCCGGTCAGGGCTGCGGCGAACAGGACGCAGGCACAGGCGGTGGCCATGGTGGCACGCTTCATCTAGGGCTCCCTGGGTGGGTGTGCGGCGTGGCCCCATGTCTCTGCCCGCCGGTGCCTGCCCACTCACAGTGCCATCCTCAACGCCACTCACCCGGCGCAAGTGCTCTCCCGCGAGACCCCTCACGAGGCGGTGGGCGCCTTCATCCCCGAATGGGTTGTCGGCCGCTGGTGGGAAAGCCTCCTGCTTAACCGGTCCGGACCAGCTCCCTGGGGTGTAAGAGGCCCTCGGTCGAGGCGATGAGGGCGGCCAGCAGTCCGATCTCAGTCGGCGTGAGGAGGTCGACGGGCTGCCCCGCGGCGGTGCAAGTGAAGCGCACCGGGTCGAGGACCAGGTCACCGTTGACGGCCGGACCCTTCGGGCCTGTCTGTCTGCTCGCTGCCCGCAGGCGGGCGGCGAGCTCGGCGGGGTGGAACGCGTTAGCCAGGTAGTCGTCAAGGACAGCCAGGCTCCGATGACGTCGCTGACCCAGTGCACGCCGAGGTAGATCCGGCTCAGGCCCACGGCCATGCCCATACCGATCAGGACGGCGGCCACGGGCGGGAGACGCGGGCCCCGCAGGCACAGCGCGGCCATCACAAGGCCCGCGGTCATCGCACTGGTGGAGGCGTGGCCTGAAGGGAAGGACCCGCCCGATGCGAGCGTTGCCCAGTCGGCGCGCGGTGGTCTGGGACGCGAGACCTGTGCCATGACTGCGTAGCGCAGTGCCTGTCCGGAACCGAGACAGAGCGCGAGTGCGGCCGCAGTGACGGCCCGCCGCCTGACTGTGCCGTGCGCGCACAGGCCCGCGAGGAGGACTACGACAAAGGGGATGACACCGGTGCCGGTCGCGGTGACCGCGTAGGCGAGGGCCAAGCCGGCGCCGGGCCGATGCGTCACGGACCAGTGAGCTTCCACCAACTTAAAACCGCAGTTCGGAGGGCTGGTGTGACAGTCGATCGGGGTGCTCACGCTGGTCGAGGGCAACAGTCTGAGCAGTAGGTCATCTGGCAGAGCCGGCCGTCTCGCCGGTTCCTGTCTGCCGTGACCGGGACCTTCTACGATCCAGTCTGCTCGGGAGTCACGGGCCCGGAGCCGCCCCAACCGCCTTCGCCGCCCTGATTTCACCCGACGTCGGTAGCCTTGGTCTTCGTGGGGAAGGCCAGGGGACGCCTACGAGGGCGACGGGGCAGGGCAAGTGGCGTAGTGCGGCGTGGTGGGTGGGTCTGAGTTCGCGGCGCACCGTGCCATGCACGTGTCGGAGTCCGAGAACGAGCAGGTCGGCGTTGTGTGCGGCTTGGGTCAGGACGTGGGGCGCGGGGCCGTCGATGGCTTGTCTGTGTACGGTGACGCCGCTTTCGAGGGTTGCCCGGTCCGGGAGTGCCGCACCGAGGAGGGGGCCGCCAGGAAACGCGGCAAACCCCCCCGGGCCTCGACTCACCGGCAGCCGACACCCGGGCGTGAACCGCGACCAGGTCGCAACCACGGGCCTGTGCTTCCTGGAGGGCGAAGGCGACGTACGCGGTGCCGCCGTCGGTTCCCTCCCCGACACCGAGGATGATCTGCCGGTCTGCTGAGGGACGTTCTGGGGCGCAGTGGCCTACGACCACGACGGGGCACCACGCTCGTTCTGCCACACTGGGCCCGATGGAACCGGTGGTCAGACGGCGCAGGAGGGCATCGTGTCCGCGATGGCCGACGACCAGTGCGAAGGCGTCTTCTCCGGCGTGGACCAGGACATCGGTGGGTTCCCCGGGCAGCACTTCGGCCTGGACCCGGATCTCGGGGTGGCGCTGACGGGCTCGGGCTTCGGCGGTGGTGAGGATCTCTTTTAGTGCGGCGGCTTCCGTGGCGCCTTCAGGGAGATCTTCCGCAGGGGTGGCACTTTCGAAGTGTTCCCATACGGACGCGTGCACGATGCGAAGAGGCCGGCCGGGCAGGGCGGCCTCGTCGGCGGCCCAGTCGAGTGCTCTCATGCTTGAGGGGGAACCGTCGACGCCGACAGTCACTGGTCTGTGCCCTGTTCACGCTTCCCGAGGTGGATCAGGGCCGTGACGCTGGCCTTGAACCCCCACAGCAGCAGGCCGGCGGTGTCGGCCAGCGCCACGATGCCGTTGGAGAAGGCGAGTCTGTCGCCGCGGCTGTGCAGCTGGCGGGGCAGGTAGCGGCGCTGCGCGAGGATCGATGAGAGCGGGGGGAAACCGTTGAACGCGGTGTTCGCAGCGAGGACCAGAACGAGCGCGGTGGCAGCCTGGATGTAGGAGAAGCCGGCACTTCTCTCCCCGCCGAAGTCCGCGGCGGCGATCTGGGCGATGACGGTGCGCTGCTGGTAGGCGGAGCAGTCCTCGCCCAGTCCGGTGAGCCGGCAGGCGTCATCGGCGATATGGACCTCGGAGACGATCGCGAGAGTGGTGACACCGACGAACATGGTGATCGCGATGAGGCCCATCGCGGCCAGGGTGGTCGCCGCGTTGCGCGACTTCGGCTTCCGGAAGGCGGGTACCCCGTTGGGAATCGCCTCCGCGCCGGTCAACGCGGTTCAGCCGTTCGAGAACGCCCGCAGGACCAGCAGCACCAGCGCCACACCGGCCAGCTGTGAGTCGCCCTCCTGCGGCCGGATGCCCGACCGGCAGCACTGGGTGATTGCCCGCCGCAGCATCGCCCGGCCCGAGGAGATCTCCTACTACATCGCCTACTGCCCCGCCGACACCACGCTGGATGAACTCATCCACGTCGCGGGCAGTCGCTGGGCTATTGAGGAGTGCTTCCAGAGCGCCAAGCAGGAATGCGGCCTGGACGATTACCAGGTCCGCCGCTAACGACGGCTGGAACCGGCACATCACCCTCGCGATGGCCACCCACGCCTGCCTGACCGTTCTGCGCTCGCGCGAACTGGATCCCGGGAAAGCAGAAACGGATCCTCCCAGCTCATCCACTACAGCCTCGCCGAGATCAGACGCCTGATACACCGCCTTACCCACCGCCGGCCCGCACCCATCGAGCACATCCTGCACAGAAGACGACAACACCAAGCCCGCACCAGCCACTACAAACGACGAGGGCACATCCCATCAAGACCTGCCCACCCGTCACCGCAAAGACCGTTGCAGTACTAGCGCCACCACGACTCCAGGGTCACCCCACGTTCCTGCAGTTCGGCCAGGACGGGGTCGGGGTTGCCGTGGAGGGCTTGCCAGGCCATCGCGATCGGGGGGAGGACGCCGCGCAGGGACGGTACGTCGAGCAGCGGGGTGAGGTCTGTCAGCTGGCGGCTGCCGAGGCGGAGGCCGCTGAGGTGCGGCATCCCGGTGACGGCGCTGACGTCCTGCAGGGTGTCCATGTCGGCGATGTCCAGCCGCTGGATGCAGGCATGGCCGGTCAGACGGGACAGGTCCGTCCACCCGGAGTTCCTCACCGTGAGGTTGGTGAGCGGGGCGGCCGGGAAGTCCTCGGCGCGCGGGCAGTCGGCGATCGACAGGTTGCGCAGGTTGGGACAGGTCTCCAGGACGCGCAGAGATGTCAGGTCCTGGGCGCCCCCGATGAACACGGTGGAGACATTCGCGTGGGCCAGCCCGTCGAGGTCGGTGAGCGCCCGGCAGCCTCCCAATGACAGCCCGTCAAGGGAGGGCAGGCCGTCGAGGCGTCCCAGGTCGACGAGCGCCGGGCAGTCCGTCACTGACAGCCCGGTGAGGGAGGGCAGGCCGTCGAGGCGCCCCAGGTCGATGAGCGCCGGCGCCTGGTTGATCCGCAGCTTGCTCAGGGCCGGAAGGTCATCGAGGTGGCCGAGGGTGCGCAGGTTGGCGCAGCCCATGATGTCCCACTCGGTCAACGAGGGGTGGTGCCCCAGGCCGGTGAGGTCGGTCAGGCCGTCGCAGTAGATCGTGCGCAGGCCGGTGAGGCCGTGCACGCCGGCGAACGGCGAGAGGTCCCGGAGCTGGGTGAGCCCGCGCAGGCCCAGGTGCCGCAGGGCGGGGAGGCGGCTCAGCTCGGAGAAGTCCTCCAGGGACGTGCACTCTTGGAAGAAGATCTCTTTGAAGGCGTTCAGCGAGCCGAGTCCCTTGAGGGAGCTGAGCTGTTCACCGCCCACGACGACCAGCCGGGTCAGGTTCGTCAGCGCCTCGATGCCGTGCAGGTCGAGCAGGGCGGGGCAGCCGCGGATCACGAGTTCGGTCATACGGGGGTGGTGGCCCAGGCCGCGCAGGGTTCGCAGACGGGAGCAGTCCGTCAGGTCCAGCTCCGTCAGGTTCGGGGCGGCGTCGATGCCCGTCAGGTCGCGCAACTGGCCGCAACTGCGCAGGTCCAGCGTGGTGAGCGCAGGCATCCCGCGCAGCCCCTGCAAATCCCGGACGCCGGTCCAGCCGAGGTCGAGGGTGGTGAGCCGGGTCAGCCCGGCCAGGTCGCCCGCGTACTTGAAGGAGCGGCAGCCGCGCAGGGTGAGGGACTCCAACAGGGGGAAGGCGGCGCCGAAACCGGGAGTGGACCTCACCCGGGTCATGCTCAGGTCCAGGACGTGCAGCCGGCCCAGGGGCAGCAGCGGCCCGGTGTCGGACACCGCACGGCACCTGTGCAGGTTGAGGCCGGTCAGCTCTGTCAGGGCGCTCAGGGGCGTGAGGTCCTCGATGCCCGCGCAGCCGTTGAGGTCAAGGTGCGTCAGCCCGGTCAGCGCGCCCACCTCGGTGAGATCGGTGATCTCCTTGCAGCGGTCCACGTGCAGGCTGCGCAGCATGGTCAGGTGCCGCAGCCCCGCCAGCGATGTCATCCGGCGCAGCCGCACGGAGATACGGCCCTCGCGGCGGAAAGCGGGAACGAGGAGGGCGGCGCTGAAGGCGTCCGGGTGCGGCGTCTTCAGCCACAGCTGCAGCAGGGTGTCCGAGGCCAGCTCCGCGACCGGGGCCAAGCGGCCGGCCAGCTCCATCGCCTCCCCGCCATCGGCGATCAACACCAGCTGCCGTAGGGCCTTCCGGGCCTGGGCGGGCTTGGCCCCGCTCTCCAAGAGCGCGCGGTATGGGGCTAGTTGGTCTGCGGCGGCCTCGTCGGTGCCGGGGTTCGAGATCATGCGGCGACAGTAGTGGGGAAGTCCGACAATCGGCTGTCGCCTGCCGTCGTACCCGCCGCCTCCTCCGGCCTCCGCCCAGTCGGCTGCCGGAGGGCCTGACGCACGCAGCAAAGCCGACTGGGCGGTCACGGCCGGAGGAGGGCCCCATCCGGCTCGCGCTGGCCGCAACAAGGTACCGCAGCCGCCTCCTGCACGTCTCCAGCGAAGGCGCCACCGAGGACGACCCTCGGCGCGTGGCATGGCAGGAGAAGCGGTTCGGGCTCTATAAGGCGATGATCGACCTGCACGACGGTGGTCTCATCCGGATTGTCCACCCGGCGAACGGAGAGCGGCCAGACCTGATGGAGGCTACCGAAACTGGCGCCACGCTGCCCTGACCTGAGGGCCTTCCAGAGCGGGCCTGGTCGGGGGCAGGCCGAATGGTGCCAGGGGCTGCCGATCGGCCACCGTCCGCCGTCTGTTTGTCGGCCGGTACGGGCCTGCCGGGCCCAGGATCGTCCGACTTCCGGGTGTTGATCAGGCGCGCAGGGGCTCGGAGTAGGTGGTGAAGAGCCGGTCGTCGGCGAGCTTGTGGTGCGTGAGCTGTTCACGGACGGCCTGCTCCACCACCCAGCGGTCCGGGCTGCTCGCGAGCGCGGCCGCGTAGGCCGTCACGCCTTCCTTCAGCTTCTCGAACAGGGCCCGGGGTGACGACGCGCATGCCCGGTCAGCGACGTCCCGCCCGAACCGCCCCGCCTCCACCGATCCCCCGCCCTATGAAAGGCCGTTGAGCAGCTCGCCGCGAGCGCTCGTGCACCGCCCTGCGAGGTTCTTCCCGCCCCCGCACGACCCGCGTGGCCAGATAGGGGCGCCGCCCCACCCAGGGGCCGGAACGAGAGGGCCCTTGAGCGTGAACAAGATCCGCCGGCCCGGGCCGGATACCGCCCACCGGACACTGCTGTGGCTGCTGGTGACCACCACCGCCGTACTGTCAGCCCGCAGCCAGGAATGGGCCAGCGCGCTCACCACGGCGGCCGCCGTCCACACCCTCGCCGCCCCGGACCGCAGGAGCCGACCATGACCCGCACCCCGCCCACCGCCACGGAACGCGCCCTGTCCAACTACCGCTGCGCCAGGCCGGCATCACCCCGACCCAGATCCCGAACGGCGACAGCGACACCGCCTTCGACACCCGCCAAGGCCTCGCCGAGCAGCTCCTGCGCAGTCGACGCACCATCGGGCGGGACCTGGACGGCCTTCTTCGCGCTCACGCCCGGACCACGGGCATCACTCTGCCCGAACCCCGCACGGTGTCCAACCCCTTCGACACCGCCCTGGTCCGCACCGGCGCCCGGCTGCTGACGGGCGGCACGGCCGACGTCAGCGTCGAAGAACTCACCGACGCCTGGCGCAGCGTGTGGACCGGCCCGCCCGAGCAGCTCGACCGCATCACCGACGCTCACCTCGCCGCCGACCACGCCGGAACCGACCTGCGCACCCTGTCCCCCTGGCAGACGGACTGCCCGGCCTGGCCCACGCCCTCGAGCACGCCGACGCAGATTTGCTGTGCGAGGCGGTCCGCGCCTGCACCAAGGCCTCCTCCACGCTGCTGAAACTGCTCCTGGAACACACCGACGCCGGGATACTGACCGAGCTGATGGACGACGTGATGTGGGACCACTGGGCCCGCACCGGAGGCGTCGCACCCACCGGCCGGCTGGGGGAGGCCGCGATCACCCTCAGCACCGTTCAGTACCTCCTCGTCCCCGGCTGGGCCCAAGACCTCCACCACTACCAAGACCGCATGGACCGCCTGCTGGCCGCACCCACCGCGCCGGGGGCGAGGGCATCGACCGCACCCTGACCGCCTCCGCCGCCTACAACACCCGCTCCTGCTCGTACGACCCCGGCGGGCGCTGCAGGCGCGTCCGGGCCGGTTCCCATCACCCGTTCCGCGCCCACGACCGAAACCGGCTCGGCCACCGCCCCGCCCGCGCCTGCAGCGCCCGCCGGGGGCGCGGCTTCGGGCGCGAGCAGGGACGCGCGGTTGATGTAGGGCCCGCCGACCGAGGCACTGACGGCCCCTCACGACCTGCAGTTCGTCGGCCGATCGACGCCTCGGTCGCCGATCTCGTGCCGCCCTCTGTCGGCGAGGTGGTGCAGGGCCTGAACCCCCCCCGCCTGGCGCGGGTGTTGGCCGTTTGCGCCGGGGGCCGGGGGCCGGGGGCGATACTCGGGGGTCGGACGCGACCCGGACGGGGGAGTGGCGGGCTGGGAAGTCGTGCATCCGGCGCTGGCCGGCGGGCCGTGGCTGACGATCGGCTTACGGGTACGGCGCGAGGGCCAGGGGCCGGGTCTGGGGGCGGCGTCGTGTAGGCCGGCTCCGTACATGGTGCTGGACGACGTCCTGCTGCCGTGTACCTGGGCGGAGCTGGAGGGGGCTCGCGCGGATCGTTGTCGGCCAGTCCCGGACCCGGGTGCACGTACGCGAACTCGACGGCACCGGCCCGCTCCTGGGCTGGTGACGCCGGAGCAACTGGTGTAGCCGGGCTACTGCGGTGGGGCCTTCGTTGCGCCGGATTCGGTCCCTGGCCGGGCCGTTACGTCCTACGGTGCCCGGGTGAGTATTCAGACGCCGCCGACCGGCGAGGACGAACTGCCCGATGTCGACGAGGTTCTGGCCCGGGCGGACCGGGCTGGGACGACGCGGTGGCGGTACTAGACCGGCTCGACCCCCACCACGTACTGTCCAGCCCCTTCCTCGACACATTGCTGCGCTGAGGCTGCACCGGTGGACAACCGCGCTCCGACCTGACGCGGGCCCGCCGGGATCACGGCCCTCGGCCGGCTCGACGTCCCGGAGACCACCGGCACAAACGCTTCGGTCCCGGCCCGGCAGCCTACGTCCCGACCCCGGAACACCCGCCTCACACTGATGCGCCGAGGTCAGGACCGGCGTCCGCGCAACCGCTCGACCATCCCGCGCGCCTGCTCGCGCTTGCGCGGGTCGGCGGCGGCCCGCCGGACCGAGGCGATCGTCCGTTGTCCCTGTGGGCTGCGGGTGAACTGCTTGATACGGCTGATCAGTCCGGCCATTTTTCCTCCGTCAAGTTGTCTGCTATCCGCCTGCCCGCAAATACCACGACGATGTCCGGAGCACCTCACCCGTGGATCTTCACCGCAGGCGGGTGAGACGTCTCCCTCCGGGCCGGGACCCGCCCGAGTGCGGTCGTTGCCTCCCGGCCACCGCCCGTGGGCGGCGCCTATCCCTCGTGACCACCCCGTCGGAGGGCTCTTTCCACTCGTCCGGCCCCAACCGCTCAACGACAGCGTGCTAAAGCCTCGGCTGACGCCCTCGACGTTCAGCGGGCAGCGGGCCGGCCCCGGGCACCAGGGGGTAGTGGCGGCGGAAGTAGTCGATCTGCCCTTCGGCTCCGACCTTCTCGTACGCGTCCGTCCCCCGTACAGCAACTGCTTCCAATCGATGGCGCAGCTGTACGGTGCTGCCCGGGCCGATGGCCTCGGCCCGGGCAGCCGCCGCCTCCGTTGCGTCAGGCGCCGCAGGGCGTGTCGTTGTTCTTCAGCGAGTGCGTGGCGTCGTTCATGCCGTAGGAGCGAAGGTCGGCGATGGTGCCACCTTCGCGTCCGACGCAGACGTGGGATCCGGTGTAGTTGTCCTTGGCGTAGACCCTCGCGGTGCGCCCGCTGTTGTTGATGAGGGAGCTGCCGGCGCCGCGGATGGAGTCGGGCAGGTGCCGCACCGAGCCGTCGGTGGCGCGCTTGACGTAGGGCTGACCGACGAAGTTGATGTCGGGGTAGATGCACACGAACCCGCCAGGGCAGGCGATCTTGCCCTGGGGCACGGCGGCTGCGCCCGGGCTGGTGGCGTGAGCCGGGGTCAGGCCGGTGAGGGAGGCCGCGAGGATGACAGGGACGGCGGCCGCGAGGAACGCGCTGGTGCCGGGCCGCCGGGTACGCAGGAGAGCCATGGCAGCTAGGCGCGCGAGAAGAAGGAATGGGGCGATCAGCGGGAGCGGCTCCAGGACGCAGGCAAGCGCCGCCTGGCAGCCGGGGAGTCGCGCCGGCCCCCGCTCTCGGCAGAGCCGGATCGGGAGCGCGGCCGCGCGCCGTGATGCCCGCGCCTTGTCCCGGGTGCGGCACTTCAACATCTTGCTGCGGTGACGATGCCCGGCATCGTCCACTCGGTGGAGCCCACCGAGTGGACGCCACAGTGAGCCTCCGCCAGCTTGAAGTCGCAGTTCAAAGGGCTGGTGTGACCGGCTCTCGGGGTGCTCGTGCTGGTCGTGGGCGGCTGTCTGCGGAGTAGATCGTTTGTCAGCGGTTGACTTCGAGGTTCGTCAGAACGAGCAGGGCACGCAGGAGGCGGGTCGCTTGGGCGGGGTCGGTGCGGAGCTTGGTGAGGATCCGCCAGTTCTTGAGGTGGGCGAAGCCGTGCTCGACCGGTGGGCGTCCGATGGCGAGGACGCGGTTGGCGGTCTTCTCGCCGGGGGTGAGCTTATGAGTGCGGCTGGCGTGGGAGTCGGTGACGATCACGGGGTCGAGTACGCCGTTGTCCAGGCCGCGGAAGCCGAGGTCCGCCAGGGCCCCGAGGCCGGCGGCGCGCAGATGGGACAGGATGTGGTCGTGGCGGGCGGCGGTGTTGTCGTGGGTGCGGCCGGGCCGGGCGGCGGATATCCAGATCAGGCGGCCCTTCTCGTCGGTCAGGGCGAGGAAGTGCAGGCCGTGGCGGCGGTGCTTGCCGGAGTAGTTGCGCCGGTCGGCCTTCCCGGTGCAGCGCTGGGTGTGGATGAGGGTGCCGTCGATCAGGACCACCTCCCCGCCCTGCCGGGCGACCTTCTTCAGGGCCCGGTCCAGGCGCGGGGCCTGCGCGGCGAGCAGGGCGATCACCTCGTCGCGCCAGCGGCGGACGGTGGACTCGGACACATCGTTTCCGCCAGCCATGTCGGCCAGGCGCTGGTCGTGGCGCAGCACGGCCAGGACGATCACCGCGATTCGTCCGGGCGGCAAGATCCGCCATCGTGACCGGATCACTTTCAGGTGACGCCGCAGCAGATCGGCGAGGTGGTTGACGGTGCGCGTGGACAACGTCAGACGGCACGGGTAGACAGGCGGGCAGGTGTCCTCTGTGTGCTCTTTGGCATTCGTCACACAATTCCAACGGCCGCCGGGAACACCCTGGTTACGCCTACGCCGGTCCACTCCGATTTCCGGTGTTCCTGGTCACAGGCGGGTGGTGAACCGGCCGTCGGGCAGTTTGCGGAGCCAGCCGCGATCGACGAGTCTGATCAGCTTGCTGCGTAGCGGTTCCAGCTTGGCCTTCACGCTGACGTCCACGCCCACCGCCTCGCCGACCTCACGGGCCATGACCGGTCCGGCGGCCTGCCGCACGGCGACGAGTATGCGCTGATAGTCCCACGGCAGCGAGTCCTCCTCCACGCCCGATTCACGGTGCGGAATCAGCATCACCGCCCGGCCGCCCACCTGCCCGAGCACCGGACCGGCGGAGGGGCGTTCCTCGGCGAGCTGCCTGGTCATCCGTTCAAAAACGCGCTCGGCGACTGCGAGTTCGTCCCGCTCGGCTCGCACTTCCGCCAGCTGTCTGGCCAACTGCTCTTCGAGTTCGTCCAGTTCCGCGCGCCGCGCGGTGATCCGTTCTAGCAGTTCGGGATCCAGCATGCACCGGATCGTAGAGGGGCACCCGACCCCAGCAGGTAGGAATCGGTTGTCCGGGGAGTGTCGGGTGGCTGGATCAGCGGGACGGGAGGGAAGCCAGAGAGTGGTCCCACTCGTCAGCAGCGTGCAGCAGCGTTGCGGTGTCCAACCTGACCTCCACGACGTACTGGCAGATGTCAGCCCCATCATCGCCCTGTTGCCACGGAGGTGCCGCCTCCAGAGACAGATGAACGCGGATCACCGCGGTCCCGCTCTCGATTCGATGGGCGAGGCTGAATGCCACGACCGGCTCGATGAACCACGTGTCCGGCGACAGCTCACCTTCGGCATCAGGTTTGGTGACGTCCACCGTCCCTGCAGCCACCGCGCGCAGCCACGCGGACACCTGGCGGGCCTCATCGGTGAGCAGACACGGATCGGCGAAGGACCACTTTCCCCCAGGAGTCGCCACCGTGCCCTCAATGACCAGCCAGTTGTCGTCGTACGAGTCGCCCCGAACGGTGGCGAACTGATAGCGCACTGGGCGGAGGTCGACACTGCTGGAAAGATCGTTCAGGAGCACTCGGCCAGGATGTCATGCGCTGGCCAGCAGCGGACTGCGCCCCCAGCCCAGGTGCACGGGTGAGAGCGCCGCCCCTGACTCCGTTTCGGAGACAATCCCGACCTCTGTCAGACGATTTTCTCGATGGGCTCCGCCCACGACCAGCACGAGCACTCTGAGGACCGACCACACCAGCCCTTTGACCTGCGAATTCAGGTTGGCGGCAGCTCGGTGGAGCGCACCACGAGGGTTCGGTGCGGTGTGGTGGTGCGCCTCGGATGCGCGCCGCACCACCACCGCCGCCCGTGGTGTGGCTACGTGGTGGTGCGGTGCGCCGGGTGCGCCTCCATCGCCTGCCGCATCCCCGCAGCCTCCAGCTGGCGCAGGACGCCGGCGACGTCGCCGTGGTCAGTCGGTGAGGATGTTCGCGGTGAAGCGGGTGATGGTGTCGGCGATGCCCGGCAGGCCCGCTCAGGCACACGCTGTGGCACAGGAGCTCCAGCAGCAGACGCCCGAGCGCGGCGGCCGCATCGTCCCCAAGACGTTCGCGAAGAAGGCCGCCGCCTTCCTCGCCCGCGACGGCGTCGTGCTCTACTACAACCCGGACTCATTCCTGATCTGCGCTTTCAAGCACGACAACGCACTCTGCGAACCTGACCCGGGCGAAGACCGCGCCGAGGCAGTACGCCTGCCAGCAAGGCTGCGACAACACCGTCCGCACCGACATGCACGCACATCAGATGCGGGAAAAGGCCGACGAGATCGACCTCAAGGCCAGCCTCGTTCCGGAGAGGCTCGCCAAAGGACTGCGGCGCAACGCCGACAACTTCCGCAAGATGGCCGACGCCCATGACGCCACTGCCCAGACCGCCGAGGCCCTGACATGAATCAGGACCACCCCGACGAGCGGACCCGCATCCGCGAGGCCATGGAACGGCTCCTCACGGGCCAGGCCACCGTCTCCAACGGAGGTATGACCGCGGCCGCCCTCGCTGCCGAAGCCGGCGTCCACCGCATGGCTCTCTACAAGAGACACGTCGACCTGAAGCGCGAGTTCGAGGAACGCATCCGCAAGGAGACCAGGCAGATTCCAGAAACGGAGAAACGACTCAGAGACACCGTCACCAAACTCAAGAGGACCATCGCGAACCAGAAGGCCGAGATCGAAGAGCTTCGCCAACTGGTAACCAACCTCACCCTGGCCGGCGCCGTTCTCATCGAAGACGAGCGCGTCAACGAGCCCTGCCCCGGTTGCCGACAACGTCATCCCGCTTCGCCCACCCATCACCTAAGAGCTCCCGCCGCCGGCTCGGGGCCGCCCGGCGGCAGGATGCCGGGGCGAGCCCCGTTGAGGCGAACGTCGTCCACTCCGTTGCGGACGCTGGCTCTTACACAGCCGCAGTGATCATCAAAACGGTAGGACAAGGTCGCAATCGTCGATTACGCGGGTCACGATCGGTTCGGCGTCAGGCCAGACGCCAGGAATCGCTCCGATTGCCCATTGGAGATCAGCTTCAGTCCTACCCGTTACGACCAGCTCCGTCCCCTCCGAGCCGGGTTCTAGGCGGAGCAGGAGACCAGCGGCAGAAAACCACCGAACGCGCACTCCCATCGGCTCGAACCACGCCGGGTATGACGGCAATGGGACAGGGGCAAACTCCTTCTCCAGCCAGGCAACCACCTCAGGTGTTGCCTGGCATGCACGCCCTTGCGTCCCCCTGCCAATGACTGCCGTCAGCCCCACGACACCACGCTTTGAAGGTCAGTAGCAGCGTTTGCCCTCCCCCACGGCGGAAGCGCCCTTCACTCCCCTGGGCCCGGCGGGCTGGCGACCCTTGAGATCCCTCACGGACAGTGGCAGAAAGACCCCGCCCGGAAGGCCCGCCATGTCCGGACCCATGGAACCCCTGCCCGACTGCGCCGACGCCCCCGCCAGCGCACTGCGCGCCATGTTCGTGGACGTCGTGCAGGGCAGGCGGATCGCCCAGGGGCAGGAACCCGCGCTGCGGCCCGTCTTCCTCAAGGCGCACGGTTCCGCCCGGGGTGTCCTCACCGTCGACGCCGACCTGCCCGAGGAACTGCGCGTCGGCTTCCTGGAGGCCGCCCGCTCCCAGGGCGGGCTGACCGCCTGGGTGCGGTTCTCCAGCGACACCCTGCCCACCCGACCCGACCTGCGCACCACCCTCGGCATCGGGATCAAGCTCTTCGGGGTGCCTGGCATGAAGCTCCTGGCGGACGACGGCGCCGCGGACACCCAGGACCTGTTGCTCCAGAACCACGACGTGTTCTTCGTCGACACTGCCCACGACATGTGCGAATTCACCCGGGCCGGGGTGGTCGACAACACTCTCCAGGCTTATCTGGACAGCCATCCGGTCACCCGGACGGTCCTTCAGGACATGGCTAAGGCCGAGAAGAGCACGCTGACGGCCACGTACTGGAGCGTGCTTCCGTACGGCTTCGGGGCCGAGCGTCACGTCAAGTACAAGCTGGTCCCCGCAGGCTGCCCGGACGGTGATCCGCAGGCCGTGCCGCCCGACGAGGACCCGTCCTTCTTCCGCGGCGACCTGCGGCACCGGCTGGCCGCCGGGGAGGCGGCCTTCGACCTGTTCGTACAGTTGCGCACCGATCCGGACGGTATGCCTCTGGACCGGGCCACGGTCCGCTGGGAGGAGGCGGCGAGCGCTCCGGTGCGGGTGGCCAGGCTGACCCTGCATCAGCAGAACATCGAGGCGCGCGGCCAGGCCGCGTACGGCGAAAACCTCGCCTTCAACCCCTGGCACTCCCTGCCCGAGCACCGCCCGGCCGGCAGCATCGCCGAGGCTCGCCGGATCGTGTACCTCACCTCGGCCGCCCGGCGACGCGACGCCAACGGCGTCCCCGTGACCGAGCCCGGCCCCGCCCGGCCGGCCTCCACCGAGCCGCCTGGCCGCGACACCCGGATCGTCCGCGCCGCCATCCACCCGGCGATCGGCGTGGCCCGAGTCGGCGACAGCGCCGAGGAGTTCTTCCTCGCCCCCGAGGTCGACGACGCGCCCACCGAGGCGTCGTACAAGGATGCGACCGGGGCCCTGAAGCGGCAGGCGGCCCGCTTCCGGGTGTACGGCTTCAACGCCGCCGGGGAGCCGGTCGCCGAGCTGACCGCAGACAACGCTGATCTGCGGTGGACCGTGCACGTGGCCAACAAGAAAGCCGCCTGGTACCAGTTCCAACTCGCCCTGGATATCCCGGAGGCCGCCCAGGCCCCGGAGAGCAGGCTGCGCAACATCACCGTCCGGCCCCGGAGCCGGCTGGTCATCGACCCCGGTCCCCGGTCGGTGCGGGGCCGCGACCGGGCCGGGTTGCCCGAGCTCCGGTTCGACACCGGCACGTTCATGGGCACTCCCGTCTACCTGGGCGAACTGCGCACCGACCGGGCCGGCCGGCTCCTCTTCCTCGGGGGCCGCGGCAGAGCGGCCTCGGCGGACAACCTCCCCGCCACCGACTACGCAAACAACGACGGCTGGCACGACGACATCGCCGACGGGCCGGTGCGGGCCGAGGTCCGGATCGACGGCCGGACCATCCCCGTCGAGCCCGCCTGGGTCGTCGTCGCGCCCCCGGACTACGCGCCCGGCCTCCAGTCCGTCCGCACGCTCCACGACCTGCTCCGCGACACCTACGTGACGGCCGGGCTGCTGCCACGCCAGCAGCAGGTCTCCTTTACCCACGACGTGCTGCCGGTGCTGAGGCGGCTGTGCGACCTGCAGTGGGTCAACCACGGACTCGCCGTCCAATTCGGCCACGGCGGCCGCGACCATCTGCTGGCGCCCGAACGGCTCACCCGGCTGGCGAGCAAGGACCCGGTCAACAAGGAACTGCGGCGCCAGGTTTGGGCATCGCTGCGGCACCTCGACCGCGACGGCATGTCCACCGTCCCCTGGCCCCCGGTGTACGGCGACGCCGTGAATCTGCCGCCGGTCTCCCCACGCCAGCACCTCGCCCTCTCACCCCTGCAGTACGACCTGCTGACGCGCTGGATGGACGGCGCCTTCGTCGAGGACTTCAATCCAACCTCCCCGCCAGTGACCAGGCTGGAGAACGTTCCGCTCGCCCAGCGCCCCGCGACGCTGGACCGGGCCGCGCTGTCGTTCTGCCTCGCCGACGCCTTCCACCCCGGCTGCGAGCTCACCTGGCCGATGCGGCACGCCACGATGTACTCGGCGCCCTACCGGATCAAACACCGCGACCCGGATCTACCCGACCAAAGCTACGGCCGAGTCCTCACGCCCCAGGCCGCGCTCGGGGTCGACGGTCCACTGTACGCGCAGGGGCCCGGCCACCTCACCCGGTGGATGGCCGTCCCCTGGCACACCGACACGGCGAGCTGCCGCTCCGGCTACGACCAGGGCTTCGGGACCCGCTACAACCCGTACCTGCCCACGTTCTGGCCGGCCAAGGTGCCCAATCACGTCCTGGCCGAGGAGGAGTACACGATCGCGATGGACCCCGCGCGGCCTCAGGAGGAGCGTCAGCTCGCCTTCGAGCGCCGGTCCGTGTGGCTGCGCTGGCTGCCCACCGGCTACGAGACCCAGATAAACGAAATGGTCAGGGACTTCGGCAAGCTTGGGATCATCGAACGTCGCCCAGGCCCGCAGGATATCCCTGGGCTCCCCGAGACCATGCTGGTGGAGTCAGAAGTGACCTTCCCTCCCGAGCCCGCACAGCCCCGCGAACGCAATCTGATCACCTTGCACGTGCCGGAGGCCGCCGATCCGGAGGTACGGGCCGACGCCGTGGCTACAGCCGTGGCGATGGCCGAGCCACCCGACGAGGAGGTCTCGGCCGGCTTCATCAACAAGATGACCCGCTTCCCGGGCCGCCAGTGACGGGCGGCATCGATGCGGTCGTGGCGGGCGCCGGGCCGGCCGGGTCGGTCGCGGCGCTGTGCCTGGCCCGCGCGGGCCGACGGGTCCTGCTCCTCGACCCCCGGCCGCGCGACCTCCCTGGGCCGCAGGGAGCAGGCCCGTACCGGCTCGGCGAGACCCTGCCGCCCGCCGCCCGGCCTCTGCTGCGCGACCTCGGGCTGCTGGCCGGGCTTGACGCCGGCGGGCACCTGCCCTGCACCGGTACCGACGCCGCCTGGGGCTCGGAGCGCCTGCACGGGCGCGATCACATCATGGACCCACATGGCCACGGCTGGCATCTGGACCGCGTCCGCTTTGACGCGTTCTTGCGCGATGCAGCCGAGGACGCCGGAGCTCGGCCCGTGTGCGGCGTCGCGGTGCGCCTGGCCGGCCGGCCAGGAGCGTGGCGGCTGGCAGCCCGCGAGCGTGGGGTGGAGAGGGAGCTGGCCTGCGCCTGGCTGGTGGACGCCACCGGTCGGCGCGCGGTGATCGCCCGGCAAGGTGCCGTACGGCTGCGGCAGGATCGACTGGTTGCCCAATACGCCCTGCTGACCGGCCCCGTACCGGCCGACCAGGACTTGCGCACGCTCGTTGAGTCGGTGCCGGGCGGTTGGTGGTACACCGCGCGGGTGCCGACCGGGCGGCTGGTTGCTCACTTGACGGACCTCGACCTGGTCGAACCCCGGCTGCGCACTACCGCCGGATTTCTGGAGGGGGCGTGCGGCACCCGACATGTACGGGCCCGGCTGGACGGCTACGCCACCGGGCAGCTGCCGGAACCGCGATGGGCGCCGGCCCATGGGCAGCGTCTCGCTCCGCCGGCAGGGCACGGCTGGGTGGCCGCCGGGGACGCCGCGCTCGCCTGCGACCCGCTCTCCTCCCAGGGGATCCTCACGGCCCTGCACACTGGTGCCCGCGCAGCCGCGGCCGTTGATGGCTCATTGCGCGGCGAAGCGGGCGCCCTGGCCGCGTACGGGGCCTTCATCGACGGGATCACGGCGCGCTACCTCGCCCTGCACACCCGGGCCTACACCGACGAAGCCCGCTGGGTGTCGTCGCCGTTCTGGGCGCGGCGCCGCCCGGCGGTGGCGACCCTGTCCGGGATCCTCACGCCGGGTTGAGGCAGATGTTTTGCGTGGTACTGGCCACGATCGCCTGATCCAAGACGACGAGCCTGTTGATACGCCCCTCGCGCACGACGAGCAGCGAACCCGCCCGACCACGGGCCGTCGATGACGGCGATGAATTGGGCGTTCGCGTCGAAGGTGCCGGTGTTGAACCCGTCTGTCATCCAAGACCACGGCCGCAGCTGTCGTTGGCGCAGTCCCGCAGGACTGGGGTGAGACCGAGGGGAAGTGGACGTCGAGGCCGGTAGTGTCGCCTGCTGGGCCCTCTCGAAGACTCCGCTCCGCGCCCGCTGCTGGTGGTTTGTTCCGCGACCGCTGTGAGCCTCTTGTGCATCGGGTTCTGCAGCCGTGCGGGCGAGCGTGTCCCTCGGCCAGACCCATCACCGGCGCGGCACCTTGGTGCCGTCTGACCTGACTGGTGAAATGGCGACGCTGCCTCCCAAATCCTTGGGGCATCCACAAAATCGACCGGAGGATGGATGAACACCGAAAAGATTTCTCCAGACCAAATCGCAAGGGCTGCCGCCGAGGGCGTGGCGATCGCACTTGCTGCCCGGAACATTCCTGGCGACATCGAATCTCGCGGACCTATTGTTGCCGGATTCTTCCCAGAAGCGCTCTTCGAAGTAATGTTGGAGCGAGATGCGGCCACAGGCGGATTCCAGGTGAATAGTATCGAGCCGTACCAGCCCGGCCAGTAGCATTGAAGTCGCACGACGAGATGAACAAAAGCGACGAAGAGCTCCTCTGTCCCAGCGCACCCGCGCATCCCGAGTCTGTTCTGATCGGAATTGTGTCTGGAACAGCCAATGAGCCGCAAATCATTCCAACCGAAAATGCAATGCCGGTGACTCCAGAGATCATCGACATGGCGGGACCTGTAGCTCCCACCGAGGCCTTTCGGTTCGCGGCCACTTGCCGTACCGGCGGCTGCATTCACTTCAAGAATGCAGCTTGCCAAATCGCCTCGCGCAGCACAATGCTGCTGGACGAAGTGGTCATCAACCTGCCCAAGTGTCCGATCCGGGCGGAGTGTCGCTGGTTTCATCAGGAGGGCACGGACATGTGTCGACGCTGCCCACAGATCGTGACGAAGCAGTTTGCGCCTTCTGCCGAAATGCTGCGCATTGTAAATGAATCCGATCCCCCTCCGGCGGACTCCCGGTGCCAGTAAGCCCATTTCGGCTATCTGATGTGAGCCGAAGCCTCTGGCGGTCGACGTTGAATCGATCTAGCACTTCGACCACCGGGTGCTTCGGCTCACATTCAATGCAATTGGGCCGTCAGCTGGGACTACATGAGGACTCTTTCACACACACACTGCTCGTCCTGGTACCCGCACACCCACCCCCAACTGCTGGACGTGGGCAAGTCCCGGACGACTGGATCGTCCTGGTCTGTGATCCACGTCTGCTTCCTGCCGTCCCAGACGTGGTCTTTCACAACCACTGACACGTTGTTCACCGCGAAGCCCAGATCTCTGAGCGTGCCTGTGGGGTTGGCGAGGAACGTCGGGAACTCCTCTTGGCTGAACTTGATGTAGCACATAGGTGGCAGGTAGCCATCACTCTTCTCCGGTTGCAGTCTTACGATCTCAGGCAATGGAACCACTCCTCACACTCAGGGGCTTTCCCGCTGAGTCTTCCTCGCAAGGTGCGTGTGCTAACGGATTGCGCAGGAAATCCAGCGATTGGAGTGCAGGTCGCCCTCTGGGTCTCAGTACGTGTGAGTGACCAGCCTGGAATCCGTAGTACGTCATAGCGTCTCGTCCAGTGGCGGCCTCGCCCCGTACCGCTGCCACGGTTGCATCGCCGCGGGAGACGCTGCGATCCCCTCGCCTCCCAGGGCATCATCCCCGCCGTGCAGTTGAGGTACTGAATGGACGGGTCGAGGACCTGAACCTTATGAGATCGCAATAGGGGACGGGGAGACTCTCTGCGGACTAATACCTCATCGAGAGTTGGGTACCTTAAGGACCCTCGCAGCGTTATCCATCCAATGATGCCACGCCTCTTCCAGGAGGCCACTCTTCCGCTGTTCATGCAACCGCTGCGCTGATTTATTGTAGCGCAATTCAATAATTGCCTTGTGAACAATAAGGTCGTGAATGGTCGTTCCCAGCCCGTCCCGGCGGCACGGCTGTAGGGCAGCATGCAGCGAGGGTTGATCCCGAGACGAGCAGGCGATTTCCGCTATCCGGGCGACATGCAGGCGTCTGGTCACTCCGCCAGACGGAACAGGCACCCCAGCCCTGGCATTCCGTTGCTGCAGATGCGTGTGTAGCTGCAGAGGCGCAACATAACAAGTGAGGTTTTCTCAGATGCCCCAGTCAGCCACCAGGCGCCGGATCTTACGCCGTCGGACAGGCAAGCCATGCCGAAGGAGAACGGTTATGTCACGCGAAGTCACCGGGCAGCCTCAGCCCAGCGATGGCCCGCCTCGACCTGAACCCCGCGGGGATCACCGGCCGTACGTACCTCCGTGGGATGACATTCCGCGGCCCCTACCATGGTGGCCCACTCCATGGTGCGACAAGCTGCCGTGGATCATCCGCTCGGTCACGCGCGAACTGGAGCTCTTCAAGACGGCCCCCCCAGAGGTTCAGAGGAAGCACTTCGAGGCGACGCTCAACGGGCTCAAGGAAGATGGGATCCTTGACGAGGGTGATGTGCAGATTCTGCTCAGCGCGTCCTCTGGCGCTCGAGCAAACATGCCGCCAGTAGTCACCCCTGACGGATCCCCCTCACTATGCGGCATGATCGGCGCAACTCTGGGCCCCGGCCTGGGTGTTGAGAGAAGTTGGAGGGACGTCGGTGTCGCCGGTGGCGCGGCAGTTGGCGCAGCCGCCGGAGCTGGAGTCGGTGGAACCGCTGGGGCGATCGCTGGTGCAGCTCTGGGAGCGCTCGTCGCATCCTCTGTGCTGCCGAACTGACGACCTATTCGTTCGCGTGCATGGGACTGGGGCGCCTACCGTTGTCCGGGTCACCGACATGTGGACCCCTCTTTCGACCCGCCAGGCAACTGGTGACGTGTTGCGGCACGACGTGCCTCGGGCCCTCGCTGCTGCCTTGCGCCCGTGGATCGAGGGAGCGGCCCGGGAGTCCAGCCGAATGGCTACTGACCTTGAATGCGTGATGTCGTCATGGTGTCTGGCGGCACCGCGCCACCAAGATCAACGTAACCCGGCGCACATACATCGTCACCTTTAAGGTCCGCCTCTCGTGCGTGGCGGGCGACAGCACCTGCCGCCCGACGCCAGACGACTGCCCCTTCGGCGGCACGGCCAGCACGGAGGAAGGGACAGCACGGCAATCACGGATAGGCCTTGGGCGACTGAATGCCCGTTGCCGGGAAGAGGTCTCCGCCGCGGAGTAGCCCTACCCCAGCCTTGGTAGGAGACCTGTCCAGGTACGAGCGTGTTTCCAGCCCCCAGTAGTCGGCTGCGGGTGAGTCGGGCCCGTAGGGGCGCCCCAGCCAGAGGGCGCTCTGGCGCGCCCAAAAACCGGCGACTTGATTGACGGCGCCGGGGTTTATGTGGGCAAGCCCGGCATTGGTCGACAGGCAGGCGAGGAGGAGTGCCAGTCGCCGATGGCGCGCCGAGGTGGTCTCGCTCCTGGCTGCCGACCGCAGGGCCACCGCTCGAGGGAGCACGACCGCAGTCCCGGCTCCGAGCATGTAAACGTAGTCGCCAGGATCCCAGATGAAGCTTTGGGCACTGTCCCAACGTGGGATGAGGACGTTCAAGGGGTCGGGCATCCGGGCGGCGCCGCACGCCAGTTGGTGCAGGGCTTTGAGGACATCGCCGCCTGAGGACATGCACATTGCCGTCTGCAGTGTTCGAAGGAATCTCGACAGCGTCACAGCGGATCTTCCCAGCCGGTACAGCCGAATGTGGCCCCCTCCCACCCAGGGGTCTTTGCGATGTTGGGCTGCGCCCGGTGATGCCACCACGCTAAAAGTTGTTGCAGAACGTCTGGGATAGGGCATTCCTCTTGTATGGGTGGGGTGTTGCGGGCTGAGCCGTTGTGGGTGGAGACGTTCACTGGCTTGCGGATGGGCCGGTTCGAGA
>NZ_JBEYCQ010000056.1:0-21569 GCF_040632905.1 Streptomyces sp. NPDC016469
GCGCGGGCCGGGCGGCCCGCGCACAAAGGTTTCGGCGCGAGGGAGGGAGGGACACCGCACATGGACAACGGACGAGTGGACGAGAGTGACGACCGGGTGGGCGCCCGCAGCGGGCGGGACGAGACGACCGAGGAGAGAGCGGACCGCCGCTGGACGGAACTGCTCCAGGAGCTGCGAGTGGCGCAGACCGGGGTGCAGATCCTCTTCGGTTTCCTGCTCGCGGTGGTCTTCCAGCCACGCTTCGCCACCCTCTCGGACACCGACAGGACGATTTACGTCATCACCGTGCTCCTCGGTTCCGCCACGGCGGCAGCGCTGATCGGGCCCGTCTGCTTCCACCGGCTGCTGACCGGCCGCCATCTGAAGCCGGAGACGGTGGTCTGGGCGTCGCGGCTCACCCTGCTCGGGCTCGTGCTGCTGTTCTGCACGATGTGTTCGGCGCTGCTGCTCATCATGCGCGTGGCGCTGCACAACACG
This sequence comes from Streptomyces sp. NPDC016469, assembly GCF_040632905.1. Classification (NCBI taxonomy): domain Bacteria; kingdom Bacillati; phylum Actinomycetota; class Actinomycetes; order Kitasatosporales; family Streptomycetaceae; genus Streptomyces; species Streptomyces sp. NPDC016469. Next base: position 478 of record NZ_JBEYCQ010000056.1, read on the forward strand.
CTCGCCCTGTGGCTGGTGGCCGGGATGGCACTGTGGTCCTTCATCTGCTGGTTCGTCTTCCCGGCCTGGGCGTTGGCCCGGTCGTCCAACGGACGCAACGGCTCCGGTCCCACGAAGTGACCCCGTACGCACCCGGGCCGCCGGGCCCGGGTGCGTACGCACGTCACAGGGCTCGGAGCGCGGGCAGCAGCTTCTCCTGGGCCCAGTCGATGAACGGCTTCTGGTGGTCTCCGCCGATCTGGACCAGGGCGACCTCGGTGAACCCCGCGTCGACATAGGGGCGCACCGCTTCCACGAACTGCCCGACGTCGTCGCCGCACGGCACCGCCTCGGCGATGTCGTCGGGCCGGACGTACTGCGTGGCCTGGTCGAAGGCGGAGGGGCCCGGCAGCTCCGAGTTGACCTTCCAGCCGCCGACGGACCAGCGGAACTGGTCATGGGCCCGCTTCACCGCCGCGTCGCGGTCGGTGTCGTAGCAGACGGGCAGCTGGCCGACCCGGGGCTTCCCGCCGCCGCCGTGCCGGTCGAAGTCGGTGAGCAGTTCCTCCTTGGGCTCGGTGGCGATCACCAGGTCCGCGAGCCGGCCCGCGATCTCGCACGACCGGTCGCCGGAGACGGCGATGCCGAGGGGCACGGCCACGTCGGGCACGTCCCACAGCTTGGCGTTCTCCACGTCGAAGTGGGGGCCGTGGTGGTTGACGTAGCCGCCGGCGAGCAGCGCCTTGATGATCTCCACCGCCTCTTCGAGCTTGTCGAGCCGCACCCGGGCGTCCGGCCAGCCACCGCCCACCACGTGTTCGTTCAGGCTCTCGCCGGAGCCGAGCCCGAGCCGGAACCGCCCCTCGGAGAGCAGTTGCAGCGTCGCGGCCTTCTGCGCCACGACGGCCGGGTGGTAGCGGGTGGTCGGGCAGGTCACGTACGTCATCAGCGGGATGCGGGTCGTGGCCTGCGCGGCGGCGCCCAGCACGCTCCAGGCGTACGGGGCGTGGCCCTGGGACTTCAGCCAGGGGAAGTAGTGGTCGGAGGTCACGGAGAAGTCGAAGCCGGCCTGCTCGGCCGCCACCACGTCCTCGACGAGGGCCCGCGGTCCCGACTGCTCGGTCATCATCGTGTATCCGAATTGCACCATATGGGATGGGTTACCGATCCCCGGCGGTCGAAACGTACCGGCGGCATGGCTTCCGGATCGCGTTTCCCCAGCAGTCCGGATCATGTTTCCTCCGCGCCGGACGCGGAACCCGGGAGGGGGACGTCCGCAGATCCGCGTACACCGAAAGCGAGGGACGACATGGCTGTCGCGACCTACTGTCTGGTTGCCGTCGACTGCCCGGACCCGGCGGCGCTCGCCGGCTTCTACCAGAAGGTGCTGGGCGGGGAGGTGACGCATGACAACGACCGCTGGTACGACCTCCGGGTCCCCGGCGGGGCGCGCCTGGCCTTCCAGCTGGCCCCCGACTACCAGCCGCCCGAGTGGCCGCGCGCCGACCGGAACTCCCAGCAGGAGCACCTGGACTTCGAGGTGGACGACATGGAGGCCGCCCAGCGCGAGGTGCTCGCCCTGGGGGCCACTCCGCTCGACCTGGACGACGACGGCGGCAAGCGCGGCTTCCGGGTCTTCGCGGACCCGGCGGGGCACCCGTTCTGCCTGTGCAACGGCGGCGGCTGACGGCACAGGGCCGAAGGTCCAGAAGCTCAGCGGCTCATTCGGGCGATGACGCCGGTGTCGAGGCGGCTCAGGAGGGCGGCCGGGGACTCGTGGATCTCCACGGCCCCGGCCGCCTCCAGGTCCGCCCGGGGGATGCCGCCCGACAGCAGGCCCACGGCCGGGACCGATGCCTTGGTCGCCGCCGCCATGTCCCAGACCGAGTCGCCGATGTACACGGCCTCCTCGCTGGTGGCGCCCGCGATGTCCATCGCGTGGCGGATCGGGTCCGGGGCGGGCTTCCCCTCGTCCACGTCGTCGGAGCTGGCGGTGCCGGCGATGACGTCGTCGGCGTCGAGCGCGCGCCGCAGGGCCTTGAGCTCCGGGCCGGAGGCGGAGGTGGCGAGGACGATCGTCCAGCCCCGGCCGGCCAGCGAGCGCAGCAGGTCCGCCGCGCCGTCCAGCGGGGGCAGGCGTTCGAAGTAGGTGGCGTACAGCGCGGAGTGCGTGGCGCTGATGCCGGCGTCCTGTTCCGGGTCCCTGCCGGAGCCGAGCAGATGGGCGACGAGGTCGTCGGAGCCGAGGCCGACCGCACGGTGGACGGCGGGCATCGGCACGGTGTGCCCGGCTTGCCGGAACGCCTCCCACCACGCGGTGACGTGCAGGTAGTTGGTGTCGACCAGGGTGCCGTCCACGTCGAACAGTGCGGCGCGCGTCATGGGGGTCCTTTCGTGCCGGGCCGGCCCGGCGGTGTCACAGGTCGATCTCTTCGGCGGCGCACACCCGGGCGCCCATGTTCCGTTCCGTCATCCGCAGGGCCGCGTCGGCCAGATCGGAGTGGATGTGGGCCACCCCGTCGCGCGGAATGGTCAGGTCCATGTGGCGGATGTGCGCGTCGAGCGCGGAGTAGAGGATGCACTGCTCGGTCACCTGGCCGGTCAGGACGAGGTGGTCGACGTCCAGCTGGTGGAGCAGGTACGGCAGGGGCGTCTCGTAGAAGATCGAGTGCCGGGCCTTGACCACGAAGAGCGAGTTCTCGTCGGGCTTCAGCGGTTCGACCAGATCGGGGCGGGCGCCCGCCATGGCCGTCTCCACGATCTCCCCGTGGTGGGAGCGCCAGTCGCCGAAGTTGTCGTTGGCGTAGATCACGAGTGAACCACTGCCCCGGGCCGCCTTCAGCATGCCCGCGATGACGGGCACGGCCCGCTCGGCCGAGGGAAGGAGCTGGTCGGCGTCCTCGTGGTCGTACGGGTTGATCATGTCGATGACGATCAGCGCCTTGCGGGACATGGTTGCCATGGTGGCATCCGTGGGCTTTCGCGGCGAGCTGTCGCCCTGCGCCGGGTCCGTCATCCGTTCACCGCAGGAACCGCGCGGCCACGCGCAGGTCGGTGACGAGCCCCCGGTACGCCTCCGCCCTGTCCGGCGCCCGCAGGACGGCGGAGGGGTGCACCGTGGCGACCAGACCCCGGGCGGGCGGCCGTGGGCAGTTCGGCCGCGGGGAGGTGGAGCAGCGTGCCCCGGCTCTCGGTGACCTTGAAGGAGTTGCCGAGGACGGACGTGCCCGCGGTGGCCCCGAGAACAAGCACCGGTTCGGGATCGATCCGGTGCAGCTCCTCGGAGAGCCAGGGACGGCAGGCCGTCATCTCACGCAGGCCGGGGGCCTTGTGGATACGGCGTTTGTCGTCACCGGCGGAAGTGGACTTGAAGTGCTTGACGGCGTTGGTGAAGTAGACGTCCCGCTCATCGATCTCCGCGTCGGCCAGCGCCTTCCGCAGCAGGTGCCCGGCCGGACCGACGAAGGGCTCGCCCGCGAGGTCCTCCCGGTCGCCGGGCTGCTCGCCGACGACGACCGTCCGCGCGTGGGCGGGCCCGTCCCCGAACACGGTCTGTGCCGCGTCCTCGTACAGGGGGCAGCCGCGGCAGTCCGCCGCCGCCCGGCGCAGTGCGGCCACGCCGCCCCGGGCCGGCACGCAGGGCCGGGCGCCGTCCTGCGGGCTCCGGTCGTCCATCAGCTCCACCGGCTGCCGGCCAGCGGGGCGGTCTCCTCGCCCGTGCCGCGTACGACGCCGCGCAGGAAAGCCGTCAGCGCCTCGGACGCCGAGTAGCGGGGCCGCCAGCCCAGCTCCTCGTGCGCCCGGGCGCAGTCCATGACGGGCAGGCGCAGCACGGCGTCGAAGAGGTGGGGCGACGCCGGGACCGCCCGGGCGTGCCAGGCGGTCGCCAGCGCGCCGCGTACGAGCGGCACGGGCGCGCGCACCACCCGCGCGTCGAGGAGGGCGCCGAGGGAGCGGGCGTCGGTGACGGTGTCGGCGGCCAGGTTGAAGGGACCGCGTACGTCCCCGTGTACGGCGAGCCGGTACGCATCGGCCGCGTCGTCCGTGTGCAGCACCTGGAACCTCAGCCCTTCCAGGTCCGGTACGAAGGGCAGCAGGTCGGGGCGGAGGAGTACGCCGGGGAGGTATTTCCCGCCGAAGATGCGCCGCTGCTCGGGGGCGGCCGTCTCCTTGAACAGGAAGCCGGGCCGCATCCGTACCACCCGGATCTGCGGGTGGCGCAGCTCGAAGGTGTCCAGGACCCGTTCCAGATATGCCTTCTCCCGGCAGTAGGCGGCGTCCGGCCAGCCATGGGTCGGCCACTGTTCGTCCACTCCGGGCTCCCGCTTGGGCCCGGGCGAGTAGGCGCCCACGGACGAGGCGTGGACCAGCGCCGGGACACCGGCCGTGCGCACCGCGTCGAAGACGCGGAGGGAGCCCTCGACGTTGCTGCGCCAGGTGACGACGGGGTCGTGGGTGGGCTGGAAGCGCCAGGCCAGGTGGACGACGGCGTCCGCGCCCGTGAGCAGGGAGCCGAGTGTCCGGGCGCTGTCCGGGCGCGAGAGGTCCACCCTCCCCCACTCCACGCCGGGCAGAGCGAGGCCGGGCAGCCGCCGGGCCAGGCCGAGGACCGACGAGACCTCCGGGTCCTGCGAGAGGGCCCGCACGAGGCTCGTGCCCACGTTGCCGGTGGCGCCCGTGACGACGACGCGCAGCCCTTGCGATGCGTTCACGGTGGATCCCTTCGTCGCGGCTCAGGGCCGCAGGAGCGTCTTGACCATGCCGTCGGCCTTCGACTGGAAGGTCGCGTACGCCTTCGGGCCGTCCTCCAGCGGCAGGTGGTGGGTGGCGAACCCGTCCACGCCCAGCGGGTCGTCGTCGACGAGGAGCGGCAGGATGTCCGGCACCCAGCGCTTGACGTTCGCCTGGCCCATCCGCAGCTGGATCTGCTTGTCGAACATGGTGAGCAGGGGCAGCGGGTCGACGGCGCCGCCGTAGACGCCGGAGATGGAGATGGTGCCGCCCCGGCGCACCACGTCGATGGCGGTGAGGAGGGCGGTGAGCCGGTCGATGCCGGCGCGTTCCATGAGCGGGCGGGCCGCCGCGTCCGGCAGGAGGCCGACGGCCCACTGGCCGGCCTTGCCGATCGGGGCGCCGATGGCGTGCGCCTCCATGCCGACGGCGTCGATGACCGCGTCGGTGCCCCGGCCGCCGGTGAGGTCCCGGACCGCCTGCGGCAGGTCCTTGCCGTAACGGCCCAGGTCGAGGGTCTGGACGCCGCGGGCGGCGGAGCGGGCGAGGCGTTCGGGGACCAGGTCCACGCCGATGACCAGGCCGGCGCCCCGGTGCAGGGCGATGCGGGCGGCCATGTCGCCGATCGGGCCGAGCCCGAGGACGGTGACGCTGCCGCCGGGCGGGATCGCGGCGTACTCGACGGCCTGCCAGGCGGTGGGCAGCACGTCGGACAGATAGACGAACCGGTCGTCCGACGGCCCCTCGGGGACCTTGATGGGCAGGGTGTTGCCGAAGGGAACCCGCAGCAGCTCGGCCTGCCCGCCGGGCACCTGCCCGTAAAGCTTGGTGTACCCGAAGAGCGAGGCGCCGGTGCCGTACTCCCGGACCTGCGTGGTCTCGCACTGCGAGTGCAGGCCCTGGCCGCACATGTAGCAGGTGCCGCAGGAGACGTTGAACGGGATGACGACCCGGTCGCCGCGCGACACGGCGGTGACCTCGGGTCCCGTCACCTCCACGACGCCCATCGGCTCGTGGCCCAGGATGTCCCCGGGGTCGAGGTAGGGGCCGAGCACTTCGTACAGATGGAGGTCCGATCCGCAGATGCCCGTCGAGGTGACCCGGATGATGATGTCGGTCGGGTCCTGGATGACCGGGTCAGGAACGGTCTCGACACGGACGTCACGCTTTCCTTGCCAGGTCAGTGCACGCATGAGTGATCTCCTCGCTGTCGGGTGACGGCTGCGCCGCCGTTCAGTGGCGGGCCTCGCGCCGTGCCGCCTTCGCCTCGGCCTGGGCGATCCGTCCGGCGGTCTCGCGCCGCCGCCCCTCCGCCTTCAGGCTCTCGTCGCCCAGCGCGGCGCCGTCCGACTTGAGCTTCGCCGCCTTCGCCCTCATGGCCAGGGCGCGGACGATTTCGGCATGCCGTCCCATATCTCCTCGGTTCCTCCCGGGTCGTCCTGCGGGCGTGCCCGCACAGCCATTCCGTGCGACGGGTTCCCACGGAATCCGGGTTCAACCGGAATGCCCGATTCAATCGGGGGAGTGAGCCGGCCGGGGCGCGCCGAGCGGGCGGTCGGGCCGCATGAAAGCGGCCCGGCCGGTCCCGCATGTCCCCGGGCGGTACGGGTACCCGCCTGGCCAGGCTCCCGGCGTACGCGGGAGCAGGTGCTGCGGTTGGGACCACAGCCGCAGCACCGCCCAGCGGACTCCGAGTCGCGCCCCGGTCCGGGTGCGCCCAGGATCGACGGCGGGGCACCGACGGGCCGGCCCCGGACCACCTCACCTCTGCCCCACGGAGACTTCATGGCCGACAGCACCCTGTCCCTCCTGCTGCGGGGTTACGCGTGGCTGCCCGACCGCCGGCGGCGCAGCGGCGGAGCGCCGGTCCGCACCCGTCTGCTCGGCAAACGGGTCATCGCGCTGCATGGGCCGGCCGCCGTCCGCTTCTTCTACGACGGGAACCACATCCGCCGCCACGGGGCGCTGCCGGAACCGGTCATCGACACGCTGTTCGGGCAGGGGGCGGTGCACACCCTGGACGGTGAGCCGCACCGGGTGCGCAAGGGCATGTTCCTCCACCTGCTGGAGGACCCGGAGGGCGTACGGGCCCTGACGGACCGGGTCGCGCTGGAGTGGAAGGACGCCGTGGCCGGGTGGGCGGACCGGGGCCGGGTCGTGCTGTTCGACGAGGTGGCCGGGGTGCTCACGCGCGCCGTCCACGCGTGGGCCGGGGTGCCGCTGCCGGCGGGCGGGGCGGACGGCGTGGCGCGCGACCTGGTGGCCATGGTGGACGGATTCGCGTCGGCCGGGCCCCGGCAGTTGCGCGCCCGTGTGGCCCGGCGCCGGCAGGAGAGGCGTGTGGCCCGCCTGGTGGAGCGGGAACGCGACGGCGGCGACCCGGGGGCCGATAGCGGGGCGGGCGCTACCCCGTTCCGTACCGTCGTACACCATCGCGATGCCGGTGGTTCGCTGCTCGATCCCCGTACGGCGGCCGTCGAGGTGCTCAACATCCTGCGCCCGACCGTCGCGGTCAGCTGGTTCGCGGCGTTCGCCGCGCACGCCCTGCACCGGTGGCCGGAGCACCGGGCGGCGCTCCGCGACGGTGACCCCGCCTTCGCCCTCGCCTTCGCGCAGGAGGTCCGCCGCTTCTACCCGTTCGCCCCGTTCATCGGCGGGCTGGCGGCGGACCGGCTCGAGTGGCAGGGCCGCACGATCCGGCCGGGGACGCTGGTGCTCCTCGACCTGTACGGCCAGAACCACGACCCGGACCTGTGGCCCCGGCCCTACGTCTTCGACCCCGCGCGCTTCCACGGCACGCCGGTGCGGCCCGACGAGCTGGTCCCGCAGGGCGGCGGCGACCCGGCGACGGGACACCGCTGCCCGGGCGAGGACATCACCCTGGCCCTGCTGTCCGCCCTCGCGGTGCTGCTGTCCGGCCTCGCGTACCGGGTGCCGGAACAGGACCTCTCCATTCCGCTCCACCGCGTGCCGACCGCGCCCCGGAGCGGGTTCGTCATCGAGGACGTCCGGTAGCCCCGGCCTCCCCCACGACCAACGGAAGAAGACCCCATGAGCACACCCGGCCAGGACCCCACCGAGCGCTACCCGAAGCCCGACTTCCCCCAGCAGGGGCAGGAACACCCCGGCTGGACCGGGCCCATGGACCCGCCGCCCGACCACGGCGAGGACTCCTACCGGGGCCACGGGCTCCTGAAGGACCGCAAGGCCGTGGTGACGGGGGGCGACTCCGGGATCGGCCGTGCCGTCGCGCTGGCATTCGCCCGCGAGGGGGCGGATGTGCTGATCACCCACCTCGACGCCGAGGAGGACGAGGCCCGGGAGACGGCCCGGCTGGTCGAGGAGGCGGGCCGGCAGGCGCTGACGGAGGCGTGCGACATCAGGGACGAGAAGCAGTGCCGCGCCCTGATCGGCAGCGCGGTGCAGGAGTTCGGGCGCATCGACGTACTCGTCAACAACGCCGCGTACCAGATGGCACAGCCCGACGGGATCTCCGCGATCTCGACGGAGCAGTTCGACCGGGTGCTGCGCACCAACCTGTACGGGATGTTCTGGCTCTGCAAGTCGGCCCTGCCGCACATCCCGGCCGGCGGCTCCATCATCAACACCACGTCGGTGCAGGCGTACCAGCCGAGTCCGCACCTGCTGGACTACGCCATGACCAAGGGCGCCATCGTGACGTTCACCCAGGGCCTCGCGCAGATGCTGGCCTCCGACGGCATCCGTGTGAACGCCGTGGCGCCCGGCCCGGTGTGGACACCGCTGATCCCGGCGACGCTGCCGGACACGAAGGAGTTCGGGAAGCAGAGCCCGCTGGGGCGGCCCGCCCAGCCCGCCGAGATGGCTCCGGCGTATGTGTTCCTCGCCTCCGACAACGCGAGTTACATCACCGGGGAGATCGTGAACGCGACCGGCGGCACGCCACTCCCCTAGGGCGTACCGATTGACGGGGCGGACCACGGGAAGGCGGCGGACATGCCGAAAAATCATCATGAAGCACCTGTTCTCGACGCCCTGGCCGCCTACCGGCAGCGGGGTGAGCTGGGGTTCACTCCCCCGGGGCACAAACAGGCCCGGGGGGCGGCGCCGGAGGTCAGGGCCGTGCTGGGCGACGCCGTGTTCCTCGGTGACGTCCTGGCCAGCGGCGGGCTGGACGACCGGCGGATGAAATCCGGCGTGCTGCAACGCGCGGAGGTCCTGATGGCCGACGCCGTGCACGCGGAGCACGCGTTCTTCTCGACGTGCGGCAGCTCCCTGTCGGTCAAGGCGGCGATGCTGAGCGTCGCCGCGCACGGCCAGAAGCTCCTGGTGGGGCGGGACGCCCACAAGGCGGTGGTCTCCGGGCTCATCCTCTCCGGCATCCGGCCGGTGTGGGTCGAACCCCAGTGGGACACCGAACGCCACCTCGCGCACCCGCCGTCCCCCGAGGCGTACGAGCGGGCCTTCGAGGAACACCCGGACGCGAGGGGCGCCCTGGTCACCAGCCCCACGCCGTACGGGGCCGCGGCGGATCTGCGGGCCATCGCGGACGTGTGTCACCGGCGCTCCCGCCCGCTCGTCGTGGACGAGGCGTGGGGCGCGCATCTGCCGTTCCATCCGGACCTGCCGACCTGGGCGATGGACGCGGGCGCCGATGTCTGCGTCACCAGCATCCACAAGATGGGCAGCGGGCTGGAGCAGGGGTCGGTGTTCCATCTGCGGGGCGACCTGATCGACCACGACACGCTGGCGTCCCGGGCCGATCTGCTGGGTACGACGAGCCCTTCCGTACTGCTCTACGCGGGCATGGACGGCTGGCGGCGCCAAATGGTGCTGGAGGGGCACTCGCTGATGTCGCGGGCGCTCGACCTCGCCGCGTCGGTGCGCGAGGAGATCGAGTCGATCGACGGGATGCACGTCAACGACCGCGCCGACTTCTGCGGTCCGGGCGCCGGCTCCCAGTTCGACCCGCTGCCGGTGGTCATCGACATCGCGGACCTCGGCGTCTCCGGCTATCTGGCGGCGGACTGGCTCCGCGAACACCACCATGTGGACACGCACCTGATGGACCACCGGCGCGTCAGCGCCCAGCTCACCCACGCCGACGACGCCGACACGACGAAGCGGCTGCTGACGGCGCTGCGCGACTTCGCCCGGCAGGCCCCCTCGCTGCCCCGGGGTCCCGCGGTGGCGGTCCCGGCACCGGCGGAGCTGCGGATGGAGCAGGCGAGGCTGCCGCGCGACGCCTACTTCCACGCGACCGAGGACGTCCCGGTGGAGCAGGCCGTGGGACGCGTCGCCGCCGAGATGATCACGCCGTATCCCCCGGGCATCCCCGTCGTGCTGCCCGGCGAACGGCTGACGGAGCCGGTGCTGCGCTACCTCCTGACCGGTCTGGAGGCGGGGATGAACCTGCCGGACCCGGCGGACCCGGAGCTGCACACCGTACGGGTCTGCGCGGACGACTGAAGGTCCGGCACCCGGCGGCCTCCCACCCCTTCGGGGCGGGAGGCCGTCGCCCGTCTCACCCGCGTGTACGGCTGACGCACTCGGTGACGGCCTCGCGGAGACTGCCCGTGCGGGAGAGCGCGTCGCGCTGGATCCGCGCCCCCGTGCCGCTCTTCAGGAGCCGCTCGATCCCCTCCCGCGCCGACGCCAGGTCGCCGCTGTCCTCCAGCGCGTCACGCACATGGGTGAGCAGGGCGTGCAGCACGGCGGGCGCGGGGGCGGGGCGCATGGTGGCGGGGTGCAGCAGTTCCCCCTCCAGGCCCGAGCGGGCGGCCTGCCAGGCCGCCATGCGCAGCAGACCCACCCCGTACGGGTCCGGCGGATCGCCCGCCCGCCAGGCCCGGGCAGCCGTCTCCACCAAGCCGCGCACCAGCGTGGCGAGCAGCGCGGCGTCGGAGGGGTCGAGGCAGACGTCCGCGACCCTGATCTCGACGGTGGGGTAGCGGTGCGAGAGCCGGGCGTCGAAGTAGATCATGCCCTTGTCGCGCAGGACGCCCGTGCCGACGAGGGCTTCGACCTCGTCGTGGTAGCGGCGCGCGGAACCGAACAGTTCCATGGGGCCGGACGAGGGCCACCGGCCCCAGACCCGGCTGCGGTAACTGCTGTACGCGGTGTCCTGGCCCTGCCAGAACGGTGAGTTGGAGCTCAGCGCGAGCAGCACCGCGAACCAGGGGCGCATGCGGTCCAGAACCGCGACGCCCTCCTCGTCCGACTCCACGGAGACGTGCACATGGCATCCGCAGGTCAGCTGCTCCTGCGTGGTCAGTCCGAACTTGTCGGCGAGCCACCGGTACCGTTCGCCGTCGCCGATCGTCGGGCTGACGGGCAGCGGGGAGGTGGCGAGCGCGGCGACCGCTCCCCCGGCCTCGGCGGCGCTGTGTGCCGCCTCCGCCCGCCAGCGCAGGATCTCGTCCGCGAGTTCCCGCATGTCCGTGCGCGGTTCGGTGGCGAACTCCAGCTGCTGGCGGTGCAGCTCCGACTCGAAGACCGAGTCGCCCTCGGCGCGCCGCTCCGCCAGGGCCAGGACGGCCGTCGACAGCGCCCGGGGGTCGCCGCTCTGCACGTCGACGAGCAGTAGCTCCTCCTCGACACCCACTGTCCGCACCATCATGTCCTCCATGCTCGATCGGCCGCAGGGGGCGGGCCCTCTCGCGCCGAGGTGCTTCCACCCTCCTCCACTTCGCCGTGTGCCACCTCACAGCGCCGGCACCCCTGACCGGCCGGTTTTTCTCCGTGCCCGGTTCATCCCGCCCGCCGCTCAGCGCGCGCCCGGCCCGCACACACCGCCCCGCCGCGCGACGACGGCCATGTGGCCCGCCGCGATCTCCGCGGCACCGGCCTCCAGCAGCGAGAACGGCGGCCCGGCCCCGCCCCGGACCAGGGTCAGCGCCCCGAGCACCGTCGTGCCGTCGGGCGCGGTCAGCGGCACCGAGAGCAGGGCCGTGGCGTCGGCGCGGACCATGAGGGGCGCGCCGTCCTCGTCCGCCCCCAGCCTGTCCAGGTCGTCCGTGAGCTGTTCCACCACTACCGCGCCGGAGGCCATGACCTCTACGGCCACGGGGCAGGCGCGCGGGTCCTGCTGGAGGAAGGCCTTCTCGAGCCCCGCGTCGTCCGGCGCCGGGGGGCCGTGGACCGCGATCCGGACCGGCTCGTCCGGGGCCCCCAGGTCGAGCAGCGCCCAGTCCGCGAGACCGTCGCGCAGGAGCCCCGCGACGGAGCCGAGGGCCGCTGCGGAGGGCTCGCGGTCCAGGAGGGCCCGGGCCGTGCGGTCCAGGAGGCCGGTCAGCTCGGCCTGCCGTACGACGGCCGAGGGGGCGGCCCGGTCTCCGGTGCGGCCGGTGGTGCGGGGGCCAGGTGCCGGTGCGAGCACCACGAGCACGTCCCGCCCCCGCCCCTCGGGCGCGTCGATCCCGGTGAGCGTGGCGTACAGCGGACCGTCCGGCAGTCCGGGGAGCCGGACCGGGAGGCTGCGGTCTCCCTCGCCGCCTGCCGCGGCGGCCGCATGGGCGCGGAGGGCGGCCCGGTCGGCGGGGCGCAGGAGCGCGGCGAGGGGCCGGCCCGCGGCGTAACCCGGGTGCAGCCCGGTCAGTTCGGCGGCGGCCCGGTTGAGGCGGCGCACCACGGTCTGCCCGTCGGTCAGGATGACGGGCCACGGCAGGTGGTCGAAGATGGCCTTGAACGGGTACGGTGCCGCCTTCGCGCCCGGTGTCCGGGGCTGTTCCGGCGAATCCTCCGCCAGGCGCAGGGCCTCGATCGCGTGGTCCAGCTCCGCGAGGGCCGCGTCGAGCAGGACCGGGTATTCGGCGGGAGGATGGTCCCGGGCCGCGCGCAGTTCCCGTGCGCGGGCGACGAGGGCCTGGAAACCGCTCTCGCCCTCCGGTGGCCCGTTCATACGACGAAGCTAGCCGATCACCGGTGCCTCGGCACCGAGCGGCGCGGCGGGTTCCGTTCCATGCCGCTGCGGCGGAGACCGGGAGTTCCCAGGGAGGCTGAGGGTGACGCGGCCGATGGACACGGTGACCGATGGCGCGGCCGTGGCGCTTTGGCTCGTCCGGCTCGGCCGGCGGGCGATGCGCTGTTCGCCCGGGTGCCGGGGCGCATCGGTGGTGCTGCGGTGCCCCGGCGGGGAAGGCCACAGCGCTTCGACCCACCCGGATCTCGCGGTGCTGGCCGCGCTCCAGGAGGACACCGGCGAGGGGCCGTGCGTCGATGCCGCCCGCCGGCTGCGGCCCGTCGAGGCCGCCGATCTCGTCGCCGACGCGCGGTGGCCGGCATTCCGGTTGGCGGCGCTGGAGCGGGGTCTGCGCGCCTGTACGGCGGTGCCGGTCACGGCGGAGGGCGTGGCGGCGACGGTCACCCTGTACGCGTTCCGCCCGTGGCGGCTCACGGCGGCGGCCCATGAGTCGGTCGGGGTGCTGGCCGAGGAGACGGTCGGCGGGCTGCTGCGCGAGCACGCCCGTACCGGAGCCGAGGCGGAGGCGGAGCAGCTGCGGACGGCGATGGTGACGCGGGCCGTGATCGACCAGGCCATCGGCGTCGTGACGCACCTGCTGGACTGCGACCCGGGCAGGGCGTTCGACGTCCTGCGCGTGCTCTCGCAGCGCACGAACCGCAAGCTGAGCGCCGTCGCGGCACAGATCGTACGGGCGAGGGGCCGGGGCAGCACGCGTGAGCTGCGCCGGCTGCTCGGCGACGTGCGGGCGGACAGTACTTAGGCGGCGGCGCCCCAGTCCGTCAGCAGCCGGTCGGCGAGGCGGTCCTCCAGGAAGCCGGTGGCGTCGATTCCGAAGACGACGTCCGCCTCGAGGTCGGGTTCGTCGTCCAGCAGCCCCCGTACGACGTCGTGCCGCACGACCTGCTCGTGGACCGCGTCCGCCTCGACGTGTTCGGTGTAGAAGAACTCGGCGGCCGGCCCGGCCTCCGCCCGTTTCATGGCGAGGGCGAGACGGCGCGAGGCGGGCGAGGAGGTGATCTCCACGGCGGCGAAGTGCCCGACCAGGGAGCCGCGCAGCCGCCGGTGCAGACCGAACAGGGACATGAGGTTGACGAGTGCCAGCATCTCCGCGTGCCCCGCGTCCAGATAGTGGCCGTACGCCGTCTCCAGGCCCAGGTCCGTCATGAGGTCCGCGAAGAGCCGGGCGTGGACGCGGTCGGCCCGGCCGGCGCCGAACTCGTCGTACTCGATCGCGGCCATGCCGGCCTTGGCGCGTCCGCTGAGCCGGGGCAGCACCCAGGCGTGCGGGTCGGCCTCCTTGAGGTGGTAAAGGGAGCGCTGGGCGGCGTAGGCGCGCAGCCGGTCCGGCGTGGCGTGTTCCTGGAGGAAGTGCGACACGCCCGTGCCGTCGACCGGCTCCACGAGCAGCGCGTCCAGCGTGTCGTCCAGCCCGGCTCCGGGTCGGACGTCCCTGCGCAGGGCGGACTCGAATCGGCGTTCCAGGGCCGCCCTGACCGCCAGCAGCGCGGGGTCCCACTCCTGGGCCGGGTCCACCCCCTCGAAGCCCCGGTAGTGGAGCTCGTAGCAGACGTACAGGGCGAGCTGCAGGTCGTCGCCGTAGGGCTCGGCCGCGTCCGCCAGGGCCGGATCGGGCAGGGGGCCGTCCCCCCGGAGATGGGCGACGACCGCCGCCGAGATGTCGCCACGTGCCCGGGGAAGCCCGGGTCCGCCCGTCTGACCGGCCATGATCACTCCTCGTCACGTCTGCTCGGGCACCCGGCCCGGTACCCCGTGTCCGGCGGGTCAACCGCCGAGGCGCCGCTCTCCCACCATGTGGGCCCGCCGCCGATGCCGCTACAGCACGGGTGGGCGGTGCGGATGAATGAGCGCGCCCGTGCGGGGAACCCAGAGGCTGCGACCCGGGAGCCACGTCACCGGGCGTGTTCCCCGTAGGACGGAAGGACGGCAGAAGATGAGCGACAACGGCAGCAAGCACAAGGTGCTGGCCATCGTCACCAACTACGGCGTGGAGCAGGACGAACTCCTCGTGCCGCTCGGCCATCTGCGCGAGCGCGGTGTACGGGTCGATGTCGCCGCCCTCAAGAAGGACGACGTCGAGACGCTTGTCGGTGACAAGGACCCCGGCAAGTCCGTACGCCCCGACCTCACGCTGGAGGACGTCGACCCGGCCGGCTACGACCTGCTGCTCGTACCGGGCGGCACCCTGAACGCCGACACGCTGCGGCTCCAGGGCCCGGCCTGTGACATCGTGCGGTCGTTCACCGCATCGGGGCGGCCCGTCGCGGCCATCTGCCACGGGCCGTGGGTGCTGGTGGAGACCGGCAGCGTCAAGGGCAAGCGGCTCACCTCGTACGCCTCGCTGCAGACCGACGTACGCAATGCGGGCGGTGACTGGGTGGACGAGCCGGTCGTGACGGACGGGTCCGGCGGCTGGAAGCTCATCACCTCGCGCAACCCGGGCGACCTCGACCCGTTCCTCAAGGAGGTCGACGCCGCGCTCGCCGGCTGAGGCACCGCGTGCGGGAGCCGCCCGGCGCTCCGTCCGGGCGGCTCCCGCACTGGTGTCTCTCACACGGGTTGGGGCGCGAAGGGCCGGAACTCGTCCTCGCCCGGCTGCACGACCCCGTAACTGCTCTCCGGCACCTCTTTCCACACGCCGGGCAGACCGCCCAGGGGTTCCGACACCACCAGCCGGGTGCTGTCGGACACGCCCCGCAGGAAATCCAGGTCGGGGTGGAGGGCGCGCACGGTCTCGGCCTTGCTGCTGTAGAACAGCGAACGCGACTTGCCGAGACTCGAATAGCGGAACGACCACAGCCGCTCGCCGTCGGACACCGCGACCGTCATCTGGAGCGGGTGCTCCACGCCCTCCTCGCGGCCCACGCGTTCGATCAGCCCGGCCATCCGGGCCACGGCCCCGGGCACGTCCTGGTCGAGCCCGAACGTCAGCGCGAGGTAGAACATCACCTCGGAGTCCGTGGACCCCTCGAGCGCCGAGAACAGTGCCGGGTCGAGCGCCAGGGAGAGATCGCGCCGCAGCCGGTGGAAGTCCGCGATCGCGCCGTTGTGCATCCACATCCAGCGGCCGTGCCGGAAGGGATGGCAGTTGGTCTGCTGGATGGCCGTCCCCGTGGACGCCCGCACATGGGCGAAGAACAGCGGCGAGCGGATGTGGCTCGCGATCTCCCGCAGGTTGCGGTTGTTCCAGGCGGGGCCGGTGTCGCGGATGATCGCGGGCGTCTCCTGCTCGGGCCCGTACCAACCGACTCCGAAGCCGTCCCCGTTGGTCGTCTCGACGCCCATGGTGGAGTGCAGGCTCTGGTCGATGAGCGAGTGCTCCGGCTTGTAGAGGAGATCACTGAGCACGACACTCGTGCCGGAATAGGCCAGCCATCGGCACATGTGCGACCGTCCCTTCCCGGGCGGCGGGGCAGGGACCGGTGCGGACGCGCCGGTGGTGCTTCCGCGGGCCTCGGTCCCTGGGGCGCCCGGTCGTCGTTATGTCCACGCTACCGACTTCACGAGTCGGCTGCCCGGCCGCGCCCGCCGGAAACGCTGCGGCGTGTCCGCGCGGGAGGCGCCGGTGAGCCGGGGGAGCCATCTCGATCGGCCGAGTTCCGGAGCCGTACGCTGCGGAACTGGCAGTCCGAGTCCCTCGCCGTCGCCCCGCTGGTCATCCTCTCGGTGCACCTGCGCCGACGCGGTTCCCCGGCCAAGCCCGTCGGCGCCTCGCACGGGGCGACCGGCGTGGAGGGCCGAGCGCTAGGACCGGCTCCGGAAGGTCTCCGCCAGGGCCGTGCTGGCCACGACGACGACGCCCAGTACGGCCGCGGCGGCCGGGTGTCCGACCCCGTAGAGCGCGAGGGCTCCCCCGCCGAGCACGACGGCCTTCACCGTCAGAACCCCCGCGAGCGGCGGACGGAACCGGGCGCGCGGTGCGGCGAACAGCGCCCACAGCACGACGGCCGCGACGAGGACGGCGGAGCCGGCGAGCAGTCGGACCGCCAGGTCGTCCGCCAGCGAGAACCCCCACCAGAAGAGGCAGGCCGGCGCCGCCACTTCCAGGAGGAACGCGAGCAGTTCGTTCGCCGCCCACCAGGGCCGCCCGGCGACCGGAGGAATCACCTGGCCGTCCGTAGGTCTGTCGTGCACGACGCCCCCCTTGTCGATCACGTGTACGAAGTCAGCCTACCCAGGGCGCAGTTCAGCGGGCGCGGCGCAGGCGAAGTGCGGCCACGGCTCCCAGGGCGGCGCCCACGGCGAGGACCACCAGGCCCCGCAGCCAGACGTCCGGTTCGATCTGCGTGGCGAGTCCGACGCAGGAGGCGGCACCGAGGACGGGCACGACGGTCGGGGCCCTGAAGTGATCGGGGCGCCCCGTGTCGCGGCGCAGGACGATCAGTGATGTGTTGACGAGGAAGAAGACGACGAGGAGCAGCAGGACGAGGGTGGAAGCGAGCGTGGAGACGTCACCGGTCAGCGCGAGCAGCAGTGAGAGGGCGGTCGTCGCGGCGATCGCCGCCCATGGGGTGCGCCGGCCCGGGAGCACGGTCGCCAGGAAGCGCGGCAGCAGCCCGTCGCGGGCCATGCCGTACGCCAGCCGGGAGGACATGATGCCGGTCAGCAGCGCCCCGTTGGCGACGGCCACCAGCGCGATGGCGCTGAACAGCCAGGTGGGCACGCCTCCCGCGGTGCGGACGACTTCGAGCAGCGGTCCGCTGGACTCGGCCAGCTTCTTCGTCGGCACGGCGGCCGCGGCGGCGGCGCCGACCAGGGCGTAGACGGCGCCCGCGGTGATCAGGGCGCCGAAGAGCGCCCTCGGGTAGGAGCGGCGGGGGTCGCGCGTCTCCTCGGCCACGTTGACGGAGGTCTCGAAACCGACGAAGGAGTAGTACGCGAGGACCGCGCCGCTCAGCACGGCCAGGACGGGCCCCTCGCTCTCGGTGCCGAGGTCGGTGAGCCGGCCCAGGTCCCCGTCACCGCGCAGCACGATCCAGCAGCCGAGTCCGATCACCAGCAGCAGGCCGCTGACCTCGATGACGGTGGCGACGGCGTTGGCCCGGGTCGACTCGCTGATGCCCCTGGCGTTGAGCAGCGCCAGCGCCACCAGGAAGACGACGGTCACCAGGACCAGCGGGAGCGAGACGAACTCGGAGAGGTAGTCACCGGCGAACCCCCGGGCCAGGGCCGCCACCGACACCACCCCGGCCGCGAGCATGCAGAAGCCGGCGACGAACCCCGTGAAGGGCCCGTAGGCCAGCGTCGCGTAATGGGAGGCGCCGCCCGCGCGCGGGTACTTCGTGGCCAGTTCCGCGTACGAGGCGGCGGTCAGCAGTGCCAGGCACAGGGCCACCAGGAGGGGCACCCAGACGGCGCCGCCGGCGTCGGCCGCGACCTCGCCGACCAGGACGTAGACCCCGGCGCCGAGGACGTCTCCGAGGATGAAGAAGTAGAGCAGCGGGGTGGTGAGGTCCTTCTTGAGGCTCGTCGCGGCCTCCGGGCTCTCGGGAGTGGTTCGGGGAGCGTTCACGGGGCCCGTATACCCGGTGCGTCCCCCGGCAGACGGCGGAGGGGCGACCGGACGGCGGCGCGTCGCTCGTTGGAACGTGGCCCCGGGGCGGATGGCCCAACCGATGTGTCCGGCCGCGGGTCAGGGGGTACGCGTGGTCGGGCGATGCCGTCCCCAGCGCGTGCCGGCCACTCCGCGCACGGCACTGCCCGTCCCCCCGCGAGATTGGAATCCTGTGAGCGACAAGAAGAACCCGGTGTCGGCCGCCGCGGAGAAGATCGCCGGAAAGGTCCAGGAAGCCGTCGGCCAGGGCAACGAGATCCCCGGCGCACCCGGACCCGAGCCCGCCCAGGTCGACGAGCCCACGAAGCCGCGCGGGCCGCTGCCGCCCAAGCACGACCAGCGCGGTCCCGACACCCTCAGCCCGACCGGGCAGCCGACCGGCGCCCCGCAGGACAAGGTGGCCCAGGGCGGCGCCTACCTCACCACCGCGCAGGGCGCCCGGCTGTACGACACCGACCACTCGCTGAAGGCCGGTCCCCGCGGCCCGGTGCTGCTCCAGGACCACCATCTGCGGGAGAAGATCACCCACTTCGACCACGAGCGCATCCCGGAGCGGGTGGTGCACGCCCGCGGGGCCGCCGCCCACGGTGTGTTCCGCGCGTACGGGGCGGCGGCGGGCATCACGAAGGCCGCGTTCCTCGCCGAGGGCGCCGAGACGCCGGTCTTCGTCCGCTTCTCCACGGTGCTCGGCTCGCGCGGTTCCGCCGACACGGTGCGCGACACCCGGGGCTTCGCGACGAAGTTCTACACCGACGAGGGCGTCTTCGACCTGGTCGGCAACAACATCCCGGTCTTCTTCATCCAGGACGCGATCAAGTTCCCCGACGTCATCCACGCGGGCAAGCCGCACCCGGACCGGGAGATCCCGCAGGCGCAGAGCGCCCACGACACGTTCTGGGACTTCGTCACCCTGCACACCGAGGCGACCCACCACACCCTGTGGAACATGTCGGACCGGGGCATTCCGCGTTCGTACCGGATGATGGAGGGCTTCGGCGTCCACACCTTCCGGCTGGTCAACGCCGAGGGCGCGACCACGCTGGTGAAGTTCCACTGGAAGCCGAAGCTGGGCGTGCACTCGCAGGTGTGGGAGGAGGCCCAGATCACCGCGGGCATGGACCCGGACTTCCACCGCCGGGACCTGGCCGACGCGATCGAGGCGGGCGCCTTCCCCCAGTGGGAGCTGGGCGTGCAGACGTTTCCCGACAACGAGGACCAGATGTTCGAGGGCATCGACCTGCTGGATCCGACGAAGATCGTGCCCGAGGAGCTGGCGCCGGTCCGCCCGATCGGGCTGATGACGCTGAACGCCAACCCGTCGAACTACTTCGCCGAGACGGAACAGGTCGCCTTCCACGTCGGCCACCTGGTGCCCGGCATCGACGTCACCAACGACCCGCTGATGCAGGGCCGGCTCTTCTCGTACCTGGACACGCAGATCACCCGCCTCGGCGGGCCCAACTTCGCCCAGTTGCCGATCAACCGCACGCACGCGCCCGTCAACGACATGCTGCGTGACGGGATGCACCAGACGGCCGTGCACCGGGGCGTGGCACCGTACCGGCCCAACTCCCTGGACGGTGGCTGCCCGTTCACCGCGGGTGCGGACACCGGTGCCTACATCGAGGTGCCCGTCGAGGTCCCGGCGGCCAGGAAGGTGCGGGACGCGGCGGCCTCCTTCGACGACCACTTCAGCCAGGCCCGGCTGTTCTGGCTGAGCATGACTCCCACGGAGCGGGAGCACATCACCGCCGCGTACACCTTCGAGCTCGGCAAGTGCTGGGACCAGGCGGTCAAGGAGCGGGGCCTCAAGGTGCTCGCCAACATCGACCCCGAGCTGTGCGCGCACGTCGCCGAGGGGCTGGGCCTGCCGGCGCCCGGGGCGACCGAGCCGCTGGCCTCGCCCGAGCCCAGCCCCGCCCTGTCCCAGCTGGGGCACACCTGGCCGGTCGACGGCCGTGTCGTCGGCATCGTCACCGACGGGGAGACCGGCCTGGACGCCGTGCGCGAGGCACGCGGCGCCGTCCTCGACGCCGGGATGGTCCCCCTGGTGATCGCGCCCTCGGGCGGAAAGCTGGGCTCCGGGAGTGACGCGGTCACCGCGCAGCGCACCTTCACCACGGCCCGGTCGATCGAGTTCGACGCGATCGTGCTCGCGGGGGCGCCCGCTCCGGCCCCGGACGCGTACGGGGCCCGTGACGCCAAGACCGACGACGGGGCCCGGTCCACCGGTGTGGACCCGCGCGTCCTGCTGCTGGTCACCGAGGCGTTCCGGCACGGCAAGGCCGTCGGGGCCTGCGGCGACGGGGCGTCGGTGCTGGAGAAGGCCGGCCTCGCCTCGGACGCCCCCGGCGTCGTGGCGGGCGGCGCCGCGTCCACGGTGCTGGACGGCATCACGGAACTCCTCGCAGGTCACCGCGCCTGGGACCGCTTCACGCCCGCGCTCTGACACCGGACCGGGCCGGCGCGCGTAGCCGGCCCGGTCCAGGGCACGCGCGGGAGGAACGCCGCTGACCGGCGCCCGACACGAGGAGACGTATGAACCACCAGGACCGAAAGCACGAGCAGCCGCCCCGGACAGCCGCCGACGAGGTCGTCCGGGAGGCGGAAGAGGCCGAGACCGATGTGGCGGACACCCGGGAGCGGCCTGGCCGGGACAGCGAGGCCGGTGATGCGCTGACCCCGAACGAAGAAGCCCAGGAGGACGCGGACCGGCCGCGCCCATAGGGTGACAAAGAGTGTGTTTTCCCTGTGCCCGGCAGGGCACTCGCAGGAGTCCTTGCAGTGCCGCCCAACGAGCGTCGACGGCATCGTGGTGGTGGCCGGGATTCTCGTCCAGCCTGACTCCGCACTCGGAGCACAGACCGG
>NZ_JBEYCQ010000057.1:0-21474 GCF_040632905.1 Streptomyces sp. NPDC016469
GTCGGATACGGACCCCGCAGAAACGGCGCGATCCCGGGGTACGTACCCAGGAAATCCACACCCTCCAGGTCACGCCCGGTGTACAACGGCTTGACGCCGATGCCCTCCGGGGTCTCCCACACCAGGTCGGCCGCGGCCGACCCCGTGCTCTCCTTCACCGCCGTCTGCCACAGATCCTCCGAGCCGGCGGGAGCGGGGGAGCCCAGGCCCAGGGTGGAGAAGTCGGGGATGATGTTCCTACTGCTCATGGGGCACGTCCATCCGGTCGAGGGCAAGGGTCAGCGCGGCGACCGCGTCGCATCCCGCGAAGACGTACGAGTCCACACCGCGATACGTCCCCGGCCGGCCGGCCAGGAACACCAGCGGCGCCCGCGCCTCGACGAGCGCCTCGACGACCGCCTCGGCCTGCTCCTCGTACAGTGCGTCGCTGGAACACACACAGACCCCACCCGCGCCGCTCGCGAGGTACGCCTCGGCGACGGTCGACGGGTCGACGGATGCCGGCTCGTGGACGGGTTCGATGCCGCCCGCCCGGAAGAGGTTGGAGGCGAAGGAGACCCGCGCGGTGTGCACCGCCGCCGGGCCGAGCGCGGCGATGAACACGCGCGGCCTGCTCCCGGTCGCCGCGAGATGGGCGTCCGAGCGGACCCGCAGCGCCTCGAACGCCTCGTCGCGCCGGACGCGGGGCAGGCCGCCGGGCGGCGCCGCGGCTGCGGGCTCACGGGTCACCGGATTCTCGGCCAGGAGCGGGAACTCGCTGCTTCCGGTGACCGGTTCGCGGCGCTCGGCCAGCCCCTTCCTCCGTTCGGCCCAGGTGTCGGCGAGGCGTTCGGCGACCAGGCCCGAGCGCAGCGCGGCCGTCTGGCCGCCCGCCTTCTCCACGGTCCGGAAGAACTCCCAGGCCGCGTGCGCGAGTTCGTCGGTGAGGTGCTCGACGTAGTACGAACCGCCCGCCGGGTCGATCACGCGGGCCAGGTGGGACTCCTCCAGCAGGATGGAGGAGGTGTTGCGGGCGACGCGCCGGGCGAAGGCGTCGGGCAGGCCCAGCTCCTGGTCGAAGGGGAGCACGGTGACCGCGTCCGCGCCGCCCACTCCGGCGGCCAGACCGGCCACGGTGGTGCGCAGTATGTTCACCCAGGGATCGCGCCGCGTCATCATGACCGGCGAGGTCACCGCGTGCTGCCGCTGCGCCCCGGCACCGGGGGCCCCGCAGACCTCGGCGACCCGCGCCCACAGCCGGCGGGCGGCGCGCAGTTTGGCGATGGTCAGGAACTGGTCGGCGGTGGCCGCGTACCGGAACTCCAGCTGGCCCAGGGCCGCTTCCGCGCTCAGACCGTGCTCGGTGAGGGCTCGCAGATAGGCGACCCCGGTGGCCAGGGACAGGCCCAGCTCCTGTGCGGCGCTGCCGCCCGCCTCGTGGTACGGCAGGACGTCAACGGTCAGAGTACGGACCAGGGGGTACCCGGAGGCGATGGTCCGGGCCTGCTCGGCGGCGCCGGCGATGTCGAGCGGCTCGCCGGTCCGGGCCTCGTGGCCCAGCGGATCGGCCCCGAGGTTCGCGCGGACGGACGCGGGGGGTATCCGGCGTTCGGCACACAGGTCCAGGAACGCGTGTGCCGCCTCCGCGTGGCCGGCGCCGGCGTCCAGCACTACGGGCGCGAGGTCCAGGTGGACCCCGGCCAGGGCCGGGCCGATGCCCCCGACCGGAACGCCTTCGGTGCCGACGGGGAGCCAGACAGAGGTGCCTCCGTTCTCCAGATCGGCGAGTACGGCCTCGTTCACGCGTGCGGGGTCGGTGCCCGTGAGGCGTTGGCGTACGTCCCAGCCGCTCGCTGCGTTGCCCGCGGCCCTGCCTCCGCGGACGAAGGGGGCGAAGCCGGGAAGGCCCGCCGCGCCGGGTTCGGGCACGCTGTCGCGCGCGGTGTACAGCGGACGGGCGGTGAGCCCGTCCTGGAGCTGGGTGGACAATGCTTCTTCCACGGCATCGCCGGAGGCGTCCCTGCCCGACTTGCGCAGTACGCCCTCTACCAGGCGCTGCCACTGCTCATGTGTCGGGTCAGGGAACTCGGCGGCCAGGGAGAGCCCGTCGTCAGGCAGGACCGTCATGGCCCGGAGGCTAGAGGGCTCCGCTAAACCGGGGCCGTAGCCACTGATGGACACGGTCGGCCGGTCCCGCCCCCGCCTACGCCGCCGAGCGCAGACGCCAGACCCCCGGGCGGACCTCCGAGCAGTCCGGGGCCGGGGCGCGCAGCGCCGCCAGCCGGCGCCGGGCATAGGACTCCAGACGGGCGTCCCCCAGGACCACCGCCTCGGACAGGCACTGGCCGAAGTGCTCCTCGGCGGTGGCCGGGCGCCCGCACTCGACCGCGAGCAGCCCCATCACCCGCAGCGCCTCGAACCGCGCGCGGGGGTCCTGCGCGGCCGCGTCCAGAGCGGGGGAGAGGAGCGCCGCGGCGCCGTCGACCGCGCCCGCGTCCAGCCGCAGATCGGCCAGGCCCGTCAGAGCGCGGCTCCGTTCGGGCAGGTCGGAGGCGATGTCGGCGGCCAGCAGGGCCCGTTCGTACAGTTCGCCGGCGGCCGGCAGATCGCGGCGCTGCCAGGCCCGGTCGCCCAGCGAGCGCAGCAACCGCGCCTGGGCCGGCAGATCGCCCAGCTGATGGGCGGCGTCCAGGGCCAGCCGGTGGCAGCTCTCCCAGTCGTCCCATGCGGCGAGGGTCTCCAGCAGGCCGGTCAGCGCGTCGGCCAGGCGTACGGTCTGCTCCCACAGCCCGGTCCTGGCTGCCTGGCGGAGCACCGTGACGAACGCGGGCCGTTGCCGGACCAGCCACTCCAGGGGGTGAGCCCCGTCCACCTCCACGGTGGCCTCGCGCAGCGCCTTCTCGTACGCGGCGCACAGCCGGCCGGTGGCCGCCCGTACCGAGTCCGCCGACTCGTGCGCGGCGAGCCGGTCCGCCGCCAGCAGCCGCAGGGGTTCGGACAGCCGGTAACACGCCGGGCGGCCGGCGCTCGGCAGTTCCTCCCGGACCAGCCCGGCCGCCACCAGCTCCGCCACCGCGGCTCGTGCGCCGGCCGGTTCCGTGCCCAGGACCGCGGCGGCCGATTCCGTTCCGAAGGGCCCCTCGGGCAGCAGTCCCAGCAGCCGGAACTCCCGCTGCTGCGTGGTGCCGGCGTCCTCGTACGCGGTGCCCAGCCGGTCCAGGAACCCGGGGGCCACCGCGTCCAGTTCCGCGAGGCGCCCCGGCGTGCCACGGAACCGGGCCGCTGCGCACGGTTCGGCGCGGGCGGCGGCGCGCAGCGCCAGCGGGAGCTGGCCGCACAGGTCGGTGATCTCCGCGGCCTCCGCCTCGTCCGGCGTGTCGGTTCCGCGGCGGGCGGCCACCAGCAGCCGCCGCGCTTCCCTGGGCGCCGGCACGTCGAGGAGGAGCACCCGCCCGTCCAGCCCGCGCGGCACCCGCCGGCAGGTGACCAGGAACCTGGCCTGGGGCAGGGCCGCCGCCAAGGGCTCCACCTGGTCCGCACGGTCCACCGAGTCCAGGACCACCAGCATGCGCCGGCTGCCGGTCAGTCCTCGCAGCAGGTCGCCCAGTTCGCGGGCGTTCCCGGGCAGGGCGCCCTGGGCGCCGTACAGCCGGGCGATCCGTGCGGCGGCCGCCGGACCGTCCATGCCTTCGCGGTCCTCGTGCGCGTCGGGCCGCATGCGGAGGAGAACCCGCCCGCCGGGGAAGCGCTCGCCCGCCCGGTGCGCGGCCTCCGTGGCCAGGGCGGTCTTGCCGACGCCGACCTGGCCGCTGAGGACCACGATCCGGCCACCGGGCGCGGCCAGCAGCGCGGCCAGCTCACCCAGCTCCTCCTCGCGTCCGGTGAACAGCTGGTCGGCCGCGGGCAGCTCCACCACAGCCCGGTGTGCGGCCGGGGGCGCCGGTGCGGCCCCCTCAGGGCCGTCCGGCGCCCCCGGTCCCGGCACGACACCCGAAACCGAGCGGGCACGGTCCGCCCCCGGACCCCCGGCGCCACCGCCGTGCCCCGTCGGCCGCAGCAGCTCGGAGTCGCCGCCCAGGATCTGCCGGTGCAGCATCTGGAGTTCCAGCCCGGGATCGATGCCGAGTTCCTCCACCAGTCCGCGCCGCAGCCGGGAGAAGACCTGGAGGGCGTCCGCCTGCCGCCCCGACCGGTACAGGGCGACCATCAGGTGTGCGAAGAACTCCTCCCGCAGCGGGAACTCCGCGACCACCGACTGCAGTTCGCCGATCAGGGCCTGCTGCCGTCCCAGGTGGAGGTCGGCCCGGATCCGCTGTTCCAGCGCCGCGGTCCGCACCTCCGTCATCCGTACCGCCGTGCCGTCCAGCAGCGGACCGTGCGGGGTGTCCGAGAGCAGCGGGCCGCGCCACAGTGTCAGGGCCTGGCGCTGAAGCCGCGACGCGGCTTCGTACTCGCCCTGCTCCATCCGCTCCTGCCCGCGTTCGTACAGCTCCTGGAAGACGGTGAGGTCCAGCTGCGCGGGGTCCAGCCGCAGTTCGTAGCCGGGTGCCCGGGTCACCAGCGCGTCCCTGCCGTACTCGGCGTCCGCCTCGTCCAGCAGCTTGCGCAGCTGGGACACGTACACCTGCAACGTGGTGGTGGCGGTACGGGGCGGCTCCTCGCCCCACAGCTCGTCGATCAGGGTGTCCACGGAGACGATCTCGTTCGCCCGGACCAGGAGCGCGGCCAGGACCACCCGGATCTTCGCGGCGCGCGGTGTCAGATTTCTGGAGCCCCCGGAGCCCGGCCCCGGCCCCCCGGCCCCGCCGACCTCCAGCGGCCCCAGTATTCGAAAACGCATACGCCCTCCCCCGGCTGATTTCGATCGCCAGGCTAGGCGCGCGACCGACCCCGGCTCCGGACAGGTGCCCCCCTGAACCGGGCGCCGCAACCCCCGCACACGCATGCTGCAAGCCCCGCTTTAGCCGCGGAACGGACGATGCGGACGCCCAGGTGGGAGCGGACGAGGGGAGTACCGCTGCTGCCCCGAGCGCACCATGAGGGGGCCTACGTTGACCGAGTACCGAACCTTTACCGAGCTGATCATGGATCGGGCGCGGGTCCTGGGCGAGGCGGACGCGCACATCTTCCTGCGCGACACGGCCGCGGGGCCGGTCGAGGAACGGCTCTCGTACGCGGGCCTCGACGCCGCCGCGCGCAGCCTGGCCGTCCGGCTGCGCTCCCACGGCGCCCAGGGGCAGCCGGTGCTGCTCCTCCACCCGCAGGGCCCCGAATTCCTCAAGGCGTTCATCGGCTGCCTCTACGCGGGCGCCATCGCGGTGCCCGCCCCCCTCCCCGGCGACCGGGGCGAGCGCCTGCACCGGGTCTCCGGGATCATCAAGGACACCGGCGCGCGGCTCGTCCTCACCGACGCGGCGAGCGCCGCCGAAGTGTCCCTGTGGCTCGCCATGGAGACCCGCGCCGAAGCCGTCGTCCTGGCCTCCGACATCGTCGGCGCGACATCGGCCGCCCAGGACTGGGAACCGCCCGCGACCGGGCCCGACGACCTGGCCTTCCTCCAGTACACGTCCGGCTCCACCTCCCGGCCGCGCGGTGTCATGGTCAGCCACCGCAATCTCCTTGCCAACGAGGCGGCCATCGGACGGGCGCTCAGCACCTCGGCCGCCGACCGGTTCGGCAGCTGGCTGCCGCACTACCACGACATGGGCCTGATCGCGCACCTGCTGCACCCCCTGTGGCTGGGTTCCGCGTCCGTCCAGATGTCCGCGACCGCCTTCGTCAAACGGCCCGTCAACTGGCTCCGCATGATCTCCGAGCACGGGGTGACCGTCGGCGGCGGACCGAACTTCTGCTAC
Source organism: Streptomyces sp. NPDC016469 (assembly GCF_040632905.1). NCBI lineage: Bacteria > Bacillati > Actinomycetota > Actinomycetes > Kitasatosporales > Streptomycetaceae > Streptomyces > Streptomyces sp. NPDC016469. Next base: position 5,835 of record NZ_JBEYCQ010000057.1, read on the forward strand.
GACCTGTGCCTGCGGCGGGTCACCGACGCCCAGCTCGCCGAGCTCGACCTCTCCGGCTGGCGGCTCGCCCTCAACGGTGCCGAACCGGTCCGCGCCGACACCCTCGACGCCTTCGCCGCCCGGTTCGCCGCCGCGGGCCTGCGCCCCGGAAGCATGTATCCGGCCTACGGCCTCGCCGAAGCCACCCTCGTCGTCTCCGGCACCATCCCGGGCGCCCCGTACCGCCACCGCACCGTCGACCCGGCCGCTCTCGAACGTGACGAACTGCGCACCCCCGAGCCCGGCGAGGCCGGGCGCACCCTGGTCTCCAGCGGCCCGGTCGACCAGGACTTCGACCTGCGCATCGTGGATCCCGTCAGCGGCAGCCCGCTGCCCGGCGGCCGGGTGGGCGAGATCTGGCTGCGCGGCGACAGCGTCGCCCAGGGCTACTGGCGGCGCCCCTCCGAGACCGCGCACACCTTCCACGCGGTGCTGGCGGGCGGCGACTCCGGATTCCTGCGCACCGGGGACCTGGGCGTCGTCGAGGACGGCGAGCTGTACGTCACCGGGCGGCTGAAGGACGTCATCATCCTCAACGGCCGCAACATCTACCCCCAGGACGTCGAATGGGCCGTCCGCGAGATCGACCCGGCGCTCGGAGCCGGTCACGGTGCGGTCTTCACCGTGGACGCCGACCGCGAACAACTCGTCATCGTGCACGAGGTGCGCGTCCCCCACACCGACACGGCACGGCTCCAGGACCTGACCTGCCGGATCCAGACGCTGACCGGACGGGACTTCGACGTGCCCGTCGGCAACGTCATCCTGGTCCGGCCCGGCACCCTGCGCCGCACCACGAGCGGCAAGATCCAGCGCACCCTGATGCGGAAACTGTTCCTGAGGGGCGGCCTCTCCAGCCTCCACGAAGTCCTCGACCCCGCCGTGCGCGCCCTGGTGGACACCCCCCGTCCGCCGGCCGACGACGAAGTCGTCCCCGCGTCGGCTGCCCGCCGGGCCCAGGACCTGCCGTGGTGAGCACCCTCGCGCTGGACCCCGGGCCCCGTACCCCCGGTGCGCCGGTGGGGGGCCGGGCCGCCGAGCTGGAACTCCTGCTGGGGGACCCCACCGACGCCCGCAATCCCACCGGTTACGCGAGGCTGCTGGTCGCCGACCGGCGTGGCACGCTGTCCGCGGACGCGGAGGCCCTCCTCGACGAGTTCGGCCTGAACGCCGAGTACGTGCCACGCGAACTCGGCGGCCGCTTCGACTCCGCCGAGACCCTGCTGCGCGTGATGCGCCCGGTCTTCCGGCGCGACGCCGCCCTCGGCGCCGGCTACGGCATGAGCACCTTCATGGCCGCATCGGACGTCTGGATGAGCGGCAGCAGGGCCCAGCGCGACTGGCTGGCCGAGCTGCTGCTGTCCGGCTCCAAAGCGGCCATCGCCCAGCACGAGACCGCCCACACCAACGACTTCGTCCGCAGCCAGGTGGCCGCCACACGCACCGGGGCCGGCCTCTCCGTGAGCGGTGCCAAGTCCGTCGTCAACAACCTGCACCGGGCCGACGCCCTCGTGCTGTTCTGCCGGACGGACGACCGCCCCGGCAGCGGCAGCCACTCCGCCCTCCTGCTGGATCCGCGGACCCTGCAGGCCGACCGTTACCGGGTCACCCGCCGCCGGCCCCGTACCGGCATGCGCGGCTGCCACTTCGACTCCGTCGCGTTCGAGGACTGCCCGGTACCCGAGCAGACCCTGCTCGGGCCGCTCGGCAGCGGCGTGCCCACCTCCCTGCGGTCCTTCCAGATGAGCCGCACCATCATGGCCTCCCTGGTGGCCGCTGCCGTGGACACCTGTCTGCGCACGGCCGTCCTCGTCGACCGCACCCAGAAACCCGGGCACGGCGCCCCCGTCGATCCCGAACACACGGCGACCACTCTGGCGAACGCCTTCGTGAACCTGCTGTTCTACGACTGCCTGGCCGTCGTGGCCACCCGCGCCCTGCACCTGCACCCGGCCGAGACCAGCGTCTACTCGGCGGCCGTCAAATCGCTGTTGCCGCGCGTGCTCAGCGACACGATGTACGACCTGTCCACCGTCCTCGGCTCGCAGATCTACACCCGGGGCGGCACCGTCGGCGTCTTCCAGAAACACCTGCGGGACGTGCCCGTGGTCAGCCTGGGACACGCAGGGACCGTCGCCTGCCAGGCCACGATCATCCCTCAGCTCCCGGCACTGGCTGCCCGGTCCTGGTTCGCCGAACCGCCCGCCTCCGACGCCCTGTTCAAGCCAGGCGCTCCGCTGCCCCCGTTCAGCTATGACCGTCTGGCGCTGGCCTGCGGCCGCGACAGCCTCAGCGCGTCCCTCGTGGAGACCGCGGGGACGCTGACCGGCCGGAGCCCCGTGGAGCGTGCCCTGCGCGAGCTCGCCGGGCAGATGGTCGACGAACTCCGGGACCTGCGCACCCGTGTACTGGCCTTGCCCCCGCCCGGTGGCGGAGCCCCCGTGAGCCCGGTCTGGTTCACGCTCACCGACCGGTACGTCCTGGTGCTCGCCGCCGCGGCCGTCCTCGGCGTGTGGCGGCACAGCGACGCGGGCCGCGACCCCTTCCTCTCCGACCCGGCCTGGGCGGCCCTGGCCCTGTACCACATCGCCCGGCGCCTCGGCGCCCCCGAAGTCGAAGTGCCCGCCGAATGCACGGCCCGGATCCACCAGGAGGTCCTCGCCCGCTTCGGCGACCAGCGCAGCTACGACCTGTACAACGTCCCCCTTCCCGGCTGACCGGCCGGCATGGCCTTGCACCGAAGGAGCCCGGTATGACCCTGCCCGCGCCGCCGCGCAGCGCGGCCGCCCCGCTGTACGGGTGGCTGACCGACCGGCTCGCCGTCTACCTGGACCGGGAGCCCGAGAGCATCGACCCCACCGTTCCGCTCGCGGTGTACGGCATGGACTCGGTGTGCGCACTGAGCCTCTGCGGCGACGTGGAGGACGAGTTCGGCATCCCGGTCGACCCGTCCATGGCCTGGGACCATTCCACGGTGGCCGCACTGGCCCGGCACCTGGCCTCGCGCGGCGTCAGGGTGCCGGCCGGCGGAACGCGCCCGTGACGGGCGCCGGCGCGGTGGCCGTCGTCGGGATGGACTGCGTCTTCCCCGGCGCGGTCGGTGCCGAGGCCTTCTGGGAGCTGCTCGTCCGCGGCGGCGACAGCATCGGCGAGCTGCCCGCCGGGCGGCGCGAGGGGACCGGCTTCGACGCATCCGTGCGCGGGGGGTTCATCGAGGACATCGCCACCTTCGACAACGACTTCTTCACCGTCTCACCCCGCGAGGCCGCGGCCATGGACCCGCAGCACCGGCTGCTCCTCCAGTGCGCGTGGCGGGCGCTGGAGGACTCCGGCCAGTCCCCGGCCGCCCTCGCCGGCAGCGACACGGGGGTCTTCGTCGGGGCGATGGGCAGCGAGTGGGCCCAGCTCCACATGGCCGACCACTCCCGGGTCACCCCTCAGCTCGGCGCCGGCTCCAGTTCCTGCATGGCCGCCAACCGGATCTCGTACCACCTCGACCTCAAGGGGCCCAGCCTCGCCGTCGACACCGCCTGTTCCTCCTCCCTCGTCGCCGTGCACCTGGCCGTCAACTCCCTGCTGGCGGGAGAGTGCGGCACCGCGCTCGCCGGAGGCGTCAACCTCGTGCTGACCCCGGCCCTCGGCCGCGTCTACGCGCAGATGGGCCTGGCCGCCCCCGACGGCCGCTGCAAGCCGTTCAGCGCTGACGCGGACGGCATCGGGCGCAGCGAGGGAGCGGGCACCGTCGTGCTGCGAAGGCTGGAGGACGCGCTCGCCGACGGGCAGCGCGTGTACGCCGTCATCCGGGGCTCCGCAGTCAACCAGGACGGCCGCAGCAACGGGGTCACCGCCCCCAACCGGTGGTCGCAGCGCGAGGTCGTCGCCGCCGCCTACCGGCGCGCCGGAGTCACTGCCGACCGCATCCGCTTCATCGAGGCCCACGGCACCGGCACCGCGCTCGGCGACATCATCGAGTGCGCCGCCCTCGGCGAACTCCACGCCGTGCGGCGTCCCGAGCCCTGCGCCATCGGCTCCGTCAAGGGCAACCTGGGGCACACCGAGGGCGCCGCCGGCATCGCCGGCCTCATCAAAGTCGCACTCGCCCTGCACCACCGCCTGGTGCCCGCCAGCCGCCACGCCGCCCGCGAGAACCCTCAGCTCCGGCTCGCCGAGCGCGGTCTGAGCCTGCTCAAGGCGCCCCTGCGGCTACCGGCCGGAGAGGTCCTCGCCGGAGTCAGCAGCTTCGGAATGGGCGGCACCAACGCCCACGCCGTCCTCGCCGGAGCTCCGCGAGTGCGCCGCACACCCGCTCGCCGTACCCGTACCGCCGCCCCGGTCGGCGTGTTCACCGTCTCCGGCAACACTCCCGAAGCGCTGCGCCGCAACCTCGCCTGTCAGGCCGAGGCCGTCGCCCGCCGCCCGCGCGGCGACGCCGCTGCCCTGTGCTGGACCAGCAACCAGGTCAAGACGGGCCTGGGCTACCGGGCCGCGATCACCGCCCGCGACACCACGGAACTGGCGTCCGCCCTGCGAGCGGCCGCGGACGACGCCCAGCTGAGGGCCGGTATCGCCGACCGGGCCTGGCACCCCCCGGCCGTCGGCTTCCTCTTCAGCGGCCAGGGTGCCCAGGAACCGGGCATGACCGCCGGTCTCTACCGCGACAGCGCCGCCTACCGCCGCCACCTCGATGAGGCCGACGCCGCACTCGCCCCCCACCTGGGCGGTTCGGTCCGCGACCTGATCCTCGGCGAGGACCCGGCCGTCCACCGCACCGGCTGGGCCCAGCCCGCCCTGTTCGCCGTCGGCTACGCGCTGTGGCGCACCCTGGGCGACCTCGGTGTCCATGCCGACGCCGTGCTCGGCCACAGCGTCGGCGAGTTCGCCGCGGCCGTCGCCGCCGGCGCGCTCACCCTGGAGGACGCCGTCCGGCTGATCTCCGTACGAGCGCGGCTGATGGAGGAACTCCCCGAAGGCGGCGGCATGCTCTCCGTACACGCGGACGCGGCCGAGGCGCGGGAGGTGCTGAGGACCCTCCCCCACGCCACCCGGCGGGCGGTGGCCGTGGCCGCCGTCAACGGGCCCGGCAACACGGTCCTGTCCGGTGCCCTGGAGGCACTCGACGCCGTCGCCGCCGGACTGCGCGCGTCCGGTATCCGCAGCGGCCGGCTGCGCGTCTCGCACGCCTTCCACTCGCCGCTGACCGAACCGGCCCTGGACCGGTTCGCCGAGTCCGCGGCCGGAGTCGCCTGTACCGCCCCCCGCATCCCCTTCGCCTCCACCCGTTACGGGCGCATGCTCGGTGACGAGCCGCTGGACGCCGCGTACTGGCGTGAGCAGGCCCGGGAACCGGTGCTGTTCGAGGCGGCCCTGGACGCCCTGATGACCGACCTGATGCCCGGGGTGCTGATCGAGATCGGCCCCGCCCCCCAGCTCATCCAGCTCGCCGGCCGGACCGGACTGCCCGGGGGAGTGCGGCTGCTGCATCCCGCGCCCGGCGTTCACGCGGGCGGCGCCGACCTCGCCGAGACCGCCGCCGCCCTCTACCGCAGCGGACTCGACCTGCACTGGCAGGAGCTGTACGAGCCCGCGCACCGCGCTGTGGAGCGGCTGGCGCCGTACACGTTCTCCACCGAGAACCGGTACTGGCACGCTCCCGTGCCCCGTGCCGCCACCCTGACCGCGGCCCCGGCCCCCGCCTCCCCCGGCGGGTCCGGGGCCGCGCCCCGCGCCGGCGCCGGCACCGGACTCCTTGCCGGACCGGCCGCCCCCGCACCGGGCGGGCCCGAGGACCCCGTGCTCGGAGCCGTGATCGCCGCCGTCGTCGAGGTCGGCGGGTACGACCCGGCCCGGGTCGGCCACGAGACCCGGTTCTACGCCGACCTCGGCTTCGACTCCGTGATGATCATGCAGCTCAAGGACCGCGTCGAATCGAGACTGCCGCAGACCGGCAGCGTCACCGTCCAGCAAATCCTCCCGGCCCTGCGGACGGTGGGCTCACTCGCCTCGTTCCTCGGCGAGTGGATCAGCGTAGGAGCCACCCCATGAGCCGCCCCACGGGCATGCCCGCACCCGCCTTCCACATCGCCGGCACCGCCGCCGCCCTGCCCGGGCCGGCCGTCACCAACGCCTGCCTCGGCAAGGTCTTCGGGATCAGCGAGGAGTGGATCGACCTCTTCGTAGGCACCCGCGCCCGCCACTTCGGCTGGGACCTGGCCACCGGCGAGGTCCTGCACTCCCTCACCGACCTCTGCGCCGAGGCCGCAGGCAGGGCGCTCGCCGCGTCCGGATTCGCCGCCTGCGACCTCGACTTCCTGGTCCTCAGCACCACCACCCCCGACACCCTGCTCCCGACCACCGCCACACAGGTCGCCGACCGGCTCGGTCTCAACTACCTGCCCGTGTACCAGATCCAGGCGGGCTGCGCGGGCGCCGTCCAGGCCCTCGACCTCGGCCGCGCGCTGATCGCCTCCGGCCACCGGGCCGGGCTCGTCGTCGGCGGGGACGTCACCGCCCGCTTCCTCGACCCCACGCGCGGCGCCTCCACCCTGCCCACCCAGGAGCTCGTCAACTACGTGCTGTTCGGCGACGGCGCGGGCGCGGCCGTCGTCAGCGCGGACCCCGAGGGCGAGGCCATCGGCGTACGGGCGCTGCTCAACTGCTTCACCGGGCAGGGCCGCGCCCCGGGCCAGACCATCGACTGGGAGGGGCCCGCCCGCCGGGATCCGAACCGCAGCATGCTTCACGAGGACTACAAGGCCATCGAGGAGGGCGTGCCCACCATGGCGGGGGAGATCCTCTGGCAGCTGCTGGAGACCACCGGCTGGAGCCCGGACGAATTCGACTTTCTGCTGCCGCCACAGCTCTCGGGCCGGATGACCCGGCGCATCGTCGAGGATCTGGCGCTGCCCGGCCCCCGGGAGATCTCCTGCGTCGCCGACACCGGCAACACCGGAAACGCCCTGCCGTTCGTACAGCTCGACCGCCTCGTGCCGGAGCTCCGCCCCGGAGACCGGGCCCTGGCCCTCGTCGTCGAGTCCAGTAAGTGGATCAAGGCAGGCCTCGCCCTGGAGAAGGAGGACACACGGTGACCACCCCGCTGGAAGAACTCCGCGCGCTGCACACCACCGGGAGACTCGCCGCGTGCTACCCGCAGGTGCGCGCCCTGCTGGCCGAGATCACCGACGACCCCGCCCGGACCGAGGCCGACCTGCTGTCCGAACTGCGCCGTTGCGGCCGCGTTCTGGCCTCCCTGCGCACCGAGGACGTCCTGGCCGGTCATCCGGCGACGCCCGTGGTCACCGTCGCCGTCACCGGGCACTCCACTCTGGCCCAGCTCGCCGACCCGCTGACCGCCGAGCTGGCCCGGCACGGCCTGCTGGCCCACCAGGTCCACGGCACCCACGGTGCCTACCTGCGCGATCTCACCGACCCCGGCGGGGAACTGCGCACCGCCCGCCCCGACCTCACTCTGTGCGTCCTGGACGCCGACGCAGTCCTCGGCCGGCTCCCGCTGCCCTGGGGCCCCGACGACGTCGAGACCGCCTGCGCGGAACTCGCCGCCCGCCTCACCCTCGTCGCGGAGGCACACACCGCCGACGGCACCGGCACCCTGGTCCTCAACACCCTCCCGCTGCCCCGCCACTGCGCCCAGCAGCTCGTGGACCAACGCGGGCGCGCCCGGCTGGGCGCGGTGTGGCGCGAGTTCAACGCCCGTCTGCTGCGCCTGACCGAGAGCCACCCCGCCGTCGTGGTCCTCGACCTCGACCCGGTCATCGCGTCCACAGGCCCGGCCGGCGACCCGCGTCTGGCCCTCTACACCCGCTCGCCCTTCACCGACGAGCTGTTCTCCGCCTACGCCCGCGACGCGGCACACGTGCTGCGCTCCCGGTCCGGCCTGGCCAAGAAGTGCCTCGTCCTCGACCTCGACAACACCCTGTGGGGCGGGGTCCTCGGCGAGGACGGGCCCGACGGCATCGCGCCGGGCGGCAGCCTGATCGGCGAGCCGTACGCGGCCGTCCAGCGGGTGGCGAAACAGCTCGCGGCCCAGGGGGTCCTGCTCGCCGTCAGCAGCAAGAACGACCCCGGCCCGGTCCGCGACGTGCTCGCCGGCCACCCCGACATGACCCTTCGCCCCGCGGACTTCGTCGCCGTCCACGCCGGCTGGGAGCCCAAGGACGGCAGCCTCCACACCATCGCCCGGCGTCTGGGCATCTCCGCCGACGCCCTCGTCTTCCTCGACGACTCGCCCGCGGAGCGGGCCCTGGTCCGCCGCCACCTGCCGGGCACCGCGGTCGTGCCACTCGGCGCCGAACCGGCCCTGCACCTGCACGCCCTGCTGCGGGACGGCTGGTTCGACACGCCGCAGATCACCGACGACGACACCCGTCGCACCGTCCGCTATCAGGAGGCCGCCGCACGCGAGGAGTTCCGCGGGAGCACCGGCTCCTACGAGGACTACCTGGCGGAACTGCGTACCGAGGTCACCCTCTCCGAGCCCGAGCCGCACGAGATCCGCCGGCTCTCCCAGCTGTCGCTGCGCACCAACCAGTTCAACCTCACCGGCGAACGGGTCCAGGCCGACCGCGTCACCGCTCTTCACCACGCCGACGGCCACCAGGTGCTCGCCGTCCGCGTCAGCGACCGCTTCGGCGACAGCGGGCTGGTCGGCGCGCTCTTCATCCGCCGTGAGGGGGACACCTTGGCCGTGGACAACGTGTTCCTCAGCTGCCGGGCATTGGCCCGCGGCATCGAGGACGCCTGCCTGGCCACCGTACTGGCCCATGCCCGTGGTCAGCACCTGGCCGCCGTGCGGGCCCGCTACCGCCCGACCCGCAGCAACGCGAGGGTGCGCGGCTTCTACCCGTCCCTCGGCTTCACAGCGGAGGAGGGAACGGACGGGGACGGCATCTGGTTCCGGCACACGCTGGACCCCCTGCCGCCCGTACCGGGTCATCTGACCCTCGACGCCCGACTCGGAGGGAGGGTCCATGGACACCACCTGCAACATCACTGACCTGCCCCGCTTCCTCGCCCACGTCTGCGAGGAACTCGGTCTCGATCTGACCCCGGAGGAAGCCGCCGCGGATTTCGATACCCTGCTGGACTGGGACTCGGTACACCTGCTGCGCCTGGTCATGCTCGCCGAACGGGCCACCGGCCGTCCCGTCCCGGTCGCCCGGGTGCTCCAGGCCCGCAACCTCGCCGAGGTCCACGGTCTGGTGGTCGCACCGTGACCATGGCCATCGGGGACCCCCTCGCCGCGACCGTGGCGGGTACCAACTGGACCGCTGTGCGCAGCGAACTGGCGGCGCACGGTACCGCGCTGGTGCACGGCCGCCTCGACGACTGGCGCCCCGCCGACCCCGGCGGGGCCGCGCTGCGCGCCACCCTCGGCCGGGACTGGACCCGCTACCGGGACATCACGCACGAGGAGATGCGCGACCAGTTCGCCGCCTCCCGCATGCTGCTCAAACACGCCGCGGCCGCCGCGCTGCACGCCGAGCCGCAGGACCTGGAACTGATGTACGGGCCCACCGGCCGGCCGTACCTGCGCGGCTGCGACCAGATCGACATCAGCCTCAGCCACACCGACGACCTGCTGCTGGTCGGCCTGACCACGCGCGGCCTGGTCGGTGTGGATGCCGAGCGGTCCGACCGGCGTATCTACAGCCGCGGGCTCGACCGGCACATCTGCACCCCGCACGAGCGGCTGCTCGTCTCCGAGCTGCCGGAGGAGGAGCGCAACCCGAGCCTGCTGCGGCTGTGGACGCTCAAGGAGGCGTACAGCAAGGCCATCGGGCAGGGGATGCGGTTCAGGTTCACCGAGTTCGGCTTCGGCCCCGACGGCCGGCCCACCCAGGTGCACCGCCCGGACGGGACACCCGGAGCGGGCGACGAGTGGTCCTTCCGCACGTGCCTCCTGGTCAGCGACGGCCTGGAGTTCTGTGTCAGCGCCGCCGTCTACGATGCCGGGCTCGGCCGGACCGTGGACGCCCAGATCACCACCATGCTCGACTCCGACGCGGTGGCCGCGCTCACCGAGGCGCTGGAAGGGGAGTGGTCGCATGACTACTGGTCACAGGTCCTCGACCACTGAGGTGGTCGTCTCCAGGACGGCCCGGTCGGCCTGGATGAGGCTGAGGGAGACCGCCGCCAGCCGCCGCCCCCTCCCGTCCTTGCCGAGCGGCTCCCACACTGCCGCGCAGCGCAGCGGCAGGTCCGGTTCCGCGTAGCCCCGGAAGTGCGCCCGCAGCGAGGCCAGCGTGATCCGCCGGGCCGCCAGCCCGTGCGCCCGCACGGCGGCGTACAGCGAGACCTGCCGCACGGCCTCCAGCAGGACCCGCGCCGGGATCTCCCCGTCGACGGGCGGGGGCAGCACCACGTCGACGGCGAGCCGTCCGCCGGCTGTACCGGGGTTGCGCAGCAGCACGTCACGGGAGTCCTCGTACCCGAGGTCGGCCGCGTCGACAGGAGAGCCCGCCGGGGCGGCCGCACCGCCCCCGCCGGCCGTGCCGCAGGCGGCCAGCAGCGCTGCGCGGCTGTGGCGGCGGTGGTTGGTGTGCACGCCGGGCGCCAGGAAGACCAGGCTGGCGTCCCCGGCACCACAGGGACTGCCGTCGATCCGGATCGCCATGCGGAACTCCAGCACCCGCGGTACGCCGTCCACGACCTTGTCCGGGCGTACGCTCAGCCGGACGTCGAGCCGACCGGTCGGCACACCGCCGCGCAGCGCCGCGATGTCGTCCGCCCACAGCCCGAAGCGGTAGAAGACCGCCACGCGGTCGGGGTTCACGGCGAAATGGCAGCGCCCGATGAACTCAGCGGCCTCCTGGACCGCACCGACCACGTCCAACAGCTCATGGAAGCGCCGCCCCTGTGAGTTCCCGGCCGGGAACTCACAGACCAGGACGAACTCCTCCTCGGTGTCAGGTACGGCCGGTACCGGATGCTGCCACGACCTCGGCCGGTGGATCAGATGACGGACCGCGGGACTCCGCACACGCCACACCCCCTCAGAACCGGACCGGATCCGGTCTCGGCCCGATTCAGAGTGCACGGTTGGAGGACGCCGGAACCAGCCATCCGTGATGGCAGCAAGTGGTCCGGCACGTAATGCCTTACGTCATGCCGTCGGGGAGTCGAGCATCCCGCTCGCGGCCGCGCTCACGCCCGCCTGGAACCGGCTGGTGGACTCCAGTTCCTCCATGATCTGGGAAATGTAACGACGGCAGGTCCGGACCGACATGCCCAGTCGTCGCGCCACCACCTCGTCCTTGTGCCCCTGGGCCATCAGCCTGACGATCGATCGTTTCAGGTCATCGGTCACGGCTGTGGGCTCCTCGGCCCCCGGCGAGAAGGACGTGGCGGCCGTCCACAGGTGCTCGTACACCTTGTAGAGGAAGGCCACGAGCGCCGGCTCGCGCACCACGACCGCACCGGGGGCGCGGCCGTCCACGTTCTGCTCGGGGAGAAAGACGATCTCCCGGTCGTAGATGACGATCCGGTCGATCAGCTCGTCCGTCGTACGGACCTCGGCGCCGGCGGCTGTCACGGCCCGCACGTACGCGCTGGTCGCCAGATCGCTGCGTACGGTGTGCTGGTAGAGGTGGCGCACCGTCACCCCGCGCGCCAGGCGCGTCAGTGTGAGCGGCCGCGCGTTGTCGAGGAAGTGGCTGGGTCTGGGGCCGCCGGGCTGTGCGGTGAGCACCTCCGTATGGCACCGGGCGCCCCAGTCGTTGAGCATCGACTGCAGGACGCCGATGTCGCTGATGATGTCGAAGGCTTCCGCCTGGTTGCGACGCTGGCGGCTCTCGAAGTACGTGGGTTCCAGAGCCCGCATCCGTGTGCGTACGTCTGTGACGGCCTGCTGCAGCTCACGGATCTGTGTCTCGGTGGGTCCGACGAGGTCGGCCGCCGCCGCGTCGGGGCTGACCGGGACGAAGGTGCCCGGCTCGCCGGGTGTCGGGTGGAGCAGGCTCAGGGTCTGCAACTTCTTCTCGATCTGGGCGGCCTCTTCGAGGCTGATCCCGAGCGCCTCGGCCACTCCGTGCCGCGTGTACCGGCCATGAGTCACGGCGTGTTGATAAGCAATGGCGCAGTCGTCGTCGAAGGCATCGGAGTGCGGCAAGTAAAGCGGTTCTCCGGCCATCCCCTTGGTTACTCCCCCGTACGTGGAACTAGTTGCCAGACCACTTTACGTCATCGAGTTTCGCTTGAGAGCGACTTGAGCCGGTTGGCAGTCTGTACCTCGCACCGCACGGATGTCTACAGGGGGTAAAGATGAACAAGGCAGCGGCGAAGCGCATATTCTCGGGTTTGCTCGTTACGCTCGGAATTTGGGGAAGTCTTGGAATGGGCTTGGCGGAAGCATCGACTCCGGATCTGCGAGCGAAGGCCGACATTTCCGGTTCGTCCCTCGGCGGTGACGTGTGGTTCCACGTTCTCGACGACCAGTGGGGTGTCACCCACCCCTGACTCGGACCTTGGGTCGGCGTTGCTCTTCCGCTCCCCGACCGGCCGACACGGCCGGTTGCGGGAGCTTTGCCGTTCCTGGGGCAATCCGTGACCGATGAGGGCCCGCCCCTTGCCACTCCATCCGGCGAGATGCGCCCCTTCCGCACGTAAATGTGCACCGAGTTTCTCGAATGCTCTGCGCATGTGCCGGATGCACGTGCACCCCAAAGAATGCAAGGCCGTTCATTTGACGGCCACCCTTTTGATTCTGTCGGTTCCTTCCGCGGCGTGCTCGGTATTGCCCGGATTTCCGTCCGGGCTGCGGGGCGTTACGGATTTCGCGAATTCCAGGCGCTCCGCGGCCGAGGTGCCGTTTCCGGCCGCGGATCCGATCGGGCCGTACGGGGAAAAGACTTCCCGGCAGAGGGCCCCGGCCGGACTCCGGTGCCGCGCGCACGTCAGGTGCACCGCGCACCCGCCGGTGCGGCCGCGCCGCACCCGCCCCCGTGCTCCCGGCCGGGGCCCTCCCGTCCGCCCCGTGACCCACGAGCGGTACGCCCCGCGCGAGGCGTACCTCGTGCCACGGCCCGCGGCGGCCCGCTGAAGTACCTGGCCGCGTACGAGGATGCCCGGTCCCGCAGGAGTCCGGCCGTGGCGCCGAGCACCGGGACGGGTCGTGCCGGACCACAGCTCTCCACTGACCGGTCGGGGCGGTAGCTGCTCCGCCGACGTTCCCCCAGCTCGCCGGGCGCCTCCGACACTCCTAAATGGTCATGCTCAAGACAACACGGGAAATCCCTGCCCCGCACATCCGTGCGACTCGGGCAGCTCGGCTTTCACCGCGCCGCGGTTCCGGAGAATGACCGGCCCGTCGCTCAGCGCTAATTGGGGTCTCCGCCACGAGGAAAAAAACAGGTCCGGCGTTCGGTTTCCCGTCCGGCGCGGGGAGCGAAGAATCTGATCATCCTGCCCCCTTCATGAGTTCCTCGGCGGACGCGCGCGATATCCACACATGTACGCGCACCAGGCACGGGTGCCGCGGAGTCCCTGCTCCCGCCCCGCCCGCCGGGACACTCCGCCGTCCTGCACGCAAGCCTGGCTTTAGGGGGTCCGCCGAACCTCTGTGGCGCGCCAGCCGGCCCACTGGCCCACCCGCGTCGAAAGGTGACCTTGAATGAGCATCGTCGAGGACAGGCCCGTACGCCCCGCGGAGCGCCCGCCGACGCCCCAGCCCGTTCCGCACACCACCCTGCGCGAACGCACGGCCGAACTGAACGCCCTCCAGGAGCAGGTGTTCCGCGGCCCGAGCGACCGCGCCACCGAGGCCCAGCACGCCAAAGGCAAGCTGACGGCCCGTGAACGTGTCGCCCTCCTCTTCGACAAAGGTACGTTCGTCGAGATCGAGGGCCTGCGCCGTCACCGGGCCACCGGCTTCGGCCTGGAGGACAAGAAGCCGCACAGCGACGGTGTCGTCATCGGCTGGGGCACCGTCCACGGCCGCACCGTCTTCACGTACGCCCATGACTTCCGGATATTCGGCGGCGCCCTCGGCGAGGCCCACGCGGAGAAGATCCACAAGGTCATGGACCTCGCCGAGGCCGCCGGAGCCCCCGTCGTCGGCCTGTGCGACGGCGCCGGCGCCCGTATCCAGGAAGGCGTCTCGGCCCTGGCCGGCTACGGCGGCATCTTCCAGCGCAATGTCCGCAACTCCGGCGTCATCCCTCAGATCTCGGTGATGCTCGGGCCCTGCGCGGGCGGCGCGGCGTACTCCCCGGCGCTCACGGACTTCGTCTTCATGGTCCGCGGCACCTCACAGATGTTCATCACCGGCCCCGATGTCGTCCGGTCGGTGACCGGTGAGGAGATCTCCCAGAACGGCCTCGGGGGTGCCGATGTGCACGCCGCGGTCTCAGGAGTGGCCGCCTTCGCGTACGACACCGAGGAGAGCTGCCTGGAGGACGTCCGCCACCTCCTGTCGATGCTCCCCTCGAACAATCGAGAGCTTCCGCCCGTCGCCCCGGCCGACGACCCCGCCGACCGCCGGTGCGAACGCCTGCTGGACCTGGTCCCCTCCCAGCCCAACCAGTCCTACGACATGCGCCGGGTGATCGAGGAGATCGTCGATCACGGTGACTTCTTCGAGGTCCATGGGCAGTGGGCGCAGAATGTCGTCTGCGGCCTCGCCCGGCTCGACGGCCGGGTCACCGGCATCGTCGCGAACCAGCCCGCCGTCCTCGCCGGCGTGCTCGACATCGAGTCCAGCGAGAAGGCCGCCCGCTTCGTCCAGTTCTGCGATGCCTTCAGCATCCCGCTGGTCACTCTGGTCGACGTACCCGGCTTCCTTCCGGGCGTGGACCAGGAACACGGCGGAGTGATCCGGCACGGAGCCAAGTTGCTCTACGCGTACTGCAACGCCACCGTCCCACGGATCTCGCTCGTCCTGCGCAAGGCGTACGGCGGCGCCTACATCGTCATGGACTCCCGCTCCATCGGCGCCGACGTCGCACTGGCCTGGCCCAGCAACGAGATCGCCGTCATGGGTGCCGAGGGGGCGGCCAACGTCATCTTCCGCCGCGAGATCGCCGCCGCCGACGATCCCGAGGCGATGCGCGCACAGAAGATCAAGGAGTACACGACCGCACTCATGCACCCCTACTACGCTGCCGAGCGCGGCCTCGTCGACGATGTGATCGATCCCGCCGACACCCGCAGCCGGCTGATCGGCGCTCTCGCCATGCTGCGGACGAAGCACGTGCCGCTCCCGGGCCGCAAGCACGGAAACCTCCCGCTGTGACGGCCGGGGAGCCCCGAGCCGGGGTGGAACTCTCGCTGGCCTCGCTGCGGATCACCGGAGGCAATCCGAGCGCCGAGGACGTTGCCGCGCTTGCCGCGGTACTCGCCGCCCGCTTCGCGCCTGGCGGGGACGCCGCGGGTGCCGCCGACGGCGTGCGGGGCGACGAGCCGCGCGCACCCGGGCGGGGCCGCATCCGCTGGGAGCAGCCCGCGGGTTCCTACCGTGCCCCCGGAGCGTGGGTGTCGTGACGACCGGCCATATCCGCAAGGTGCTCATCGCCAATCGTGGCGAAATCGCTGTCCGTGTTGCCCGGGCCTGCCGGGACGCGGGTATCGGCAGCGTGGCCGTCTACGCCGA